>NZ_JBLLJM010000002.1:0-527178 GCF_053543495.1 Camelimonas sp. ID_303_24
GATGCCGAAGCCGGTCTGGGCGTGGAAGCCGGACGGCGGCAGGGCGAGCAGGGCGCGGCTGAGGGTCGTAGCATCCATGGTGTTGAGGCTGGCGATGGCCAGGGCTGGCGTCGACGGGAACGGGACGTCATCGGCGTCGATGCTGTCGGCAAGCGCCCCGGCCTCGGGGGCAAGTTGGGCGGCGAGGCGGTTGAGGGGCGCGATGGCGATGCGGCCTGAGAGGTGGCGCAAGGCCTCCTTTCCAGTGACGACGGCGGTTTCGTCAGCCAGAACATGGCCGTAGTCAATGCCGGTTGCGGTGAGGATGATGCGGTTGTCGTCGGCGTGGGTTGCCCAGGTGAAAGCGGGCAGCGAGCTGGTGATTTCGCTGAAATTGCCGGTGATTTCACTGGCGCGCAGCACGGTGAAGGCCTGACCGGTCGCGGGGGCCTTGCCCATGACGGTGACGGCGAGCTTGCCGGAGATATCCGCCTTGCCGGAGACGACAAGCCGGTCTGCGTTACCGCTGTCGTTGACGCGCACGGCCATGGTTCCGGGCCTGAGCTGGACATAGTCGCCCCAGATGACCAGCGCGCCCGGCGTTGCGATCTTGCCGGGGGCAATCACCCCGCCATGCTGGACAAAGCTGCCATTGACGACAATGGCGCCGCCACCAGAAATCCGGCCGCGGAGCAGGCGAAGGCCCGCATCATCGTCGGTGGGGCTATCGGATACCCGGGTTTCGAGCGTGCCGTCCACGATCATTGTGCCCCAGAATAGCAGGGCGTCGAGCTCGACTCCCAGTCGCCGTCCTTCAGGAATCAGTATGCTGGCCTCGGCATTGCTGATGATCAGGCGGTCAATGGACGCGGATTTGTCGAGCCGGATCTGCGACGGTTCGGACAGGTCGGCTTCGTAATAGCGCCCAGGTTTGCCATGAGGCTTGCGGGTCATTGAGCCGTGGCGATTGTCGGGCGCTTCCAGGGGCGCGTCAGGCGCGGCATGGCGATCGGTCCATGCCCTGGGGTCGCTCCAGTTCCATGCGCCGGGTTTCGCTGTGACATGGCGCAAGGGATTGTTCTGAAGAATCCAGGCATAATTGTCCTGAACGGGCGCATAGCTATCGATTGCGCCATAGCCACTTCCGCCGCCATGAAGCGCGCCGATCTGTGTCAGGGAACCGTCCGCCATCACCATGAACAACGGGCCGCCACTGTCCCCCGCCCCTGGCTGTCCCTGCCAGGCGGGGACGGGAGATGTCTGTTTGAAGGCGTTGTGCACTTCCGGATGCGCCGGGTCCCGGAACTCGACCTCGATCAGGCCAGGCATGGCCTTGCCGGCGCCGTGCACCAGGCCGATTGTCGTGAGCGCCGTACGGCGCAGGGCATTATTTACGGTCCTTTTCGCCGACGCCACGCCTGCGCGGCCATAGCCTGCAATGAGGACGACCGTTCCGCGCGGGGGCAGCGGCGCGCCCGGCTCGAGGAGGTGGACAGGCTTGATGCCAGTGACAGGCCGGTCCAGCGAAAACAGGGCCATATCCCTGTGTTTTGTTTCGTGGGCCGGGTCGCTCCGGTTGTCAAAGGCAGGGTGCGCGATGAATCCGCTAGCCTGCCTGTCGTGCAGGGATGGATTGGCGGCGTTCTGGTTGAAATGAATCCATGTATATTTTAGTTCTTTTGAGATTTTATTTGAATTGGAATCATAGGCGCAATGTGCGGCGCTAAGAATTGTCCTATGATTAATTAGCGTTCCTGTGCAGAATGATTCAATAAAATTGTTATTTTCGTCGTAGGTCGTGATTGCAACGACGTTGTCATGCGCGTTGCCGGCGTCATGCCATCTTTTGATGCGCTGGATGAGCTTGTGCGGGCCGGGAAGCGTGGCGGCCGCCTGGTCGTTCAGGATGATGGCCGTCGCCGGGCGCGGCGCGCATGCCAGGGCGCCTGAGGCAATCACCATGACAAGGCGCGATGCGCGATGCGCCTGCAGCAGCGTGCGTCGCGTCAAGGGGAATGCTTGTTGCTGGCCGTCGCGGCATGTGTTATTTGAAGTCAATATCCTGCACCGTATAATATTGAATTAATATTGAAATAAAATATTAACGGGCTGCTGCAGTATTTTTTATTGAAAGTCAATTCAACGTGCTGATAATTTATTATAAATAATAATGATGTTGCTGAAATATATCACGCGCCCGATGCTGTCTTGCATCGGGCGCGCGCTGGTCATGCTGGTTTGTCCTGGAGGCCTGCGACTGGCCGGGCAGGCTGCCGGATCAGCGGGTGACGCGCACCGGGAGTTCCGTGTAGCCCCGGATAAACGCGGAAAAGACGCGCTTTGGCGGCCCGACCACTTCCACCTTGCTGAACCGCTGCAGGATTTCCTCCCACAGGATGCGCAACTGCAATTCGGCCAGGCGGTTGCCGACGCAACGGTGGATGCCAAAGCCGAATGACAGGTGCTGTCGCGGCCGGGCCCGGTCGATGATGAACTGGTCCGGGTTGTCGATGGCCTCGCTGTCGCGGTTGCCGGAGGCGTACCACATGGCCAGCTTGTCGCCCTTGCGGATCGTCTGGCCATGCATCTCGAAGTCCTCCAGCGCCGTGCGGCGCATGTAGGCCAGCGGCGTCTGGTAGCGGATGATCTCCGACACCATGGAATCGACCAGGGCCGGATTGGCCCGCAACTTGGCGTATTCGTCCGGGTTCTGGTTGAGGAAGCAGACGCCGCCGGTCATGGAGTTGCGCGTGGTGTCGTTGCCTCCGACAATCAGCAGCACCAGGTTGCCGAGGTACTCGCGCGGGCTCATGTTCCGGGTCGCCGGCCCGTGCGCCAGCATGGAAACCAGATCAGACCCTGGCTCCGCGTTCACCCGCTCGTTCCAGAGTTTGGTGAAATAGGCGAGGCACTCGGCCAGGATGCGCTCCCGCGTCGCCTCGGAGTCGACGTAGCCCCCGCCCAGGGTGTTGGCGGTGGCGCTGTCCGACCAGTAGGTGAGCAGCGCCCGGTCCTCAAAGGGAAAGTCGAACAGGGTCGCCAGCATCATGTTGGTGAGGTCGATGGAAACCTTCTCCACCCAGTTGAAGGGTTCGTTCAGCGGCAGGGAATCCAGCACCTTCTGCGTCCGCTCGCGGATCAGCTTTTCCATGCTTTCGAGATTTTGCGGCGAAACGATCGGCTGGACCACCTTGCGCTGTTCGTCATGCTTTGGCTGGTCCATGGCGATGAACATGGGCAGTTCTTCCCGCTGGTCCATCAGCGTGATGCCGCCAAAGGTGGAGGAGGAGGAAAACACTTTGGTGTTCACCTCCGTCGCCATGATGTCCTTGTAACGGGTCAGGGACCAGTATGGCCCGATGATCTTGTCCTCGCAGTAGTGAAGCGGCGCCTCCTCGCGCAGCCGGCTGAAATAGGGCTGCCAGACGTCCATCTCCATGTATTTGGGGTTGGCCGGGCTAAGCTCCTCCAGCGGAATGGTCCGGGCCCGCCCGGTGTGTTCGGCGATGAAAGGATTGTGGAAGGGATCCATGGTGTTCCTCCAGCCTTGAGCTGTTCCCGCTCCGCCAGGCGGACCGGCGCTCGGTGTTGTCTGACGCTACATTCTGTTCCTGGCGTTGCTGTCGACGTACTGGGCGGTCCGCCGCCGCCCCGCGCCGCCACGCCCTGAGAGGAGACTGGCTGACCGGGGCCTGATGTCAGTGCTGGGCGGCCGGCGTCTCCACGACAATGCCGTCGAGCGCGCTGGTCAGGATAATCTGGCAGGCGAGGCGCGAGTTCGGCTGCGCCGTGGCCGCGAACGAGAGCATGCTCGTCTCCAGTTCGGAGGGCTCGCCGCATTTGTCGAGCCACGCCTCATCCACGAAGACATGGCAGGTGGCGCAGGCGCATTCGCCGCCACAGTCCGCATCAATGCCGGGCACGTCGTTGAGAACGGCCACCCGCATCAGGTTTTCGCCCTCGGGGCCCTCAACGGTGCGGCTCTGGCCGGCGTGGTCAATAAATGTCGCGCTGGGCATTGGTGTCCTCCTGTTTGTTATCCGGATGGGGCGCAGCCGAACCGGACCGGCGCTCCGTCCCCCTGATTGCAACTGGGGCGCCGTGCGCCTGCCAGAGCCTTTGTCCTGAGCGAATCCTGGTCGATCAGTCGCTCCGTCTGACCGGAAGTGGCGCCAGTTTTTCTGTTGGGCGCATTCTGTTCGACCGGACGGCTTCGCCCGGTCGAAAAGCGTTGCCGTCAAACCGGAGCCAGTCATGGCTCCGGTTCGTGGGTTTTGTCCTCTGGCGCCTGGAGTGCGGCGCGCGCGGCGTCCGGATCGATCACGAGGCGCATCACGCCGTCGATGAGCGCGTCCGGATCGACGTCGCCGATATGGCTGCGAAACATCGGGTCATGGAGCAGGGCGGCAAGGCCGCGCACGGTGGCCAGTCCGAAAACCATGGCGTGCAGGGCGGAAGCGTCCTGGCGCCAGCCGGCCGCCTGGGCCGCGTGGGTGGCGCGCAACAGCGCCTCCATGCGTCTGCCGTGCGCCTGTTTGAGGGCGTCGTCGGCCTGCGCCGCCACCTCTGGATGTCGCCCGCTGCGGTAATAGGCCGGGTGCTCCAGGCTGAAGCGCACATAGGCGTGGCCGAGCGCGGCGAGGTGCTCCAGCGGATCGGCGCCAGCCTGGTTGCTGGCGGCGAAGGTATAGCGGCCGAGCGTTTCGTGACCTTCCGTAGCGAGCGTGCGCAGCAGGTCGACCTTGTCGCGAAAGTGGCGGGACGGCGCGGCGTGCGATACGCCAAGGTCCTGGGCAAGGCCGCGCAGGCTGAGGCCTTCAACGCCCTGTTCCGCGATGACGGCGGCGGCGCGCTCAAGCAGCGCCTTGCGAAGATTGCCATGATGATAGGTCATGGTCACGCCCGATGTAGTCAATGCCTACATCGAGAATGGCAAAATTTTCTGCCGGGTCAACCGCTACATTGGAATGATATCAAAAATGACATTCGCGCTTCCGGATTGACGCGCCTGGCGGCTGGCGGGACAAGGTTCTGGCAAAATGTGTGGCCGGACCGGCGTTGCGGAGGGAAAAATGCGGATGCGGGAGACGAAATTGTTCTCAGGCGAAGCTGCGTCTTCCTCGCCGTCCCCGGGCGCGGACGGCCGGCCGGGACGGGGGCGAGGCGAAAGCCGGGCCAGGGCGTCGGCCGGAGTCTTTATTATTTCGGGCGAATTCGGGTCGATCAGGCGATTCTGGCTGATCGGAAAGCGCTCTGGCGCGCTCGCGCTGGTGCTGGGGCAATGCGCCCTCGTGGCGCTGGCGGGGCCAGTGGTTGCTGGCGAGCGTCAGCCGGGGCAGAAGCGCAGCCCGGCGCAACTGCGGCATGACAGGTTGCAGGCGCCGCGGCCGGACGCCAAAACATTGGCCGACCGGATCGACAGGCGTGAACCGGGATCTTCCGGCAAGGGCGTCATGCGCTTCGGCGACACCGAAATCCGCGTCGGCGGACGCGCCAGCTTTGGTTATGGCTATTCGGGGCGCTGACAGGCTCTGGTCTGGCGATGTGTTGCCGGCCGGGGCGGGGAGCGTGGCTTGCAGGCCCTTCAATCGAAGGCAGTTCGCAGGCGCGCTATCTCTTTGATCTGACCCGGTTTCCAGGCGGCTTCCACCTTTCAGGGCAGCGCTCTAACGAGCGCGCTGGAGGCGGCAGACCTTGACGCGGCCACCGCGCCCGTCCGCCTTCCAGACGCAGCCTTCATGACGCGGCTTCCGGTCATACAGATAAATGCGCCCGCGCCGTCTGGCGTTGAAGGTCTGGTTGGAAAAATCGTGGCCGCCAACGCGGACATTGTTGCCAAAGCGCACTTCGGCGACAGCCGGAGCGCTGAAACCGCTGGACGCCGCCAGCGCCAGCGCCGCGAAAGCGGCGCCGCAAACAGGGCGGATCAGGCTGCGGCGTCGCATGCGCTCACACGCCGATGTTGTCGATCAGTCTCGTGGCTCCCAGCCGCGCCGCGACCAGCAGGCGCAGGGGGCCATCGGCGATGCTGTTGACCGCCGCCAGCGTTACCGCATGGCGGGCGACCAGATAGTCAACCTTGAACCCTTCCGATTCCAGCGTCTTCACGCCATCGGCCATGATGGGCGCGGCGGCGGCGCCGGTGCGCAGCCGCTCGGCGCAGACGCTGAGCACGCGGGCGATGGCCGGCGCCAGGGCGCGGTCTTCCGGCGACAGGTAGCGGTTGCGTGAGGAGAGGGCGAGGCCGTCCGCCTCGCGCCGGGTCGGCGCGCCGATAATCTCCACGGGGATGTTCAGGTCGCGCACCAGCTGGTTGATCACCTGAAGCTGCTGGTAGTCCTTCTCGCCAAACACGGCCACGTCAGCGCCGGTTTGCAGCAGCAGCTTGGCGACCACCGTTGCCACGCCGTCGAAATGGCCGGGGCGGTGAGCATCGTCCAGTCCCGCCAGGGCCGGACCGCCGATGCCGATGCTGGTGGCGAAGCCCTCCGGATACATGGCTGCGACGTCCGGCGTCCAGGCCAGATCCGCGCCCACGGTTGCAAGCAGGGCAAGGTCCTCGGGCAGGGTGCGCGGGTAGCGGGAAAAATCTTCGTTGGGGCCGAACTGCTTCGGATTGACGAAAATGGAGACGATCACCTTGTCAGCATGCTGCTGCGCCAGCCGCACCAGCGACAGGTGGCCATCATGCAGGGCCCCCATCGTCGGGGTCAGCGCGACGCGGGCGCCTTCGCGTCGCCATTGCGCCACCTTCTCCCGCAGTTGCGCCACTGTGGTCGCCGTTTCAACGCTGCTCATGTGCTGGCTCCGTATTCTGCGTTGTGGCCGACAGCGGACCTATCGCGCATGCGCGTCGCTGGCAATCTGCCCATCTGGCGATATGGCCAGGACGTATGGCGATGGCGCCCAGGATGCATGGCGTCCCGGGATGCGCGCCGGCGAAGATGTGTGGCGGCGAAAATGCCTGGCGGAGCAAGGCGGGCCGCCCTGTCGACCAGAATGTTGACCAGGATGTCGCCCATGATCCCGGCAGGATGCGCATCATGCGCGAATGCGGTAGAGCAGATCTGGAGCGGCGGCTGAACGCGGACCGCGCGATCATGAAACGCGCGAGATCTGGAACGCGCGAGATCTGGAACGATGGAGAATTCTGGCGGATGGCGCTGATCGCAGGTCTGGTTGCCGTTGCGGCGCTGTGGTGGCTGCTCACGCAATATCGCAAGGCCGACATGGCGAAGCTGGCGCCGCTGTTGCGCAAGGCTGGCGGCATCGCGGCGTTTATAGTCGCCGGCGTCCTGCTCCTGCGCGGCCGGATCGACATGGCGTTACTGGTCGCCGGCACCGGCGCCTGGGCCTATGGCGAGCTGCCCTTCCGGCTTCCGTTCAATCTGCCGTTTCAGAAGGGCGCGTCTTCCGGACGGGTGTCGCGCGCCCGCTCGGCCTTTATCGAGATGACCGTCGATCATGACAGCGGCGCCTTCGACGGGCAGGTGATCGCCGGGGCGCGGGCGGGAGCCCGACTCGGGGCCCTCGGGCTGGCAGAGCTGATCGCCCTGCGCCGCGACTGCCTGGCGCGCGATCCGGATGGGTCGCGGCTGCTAGAGGCTTATCTCGACAGCCGGTTTCCCGCATGGCGTGAACACGCTGATGGAGATGGCGACGCGCGGAGCCGCGGCGGGCGTCCGGGGGCGGGCGCGATGACCGAAAAGGAGGCCTATGAGGTCCTGGGCCTTGCTCCGGGGGCCGGGGCCGAAGATATCCGGCGCGCCCATCGCACGTTGATGAAACGCCTGCATCCCGACCAGGGGGGCACGACGTGGCTGGCGGCGCGGGTCAATCAAGCCAAGGATATTTTGCTGGCCCGGCATCGCTAACTCCACCAAGTCATTTTCAGGCGAGGCGGAACGGGCCTCGCATCAGGAAAATGCGTCAAACCGGAAACCTGGAGCGGACCCCAGGCGGCGATCAGGGCGTCTCCCGTCGACGCGGACCTTTGCGGATCCGGGTTCGTTCGGGGGCCACGCCCGGAAATATCGGGCCGGGGCGCGCTGGCCGACGCTGGAGAGCGCCCCGGAATACTGTGCTGCGCGCCGCGGTTGGCGTGGCGGCCGTTGCGTTGCTCCCGGCCTCCCGTCTCCGGGGGCGTCCGGGGCGCAGCTCTCCCGTTGCCCCTTAAGCCATTGGCTGGTTCAGGGGCCGGGATCACGCTGCGGTGTGCTTCAGTTCCTGTGTGGCGCGACGGGCAGGGTGGGCGTGCGGCGCCCGATCAGATGAGCGTTGCGCCGCCGGCGCCCGGGCGCCGAAAACAGAAGAGGGCGTTGTCCAGCGCGATCAGCCGCGCGTGGCGAAACACTCGTAGCCATTGTCCTTCAGGGCCCGGCAGGCGTCTTGCGCGCCCTTTGGACCGAAGCCCGAGAAGCGGGCGCGCCACAGGGTCGCCTTGCCGCGCACCACCTTTTCGGTGAACGGCGCCGCGGTTTTGAGGTATTCGCTGGCGCCGCGCGCCTCGGCCAGAAGCTGTTTGGCGGAGGCCTCGTCTTCCGTTGCGCCCAGCTGGATCACCCAGGATCCGCCGCGGGCGACCGGAGCCGTTTCTGGCTCCGCCGCCGGCGCTTCCGGCGCGGCTGCCTGACGGGCGGGCTGGTTGGCCTTGTTCCTGATCAGCCGGGCAAGGCCCCGGGAGTCGAGTTCACGCGGCGCGGCGGGCTCGGTTTCCGGCGCATAGGCGAGGCGCGTGACCGCCGCTGAATCCTGCTCGTTGCGCGGAGCCACCCAACGGAAGGTGGACGGCGTCGCCGTGTCCGACGCCGAGGCCGAGGCAACCACCGGGCGGACGCCGCGCGCCGGCAGATCGGCGGGACGCGGCTCCGGGCGAGGCGCCGTGGCGGCCGCAACCCGGGAGGCTGCGCCGGATTCGCCAACCGGCGGGGCAATGCGGGCGCCGGCATAGGCTGTCGGTATGTGCTCGGCCACCAGCGACGCCATGATGCGGTCGCGGATGGCTCCGGAACGGCCGCCAAGCACGATGCCCACGATGTGCCGGCCATTGGCGCGCGCCGAGGTCATCAGGTTGAAGCCGGACATCCGGGTGTAGCCGGTCTTGATTCCGTCCACGCCTTCCACCGCGCCGAGCAGGCGGTTGTGGTTGCCGATGGTCTGGTTGCCGAACTGGAAGCTGCGGGTGGAGAAATAGCCGTAGTACTGGGGGAAGCGGTCCTGCACGGCGCGGGCCAGAATGCCGAGGTCGCGGGCGGTGGTGATCTGCCGCGCGTCCGGCAGGCCAGAGGCGTTGACGTAGACGGTGCCGGTCATGCCGAGCGCCCGGGCCTTCCGGGTCATCATCTGGGCGAAGCGCGCCTCCGAGCCGCCGATATTCTCGCCGACGGCCGAGGCGATGTCATTGGCAGAGCGGGTGACAAGCGCCTTGATGGCGTTCTCGACGGAGATCGAACCGCCGGGGCGGACGCCGAGCTTCGACGGCGGCATCGCGGCGGCGTGAGCCGAAACCCGCAGCTGCGTATCCAGGCGCATGCGGCCCTGCTCCAGCTGCTCGAACAGCATGTACAGGGTCATGACCTTGGTGATGGACGCTGGATGACGGCGGGCGTCCGGGTTCTTCGCGTAGAGGGTCTTGCCGGTCTTGGCGTCGATGACGATCGCCGCGAACGGCGGATCGTAGGCCTGGGTGGCGCCGCCATGATGGCGGATGCGGTGCTTCTTGCGCGCCTCGGCGGGGGCGACGCTGACTGACGCGGTGACGACGACGCCAAGCGCGACCGTCAGGATCCAGCGTACATTCCGTCGCGTTGTGCTGTGACCAGAGACCATGATCGTCAGTTCCGCTGTCGTCCGCTCGTCGCCAGGTCCGGCGCCGCATCTGCAAGGGGTGCTGTGTTCGAGCTGAACCTGCCACGATCGCGGTTACCGGAGCGTTAAACGGAAGGCGCGCCGGTGGCTGGAAAGGTGGACCTGGGGCGGTTGCGCCTGACGCATGCGATGCTTCCACGCCGCCCGGCGCGGCGTGCGCGCCGTGGGAAAGTGCTTGCGCATCAATGGCCGTGCGCCGGCATATGCCTGAGCTTGTCCACCGTGGGCGGGGCGGGACGTTCGTGCGAGGCCGGCGTCCCGCTCCGGGACGGGCTGGCGGCATTAACCAGAACAATAAAATTTCGCCGCGCGTTCATCGGGTAACGTTCATCCAGTTCCAGGAAATGATGTCTGGAATGGCGTTCGCCCCCTGTTTCAGGGGCGCGGCCGCTGGCAATGCGATTTTCGTGGCGATGGCCGCAGGCGATGGGCTGGCGAAGCCGCCCGGGGAGGACTAGATTATGAGCAGCGCGCTTCGGGACCGGTCCGCGGCGCACGGATGATCAGGCGAGACGACGCGCGACGATGTGGAAAAAACTGCTGGAGGAAGCGAAAGCCGGCGCCGACCGGGAACGCCTCATGGGAACCCGGCGTGGCAATGGCGGGTCCCCCGGCGGGCCTGACGACCAGCAGGGAGCTGGAGCGGCCCTGCTGACCCGCACGCGTCCGAAACGTCCGGACATGTACCGGGTGCTGCTGCTGAACGACGACTACACGCCAATGGAATTTGTCGTTCAGGTGCTGGAGCAGTTCTTCAACAAGTCGCCGGAGGATGCGACCAGGATCATGTATCACGTTCACCAGACGGGAGTTGGCGTTTGCGGCGTTTACACCTTTGAAGTGGCCGAGACGAAGGTCGCCCAGGTCATGGATTTTGCCCGCCGCCACCAGCACCCCCTGCAATGCGTGATGGAGAAAAATTGAACCGCGCATAGGGGAAGCCGTTGCCGACATTCTCACGGAGCCTCGAACAAGCCCTGCATCGCGCGCTCGCCCTGGCGAACGAACGCCGCCACGAATACGCGACGCTTGAGCACCTTCTTCTCGCGCTGGTCGATGATCAGGATGCGTCGGCGGTCATGCGCGCCTGCGGCGTTGATGTGGACGTGCTGCGCCGGACCCTGTCCGACTACGTGGATACCGAGCTCAGCAACCTGATCACCGACGGAAGCGAGGATTCCAAGCCGACGGCCGGATTCCAGCGGGTGATCCAGCGCGCCGTCATCCATGTCCAGTCGTCTGGCCGGGAAGAGGTCACTGGCGCCAACGTGCTGGTGGCGATCTTCGCCGAACGTGAAAGCCACGCCGCCTATTTCCTGCAGGAGCAGGACATGACGCGGTATGACGCCGTCAATTACATCAGCCATGGCATCGCCAAGCGGCCAGGCATGTCCGAGTCGCGGCCGGTGCGCGGCGAGGAGGACAGCGAGCCGCGCGCCGCGTCCTCCGACAATGATGACAGCGCTCGCAAGAAAAAGGGCGACGCCCTCGACGCCTATTGCGTCAACCTCAACAAAAAGGCGCGCGAGGGCCGCATCGATCCGCTGATCGGCCGGGCGAAGGAGGTGGAGCGCACCATCCAGGTGCTGTGCCGCCGCCAGAAGAACAACCCGTTGCTGGTGGGCGACCCTGGCGTGGGCAAGACCGCCATTGCCGAGGGACTGGCCCGCAAGATCGTCGCTGGCGACGTGCCGGAAGTGCTGCGCGAGGCCACGGTCTATTCGCTCGACATGGGCACGCTTCTGGCCGGCACCCGCTATCGCGGCGATTTCGAAGAGCGCCTGAAGCAGGTGATGAAGGAAATTGAGGCGCACCCCAACGCCATCATGTTCATCGATGAAATTCATACGGTGATCGGCGCGGGGGCGACCTCGGGCGGCGCGATGGACGCCTCCAACCTGCTGAAGCCGGCGCTGGCCTCCGGCGCGCTGCGTTGCATCGGTTCGACCACCTACAAGGAGTACCGGCAGTATTTCGAGAAGGACCGGGCGCTGGTGCGCCGCTTCCAGAAAATCGACGTCACCGAACCGACTGTTCCGGATTCAATAGAGATTCTAAAGGGGTTGCGGCCATATTTTGAAGAGTTTCATCATGTCCGCTACACCAATGACGCGGTGAAGGCGGCGGTGGAGCTGTCGGCCCGTTACATCCAGGACCGCAAGCTGCCGGACAAGGCGATCGACGTCATCGACGAGACGGGCGCGGCCCAGATGCTGCTGCCAGAAAGCAAGCGCCGCAAGGTGATTGGCGTGCGCGAGATCGAGACGACCGTGGCCACCATGGCGCGGATTCCGCCGAAATCGGTGTCACGCGATGAGGCCGAGGTGCTGCGTCACCTCCAGGAGACGCTGGAGCGGGTGGTGTATGGCCAGGACGACGCCATCCGGGCGCTGTCGTCGGCCATCAAGCTGGCGCGGGCCGGGCTGCGCGATCCTGAGAAGCCCATTGGCTCCTATCTGTTCGCTGGCCCTACGGGCGTCGGCAAGACCGAAGTGGCGCGCCAGCTGGCGGCGTCGCTTGGCGTCGAGCTGATCCGCTTCGACATGTCGGAGTACATGGAGCGACACACCGTGTCGCGGCTGATCGGCGCGCCGCCCGGCTATGTGGGCTTTGACCAGGGCGGCCTGCTGACCGATGGCGTTGACCAGAATCCCCATTGCGTGCTGCTGCTCGACGAGATCGAGAAGGCCCATCCGGACCTGTTCAACATCCTGTTGCAGGTGATGGATCACGGCAAGCTGACCGATCACAATGGCAAGCAGGTCGATTTCCGCAATGTCATCATCATCATGACCACCAACGCGGGCGCCGCCGACATGGCCCGCGCCGCGTTTGGCTTCACCCGGGCCCGGCGCGAGGGCGACGATCAGGAGGCGATCAACCGGCTGTTCACGCCCGAGTTCCGCAACCGTCTCGACGCCATCATCTCCTTCAGTCATCTGCCGAAGGAAGTGGTGTCCAAGGTGGTCGACAAGTTCATCATGCAGCTTGAGGCGCAGCTTGCGGATCGCAAGGTGGCGATTGAGCTGTCGGATGGCGCGCGGGCCTGGCTGGTGGATAACGGCTATGATGACGCCATGGGCGCCCGGCCGATGGGGCGGCTGATCCAGACCGCCATCAAGACGCCGCTGGCGGACGAGGTGCTGTTTGGTCGCCTGAAGGACGGCGGCGCGGTGCGCGTGGTGGTGAAGCCTGGGGATGATGGCGGCCCGGACGCCCTGATCTTCGAGTACCCGCCGCTCAAGCCGGAGCCGCGCAAGGAGCCGGAGCAGGAATCCCAGCCGGAAGCGGTGATGCAGGGGGCGGGCGAGGCGATGGCAGGCGGCAAGTCTCCTGCAAGCGGCAAGTCTCCTGCAAGCGGCAAGTCTCCTGCAGGCGGCAAGTCTCCTGCAGGCGGCAAGTCTCCAGCAAGCCGCAAGTCTCCAGGTGGTGATGAGCCATCCGGGGGTGGCGCAAGCGATGCGTCTGGCGCGCGGCGGAGCTCGCCCAAGGTTAGCGCGAAGGCCGCTGGCGACAGCAAGACGGCGGCGAACCCACGGCGGCGAGGCCGGGTGGGCTCCAGGGACGCAAAGGCGACGCCGACGAAGAAGAACGGCGACTGAGTGGGAAACGGCGCTTGCGTTGTCTGGTGACGCAAGCGCCGGGTTTCCGGATGCGACCTTGCTGCTGACGTGAAGTTTTTTGCAGCTTGTGCGCGCCAGCCCCTTCCATTTGCCGTCAACCTGATCCAGGCATGGCGGATGCGGACGGTTGCGACGCTGCGCGACCGTAAACGCTTTTGTTTGGCATAGAGGCGTGCTCTCACCGTTCAGGACAGCTGTCGCGAACGGTGTGCTTCGTCTGTAGGACCTGCCGGGGGAATGATGGGCGCCTGGAATGAAGCGCGTCGCGAGCGCCGTCGCAGACGCAAGCGGGTGGAGGAAATCCTCGGCTGGATCGTGGTGCCGCCGCTGCTGATTGGCATATGGCTGGCGGGAAGCTATCTCTACACGGCGTTCGAGGAGCCGATCTCCCAGGTCGTCCAGGCGGTGCAGACGATACTCAACAAGCAGCATTGATGACGCGGCCGGGCGGTGCGGCGGCCACAGGCGGCCGTTTCGCCGGGTGCTTCAGGAGCGGTATGACTGCCCGGATGCCCGCACGCACGTTGCGGGCATTTGCATTATCGCGAGAGAAAATCCGCGCAAGTTGTTGAAATGTCGGTTCTTGGATGGCGTTGAGCCCTTGCCGGCGGACGGTGAGCGGACAGGCATCCCGGATGCGCCATCGCGCGCCGGGTGAGGCGTTGCGCGCAGGGGCATGTCATCGGGCGGCAGCCGGCGGGGCGCCTGATGCGGGCGCCCCGGCTGGTCCAGGCGTTGCCGTTCAGCCGTCGAGGGCCTTGCGCAACTGCTCGGCCTGGGCGGCCAGCACTTCGGGCTTTGCCACTTCCTGGGCGGCGGGGCGCAGCGGCGCGCCGTTCCAGCGCGGCAGCACATGGAAGTGGGTGTGGAACACCACCTGGCCGCCGGCCGGCTCATTGGCCTGGAGGATGGTGATGCCATCGGCCTTGAAGGTCTCGCGCGCCGCCAGGGCTACCTTCTTGATGGTGCGGGCCACCGCGGCGAGGTCCTCCGGCTCCATGTCCAGAATGTTGCGCGACGGCGCCTTGGGAATCACCAGCACATGGCCCTCGGTGCGCGGCATGATGTCCATGAAGGCATAGGTCAGTTCATCCTCATAGACCTTGTGGCTGGGCAGTTGCCCCTTGAGGATTGCCGCGAAAATGTTCTTGGGATCGTAAGCCGCCATGATGCCCCCAGCAGAAGCGCTCCCGTGTTCACGGCAGGCGCTCCATGTCGTTGACTGGCAGATGTGGCAAGCATCGCAGGCCCGGTCAAGCGCATCCCGGTTTTTGCGCCGGCATCAATCCGCGTGACGGAACGGCAGCATGCTTTCCAGCTCCGCCTGGGCGGCGTCCACATGGCGGCCTTCGCGCACCAGAAATTCGGCGATCGCCCGTTTCAGCCCTGGATGGGCAATGTCATGGGCCGAGAAGGTGGCGACCGGCCGGTAGCCGCGCGCCAGCTTGTGCTCGCCCTGGGCGCCGGCTTCCACGCGGGCCAGGCCATGTCGGATGGCGTAGTCGATGGCCTGGTAATAGCAGACCTCGAAATGCAGGAACGGATGATCCTCGATGCAGCCCCAGTGGCGGCCGTAGATGGCGTCCGGGCCAAGGAAATTGATGGCCCCGGCGATGTAGCGGCCATCGCGCTGCGCCATCACCAGCAGCACCCGGTCTGCCATGCTGGCGGCGATGCGATGATAAAAATCGCGGGTGAGATAGGGGCGGCCCCATTTGCGTGAGCCGGTGTCCTGGTAAAAGGCGAAGAACGCATCCCACGCTTCGGCGGTGATGTCGGCGCCGGTGAGATGGGTGATGGCGACGCCGGCCCCCAGCGCGTCGCGGCGCTCGCGGCGGATGGCCTTGCGCTTGCGCGCCGCCAGGCTGCCCAGGAAATCATCGAAGCTGGCGTAGCCGTCGTTGAACCAGTGAAACTGCTGGTCGCGTCGCAACAGAAAGCCATTGTCGCCAAGCAGCCGCCATTCGTCATGCGGAAGAAACGTGACGTGGGCGGATGAGGCGTCGGTCTGGCGGCGCAGGGCGAGCAACCCCTTCACCAGCGTGGATCGCGCCGCCGCCGCCAGTGGTCCTGGGCGCGTCAGCAGGCGCGGGCCGGTCACCGGCGTGAAGGGCGCGCACACCTGCAGTTTGGGGTAATAGGCCCCGCCAGCGCGCTCGAACGCGTCGGCCCAGCCGTGATCGAAGACATATTCTCCCTGGGAATGGGATTTGAGATAGCAGGGCGCCGCCGCCAGCAGGTTGCGGGCCGCGTCTTCCACCGCCAGGTGCAGCGGTAGCCAGCCGGTCTCGGCGCTGGCCGAGCCAGACTGCTCAAGCGCATGGAGAAAGGCGTGGCGTATGAATGGGTTGCTGTCGCCTGCGCAGGCATCCCACGCCGTGGCGTCAATATCCGCGATGGCGGAGGCGACGCGCACGGTGAGTTCGCCGGCGCCGATTTCCCCCGGTTCATCCCCATCCCCTGTTGGCGGCTGGACCATGGCGGTCACCGGACCTCGAACATGCCTTCCACCTCCACTACGGCTGACAGCGGCAGCGAGGCGACGCCGACGGTGGAGCGGGCGTGGATGCCGGCCTCGCCGAACACCTCCACCATGAAATCGGAGGCGCCGTTCATCACGCCGGCAAGGGCGTCGAAGTTCGGCCCGGAGTTGATGAAGCCGCCAAGGCGCACGCAGCGCAGCACCCGGTCGAGGCTGCCAACGCTGGCGCGCAGTTGCGCCAGCAAATTGATGGCGCACAGGCGCGCCGCGCCGGTGGCGTCCGCCGTGCTGACCCCGGCGCCGACGCGGCCGATATGGTGCGGCGCGATCTTGCCGTCGGCGCCCAGGCAAAGCTGGCCTGAAATGATGACGAGCGATCCGGAGCGGATGAACGGCGTGTAATTGGCGATGGGCGCCGCCGGCACTGGCAGGGTGACGCCGAGTTCTGCAAGACGTTGCTCAACCTTGCTCATGGTCATGTAGGGTTCGCTCCATCTGTGACCGGGTTGTCGCCTTGCCTGAACCTGGCGGCGGCGATGCTGACGCCAGACCCCGTGAGGGTTCTGGCCCATCAGGGCGCCGCCGCCCCACCAGTGTTCAGGCGCTGTGGGCGTGATCGCTATTATGCCCGGTTTGTCTGTTTTGCCGTAACGTCAGTCGGCGCGCGGATCTCGCGCCCATCCAGGCGTTTTTCGGCAAACCTGATGTCAGTTTGCGTCAGGCAAAGCCGTCAGATCAATGGCTGGAGCAGGTGCCGGGTTCAGTATGAACGGGTTCCTGCTTCCGCCATGGCGGCGGGCAGTTTCCCCTCCGTCGTCCTGGGGGTATATCAGGCCAGTTGCCATGTCAGGCGCCCAGGGGCGTCCAGGCTGGCATACGGGGGGCTTTGCAGTCTGGTTCTGGCCATGCCAATCATGGAGCACTCATGAGCACGAAACGCATTGCGGCCAATTTTTCGCGCGCCGCGGCCAAGGCCACCGGCATGAAGGCCACGGGCATGAAGGCCGGCATGAAGGCTGCTGGTCCCGGCCTGCTGGCGCTGGCGCTGGTCGGGGGGAGCGCCCTTGCCGCCGGGTCAACTGGTGGGGCCGGGATGCCGTTGGCGCCCCATCGCGCCGTCTATGACCTGTCCCTGGCCGACAGCAGCAACAGTCGCTCCATCACCGGCGCCAGCGGCCGCATTGCCTATGAGTTTTCTGGCGACGCCTGCACCGGCTACAGCCTGGATTTCCGGCAACTGGCGATTCTGGAGCGCTCCGAGGGTGAGGCGCAGCAGATCGACATCCGCTCCGCCACCCACGAGGAAGCCGATGGCTCCAGCTTCCGTTTCCGCCAGGATACGGCGCGCGGCGATGGGGACGAGCGGGTGCAGGGGGTGGCGAAGCGCACGGCCGACGCCGGCATCGCCGTCAACCTGACCCGGCCCGAGCGCAAGGCCTTCGAGGCGGCCGGGCCGATCGCCTTTCCCTCCGGGCATCTGCAGCGCATCATCGCCGCGGCGCGGGCCGGAGAAAGCACGCTGGCGGTGAAGCTGTATGACGCCGCCGAGGACGGGGCCAAGGTGTTCGACACCTTCGTCGTTATCGGCAAAAAAGCGTCGCCATCGCCGGAGCGGCCGATTGAAGACGCGGCGCGCAAGGCCGGGCTCGACAAGGTCGATCGCTGGCCGGTCAGCGTGTCCTATTACACGCCCGGCAGCGGCGAGCGCACGCCGATCTACGCCATTTCGTTTGACCTGTATGAGAACGGCGTGAGCGGCTCCATGCGCATGAATTACGGTGATTTTTCCATTCGGGGAGAATTGCGCACCCTGGAGCAGCGTGGAACCGGCGCCTGCTCCGGCGACAAAAAATAGGCGACAAGAAACGGCTGGTTGCCGGAGGCGATCATGGGCTCTTTCCAGATCAGCAAGCCGTGCAATCCGCTGTGTCCGAACGCATCGCTCACCGCGCAGGGCGCCGCCTTCGTGGCGAGGCTTGCCGGGGACAGGATGCGCGGGCGCATGGACGGCCTGTGGGGCGGCGGCCGTCTCCGGATTGACGACGCGGCCATCCGTTTTTGAAGCCAACAGCCTGAAACGGATGTTGCGGGACAATATCGCTCCCGTCCGCATTGTGCTTGCCAGCATTCGCACTGTGCAGATGGAGGGCGGCCGGGTGACGAAAATCGTCGCCGTGTATCATGACGGCGGCATTTTCCACTTCAGATGCAATGGGTCGCGGGGGGCAGCGGACGCCCGGCGCGGCGCCATTTCCCCCGGGGCTGAGGGCGCTCAGGTCCGTTTCTGCCGCAGGCTGATGCCGCGGAACACCGCCTTGTCGCCGAAGCGGCTGCGCAGGGCGTCGATGGCGTGCTCGGCGTCGGCCTCGCGGCGCGCCGTCTGGTCAGCCAGATCGCCGCGATCCGCATCTTCGCCAGGTTGCAGATCGCCTGCGCCGACTCCAAGCAGCCGCCAGGCCTGCCGACCGCGATGGGCGGCGCATTCCTGTTGCAGCAAGGCGTGCGCCGGTTCGTACAGCCGGCGGGTCAGCTGGGTCGGCGGCATGCCGGCGCGGGTGCGGGTCACCAGGCGAAAGTCGGCGGTCTTCAGCTTCAGCGTGACGCCGCCCGTGGCCAGATTGGCGGCCTTCAGGCGGCTGGAGACCTTTTCACACAGCCGCCATAGCACCGGCTCCAGCGCCGCCAGATCGGCAACGTCTTCCTCCAGCGTGGTTTCGGCAGAGATGGATTTGGTCGGCCGCTCCGGCGTTACCTTGCGATGGTCGACGCCATGGGCCAGCTGCGACAGCCGCAGGCCCTCCTTGCCGAACAGGCCGGCGAGGGTGGCCGGGGAAGCGGCGCGCAGGTCCGAGATCAGCCGGTAGCCGCGGCTTTCCAGATTCTTGCGCGCCACCGCCCCCACGCCATGGATCATCGAAACCGGCCTTGGCCCGAGAAACTCCACCGCTTCGGCCTGGCCGATCACGGAAAAGCCGCGCGGCTTGTCCAGATCCGACGCCACCTTGGCGAGAAACTTGTTGTACGACAGGCCAACGGAGACGGTGACGCCGACCTCCGTCTCGATGCGCTGCGCCAGCCGGGCCAGGCTTTCCGCCGGCGAGCCATGGTGCAGCCGCTCAGTGCCGGAAAGGTCCAGAAACGCTTCGTCGATCGACAGCGGCTCCACCAGCGGCGTCAGTTCACGCATCATGGTGCGGATTTGCCGGCCAACGGCAACATAGCGGGCCATGTCCGGACGGATTACCACCGCGTCCGGGCACAGCTTCAGCGCCTGGAACATGGGCATGGCCGAGCGCACGCCGGACATGCGCGCCACATAGCAGGCAGTGGAGACAACGCCGCGCTTGCCGCCGCCGATGATGACCGGCTGGTCGGCCAGCTCCGGCCGGTCGCGCTTTTCCACCGAGGCGTAAAACGCGTCGCAGTCGATATGGGCGATGGTCAGCTGATGCAGCTCAGGGTGGACAGCGATGCGCGGACCGCCGCAGGCGCGGCAACGCCAGCGCCGCCCGGGCGGGGGCGGCGGCGTGCGACCGAGGCAGTCGCGGCAAAGCCCGGATGCTGCTGGCGGCTGGTCCGGCATCGACGTGTCAGAGCCCGTTCTGGCGCGCAACCGCTGCGGTTGGCGCAAATCCGGCCATGAAGAACCGGAAAGTGCTGATTTTTTGGGGCTATGCGTTGTCCTGGCGGGACGCAACGCCCATTTTGCTGAAAGCGTCTGGAGCGCTTTCCGGTCCGCCAGAATCGGCTGATCGATCGGAATTCGCTCAAGACAAGGACATTGGAACAGTTCGCGATCCCGATTGAACGGAAACGGCTCTAATCGTCCACTGGCCGCTGGCCCGCGTCAATCATCAGCCGGCGGCAGGCCGGGGCGATGCTGGCCGGGTCAACGCCGGCGCTGGCGGCGAAAGCCATGACCATCATCTCGTCCTGCAGCAGGTGCTCAAGCACCGCGACCAGAAAATCCGGCTTGCCAGCGGCGGTCCGCAGCCCGTCGACCGTCAGGCCGGAGAGGGAGAGAAAATCACCGAGCCGCTCCTCGTCTTCGGCCAGAAAGCCGAGGGCCTGGATGGCCAGGGCGGCGGGGTCGGGGGCGCCGCGTTTCTGGAGCATGTCTTTTTCACGCGGAATCAGCATTGTTTGTCTTTCGTTCAGGGTTGAGTCCCTAGGTTGACGGTGGCCAGGCGTGACCTTGGCCGCAAGGGCGCGAAAGCCGGCCGCCGACACAGCCCGGATATCGCGCTCCAGGAACCTTTCACCGGCCCCCATATTGGATCGTCGCGGATGAGCAAGACCATACTCATTGTCGAGGATAATGAGCTGAACATGAAGCTCTTTGGCGATCTGCTGGAGGCGCATGGCTACCAGACGCTGAAGACGGCCCAGGGATCCGAAGCCCTGGAGCTGGCGCGCGCCCACCGGCCCGATCTGATCCTGATGGACATCCAGTTGCCGGATGTCTCCGGACTGGAGGTGACGCGCTGGATCAAGGAAGATCCGGCGCTGCGGCATATCCCGGTTATCGCCGTCACCGCCTTCGCCATGAAGGGAGATGAGGAGCGCATTCGCGAGGGCGGCTGCGAGGGCTATTTGTCCAAGCCGATCTCCGTCGGCAAGTTTCTCGAAGCAGTGCAGAATTACGCCGGGCCAGCCTGAACGGGCAGGCCGCGGGCGGGCGCCAAAACCGGGGTGGCGTCCGATTCGTCGTTGCATTCCGCGCGCGACGCATTAGGGTGTGGACAAGCGTGACAGGCGGCGGGATGCCGGCTGGCGCACGCACGAAACAGCCCGGCGATGCTCAGGTCCGCCGCATCTCCTGGACGTCACGGGCTCAGGCCGGGATGGAAGCGACGCGCCTTTGGCCAGCTTCCTCCCGGCCGCTCTTTTTTCAACGCATGGTTTCCGTTTTGTGGACGGCGCCGGGCCTGTACACGGCTCTGTTGCCGCGTGCGGCCGCGCGCCGGTCCGCCGCGACAAACGGCTCGCCCCGCCCGGTCCATATCGGCGCGCTCCCGCTTCTCCCGCTGTTCGCGCGCTGGTTTGCCGCGCGCTTTCGGGGCTGCAACCGACCCGCTGCAAGTTGCGGGCGAAAGATCAATCGCCTCGCCGGAATTGTCCCCGGAAGCCGGTGGCTATCGTAATTCACGGTTAACCGGCCCATGGCGAAATGATGACGCGAACGCTTCGATTCGCGCGTATCACCCGGATGAGTATCATGGGCAATGTCGTACAGTTCCGCATGCGGCCGCGGTTCGAGAATTCTGTCATCGACAACGACGAGGACATCGATCTGATGACGGCGCTCGACGTGGCGATCCGCGATTTGCGCGATATTGCCGGAATGTGCGACCGGCCCGAAGCCCGCGAGCAGGCCAACGCCTGCCTCAGCATGCTGGAGCGGGCCTATGCGGAGGCCGCCCAGGCCTGGTGATCCCCCCGAAGGTCTGGCGCGGCCGGGGGGGCTGCGCGCCTGTTCAGGGCGTGCAGCCAAGGCCGAGTTCAGCGGCGCGGATTTCGTTGATGCGCATCCGCTGCACATGACTGAGCGGTACGTCGGCCTCGTTGTCATACTGGCAGCCGGCGTTGCCGAAGGTTGTGATGGCGCGTCGGGTTTTGAAGCAATAGCCGGCGCCCTTGTAAATCTCGTTCCGCTCCGTCCAGAGATCGGTGCAGGCGCCGCCCTGGACCCGTAGCGCCGGCGCGCGCGTCGCCGCCGAAATGGCCGGGTGGGCCGCCAGGCCATTGGCCGCCGCCAAGGCCGGGGCCAGCAATGTCGCCAGCGCCAGCACCGTGGCCAGGCCAGGGCCGCGTCCGGTCGCCGCCGGTTTCCCCTGCATCCTCATCCGCTCCTCCATGCCTGTATTGGCGGCGTCGCCGCGCGCCTCGCCCAGCCAGCGCCATGCCTGCGCCCGCTGTCGGGCAGGTTTACTGGATAGGGCTTCGGCGGCCAGGCGGCGATGGGCGTCCGGCCGCACCGCGTTCACAATACGGCCAGTGGCGGCGGGACGGCTCTGGTCCGATCCCGGCAAGTCCACGCCAGCAGCAGGTTTGCCTCGGTCGTAACGCTTCGCCAGCTGTCACGCTACATCGGCCGTGGCGCTGCGCAGCCGCTTCTCCGCTCCATCCGTCATGGCCGGACTTGCCCCGGTCATGACGCGGTGGCAGTGGCGGGATTCGGTGGCGGGGCGGCGGCCAGGATGCGGGCATGGCGCGGAAAGGCGAGGCGGCTGCCTGTTGGCGCGGGGCGGTCATGCACCGCGCGCAATCACCAGCGCCCATAAAAAAACCGCCCATGGCGGGCGGTTTGTCGGCGACGCGGGTGCGTCGCGGTGGGCGTCCGCAGGGAACGCCCGAAGCCGGATCACTTGATCTTGGCTTCCTTGAACTCGACGTGCTTGCGCGCAACCGGGTCGTACTTCTTGATCGCGAACTTGTCCGTCATGGTGCGGGTGTTCTTCTTGGTGACGTAGAAGTAACCGGTGTCAGCAGTGGACACGAGCTTGATCTTGATCGTAACGGCCTTGGCCATGGTCGAACCTCATCCGGCGGGCTCGATCCCGCGCCCGGCAATATAAAAAGGCCGGCGAAGCCCGGCCAGGAAGATGTGTGGGACATGCCGCATTGGCCGCTGCAAGTCAATACATATCGTATCGCCGCCGGGTTGGCGTGGGGGCCCCTTTGTGGTCTGGGCCGCCCAAATCCCTGTCATACGGGCGTTTTTCCCGTCCGCGCCGGCAATGCGTTGTGCATTGCCGCTTATCCGCCGCGGCGCGTGGCGAGCCGGCCGATGGCGAAGACGGCGTAAAGGCCGAACAGCCCGGCTATCACCACCGCGAATCCATGCGGGATAATGCGGTCGAAGCCGAATCCCACCAGTGGCGGGCCCAGCATCATGCCGAGATTGTACAGAACGATGAACGCGGCGTTGGCGCTGGCCAGATCGGCGCGGTCGGTGAACCGCGCGCCCAGATGCGCCAGGCCGACCGTGTAGAGGCCGCCGCCGACGCCGCCCCATGCCAGGAGCAGGATTTCGAGCCCCCACGGAACCCGCGTCGCCAGCGGCATGCAGGCGGAGGCGACAAGCCCGAACAGGCCAATCAGCAGCAGCAGCAACCGACGGTCCATGCGGTCGGAGATCAGGCCGATGGGGATCTGCAGCAGCATGCCGCCCAGGGCGACGAAGCTGACCAGGAACGCCGCCTGCTGCTCGGTGTAGCCAAGCCGCAGGCCATACAGGGGCAGCAGGCTGAAGCCGCCGGTTTCCACCGCGCCGAAGACGAAGGCGGCGAAGGTGGCGAGCGGCGCCGCCAGAATGAAGAAACCGACGGAATGGCTGGAGCTGTGGTCAAGCTCCGGCGTGACGTCGCGGGCGTGCAGCAGGGGCAAGAGCCCAAGCGCCATCAGCGCCGCGCCGGTGAGATAGGGGGCCCAGCCGGCGGTTCCGACCAGGCTCAGAATGAACGGCCCGGCGGCGAAGCCCAGGGAGAGGAACGTGGCGTAGACGCCCATCACCAGGCCGCGCCGGGAGGCGGGGGCGGCGGCGTTGATCCAGTATTCCGACAGCACGAACAGGGCGCCGAGCGCCGCGCTGTAGAAAAAACGCAGCACGAACCAGGCCGGCAGCCACGGCAGGGCGCGGAACGCCAGCAGCGTCAGGGCGGTGACGCCAATGGCGAGGGCGATCATGGCCCGCACGCCCAGCCCGGCTGCAAGGCGCGGCACGAAGGGCATCACCAGAATGCTGGCGAAGCCGGCCATGGCGGTGTTGAGGCCGATCATGCCGCCGGACGCGCCCATGCGCTCCATTTCGAGCGACAGCAGCGGGATCGACAGGCTGAGGCCGACGCCGATCAGCGAAACCAGCAAAATGGCGCTGGCGAGAGCGCGCAGATTGAGTGGTTCCGATGGCGGCTCGTTGGCGTCCGGGTTTGCGGGAAACGCTCCTGAAGTGCTTGTCACAGTTCCTCGCGCTGAAATCCGCCCCGCTTCGGATTGTAGAAGGGAACGGGCAATTCGTGGTGAAAGCCAAGGGCCGTGCGCTGCTCCAGCTCCTTGAGCACCACCGTGGTGATGGACGGCAGATCGAGCTGGCGCGCCTCTTCAATCTCGACCCAGACAAGCTCGGTCAGTTCGGTGTCGGCGGTGACGACGCCGTCGATGCGCTCAGCGATCTGGCTGGCGTCAACCGCGAAGAACCGCGTGTCGAAGCGCTTGGGACGCCCGGGCGGCGTGATGGCGCGGGCGATGAAGCGCAGCGGCTCCAGATCCGGCGTCACGCCATGCCCGGCGAAGTCGCTCCAGGGGCCCTGGGGCGCGCGCTTTGCCGTAACATCAAGCTTGCGGCCGAGCAGCAAGCCGGTTTCCTCGAAGGTTTCGCGAATGGCGGCCAGCGCCAGGGCGCGGCCGCGCGACACCGCGGGGCGGACGGTGCGGGTCAGCAGCTTTTCACCAACCACCGGGTGAAGATCGTTCACCGGCGTCATGAAACGGTCGTTGGTTTCAATGCGCCCGCCAGGAAACACGAATTTGCCGGGCATGAACCGATGCCCCGCGTGGCGGCGCCCCATCAGCACCTTGGGATGCGCGCCCGTGCGGTCGAGAATGATCAGGGTGGCGGCATTGCGCGGCCGGATTGTCGGAAACACCGGCTCGTTGCGCTCGCTCTCCACCAGCATCTCTTCATCGGTCATTACAGCGTTGTTCGCGGCGTTGATTGTCATGGACGTTTCTCCCTTTGTCAGGGCGCCGTCTGATGCGGCGCCAGCGCGGCCTTGCATGCGGGGGCAGGGCTCCCGCACTGGCTGCGTCTGCCGTTATGTTTACGTGTTATGAGGGACCGGGCGCGGCGGCCGGCCGGGGCCCGCCAGATGGGCGCTGTCGTCCTCACCGCCGAAACCGTGCATGCGGTTGGCCCACTGCAGGCCGACGACGGCGCCCTTCACCGGCTGCATCAGCCACAGGCCAAGGATGATGGTCAGCGCCGGCCACAGGGTCATATGCGCCCACACCGGCCATTCCATGTAAGTCTCGGCCAGCAGGATGCCCGTGCCGACCACATGGGCGACAATGGTGATGACCAGATAGGGCGGCAGATCGTCGGCGCGGTGGTGGCTCAATTCCTCGCCACACGCGGCGCAGGCCGGATTGACCTTCAGGAATTTGCCGAAGATGCGCCCCTCGCCGCAGGCGGGGCAACGGCCCGACCAGCCGCGACGCATGGCTGGCGCCGGCTCGCGCGGCGTATCGCCAGCGTAAGGGGATTGCAGTTCATAGCCCATTGGTCACTCCCGCCGGCTTGTCGCACACACTCTGTCGGAACCGTTGTAATCGCGGTTCTGGTCCGGGGAAAGGCCAGCCAGCGGTGGGCAGGACTGCGCGCTGGCATGGATGGCGCATGCTCCGGTGCGCGGTCCCGTGCGGCGCGGCTTGCACAATCGCGCGCGGATCTGGCGGCGCGCGGCGCTGGATGCGCCCGGGCGTTAGCGCTCGCGCGGCGCCCGGCTGCGCTCCAGCATGGCTTTCTTCGCCTTTTTCTGTTCAGCGAGGCGGCCTTTCAGCCCCTTCGGCGCCTTGGCGCCGGACTTGCCCTTGCCGTCTTTCTTCGCGCCAATCTTGCGGCCGGCCAGGCGCGAGCGCCCGCCGCCGCTGCGGCCCATCAGCTCGAAACGCAGGGCGCCGGCGATAGGCGCGGCTTCAGCCAGGCGCACCTCTACCTGGTCGCCGAGGCGCAGGGTGTCGCCGGTGCGGGAGCCGACCAGGGCGTGCAGCGATTCATCGTGCCGGTAGAACTCGTCGCCGATGGTGGCTGCGGGCACGAAGCCGTCGGCGCCGGTGTCGGCCAGGCGCACGAACAGGCCGGCGCGGGTGACGCCGGAGATCTGGCCCTGGAAGGTGGCGCCGATGGAGTCGGCCAGGTGGTGGGCGATCAGCCGGTCGATGGTTTCGCGCTCGGCCGCCATGGCGCGGCGCTCGGCCACCGAAATCTGCGCGGCGACTTCGTTGAGCTGCGAACGGGTAGTCGAGGCCGGCAGGCCATCGTGGCCCAGCTTGCAGACGGCGATCAGCGCCCGGTGAACGATCAGGTCGGCGTAGCGGCGGATCGGCGAGGTGAAATGGGCGTAGCGGCGCAGGTTGAGGCCGAAGTGGCCGCAATTGTCGGCGGAATATTCCGCCTGGGCCTGGGAGCGCAGCACCACTTCATTGATGAAGGTCTTGTGCCGCGTGCCGTCCACCTGGGCGAGGATGCGGTTGAACAGCTCCGGCCGCACATTGCCTGTTTTGGCCAGCTTGATGCCGATGGAAGCCATGACTTCGCCAAGGCCGCGCATCTTCTCCAGCGAGGGCTCGTCGTGGATGCGGTAGAGCAGTGGTGAACCGGTGCGCTCCAGGGTTTCCGCCGCGCAGACGTTGGCGAGGATCATGAACTCCTCGATCAGCCGGTGGGCGTCGAGGCGGGGCGGGATGATCACCCGGTCGAGCATGCCGTCGGCGTCGAGCAGCAGCTTGCGCTCCGGCAGGTCCAGCGCCAGCGGCGAGCGCTTGTCGCGCGCCTCGGCCAGCGCCGCATAGGCTGCCCACAGCGGTTTCAGCACCGGCTCCAGCAACGGGCCAGTGACCTCGTCGGTCAGGCCGTCGATGGCCGCCTGCGCCTGCTGGTAGGCCAGTTTCGCGGCCGAGCGCATCATCACCCGGTGCACCGAATGGCGCAACTTGCGGCCATGGGCGTCGATGACGATGCGCATGGCCAGGGATGGCCGGTCCTCGTGCGGTCGCAATGAACAGAGGTCGTTGGAGATGCGTTCCGGCAGCATCGGCACGACGCGGTCGGGGAAATAGACCGAATTGCCGCGCTCGCGCGCCGTGCGGTCCAGTTCGCCGCCGGGGCGCACATAGGCCGCGACGTCGGCGATGGCGACGGTGAGGACGAAGCCGCCAGGATTGTTGGGGTCGTCATCCACGGCGGCGTGTACGGCGTCGTCGTGGTCCTTGGCGTCGGCCGGGTCAATGGTGATGAGGGGCAGTTCACGCCAGTCCTCGCGGCCGCTCATGCCCAGCGGGCGGGCCGCCTCCGCCTCGGCCAGCGTCGCGGGCGAGAAGACATGCGGAATGCCATGGGCGTAGATGGCCAGCAGGCTGACCGCCTTCTCCGACGACAGCGAGCCGAGGCGCTCGCGCACCCGGGCGTGCGGCCTGGCGAAGCGGCCGATCTTCGACACGCTGACCGACACCAGATCGCCGTCCTTCGCCTCGCCGGCGTCGCCGGGGCGGATTTCCAGCAACTCCTTGCCGAGGCTTTTCTTGTCGACCGGATCAATCCAGCCGCCGCCTTCCGGCCGGGCGCGGAACACGCCGAGCGTCTGCGGATTGGCGCGGCCAATGATCTTGATGGGGCGTCCGGTATAGGCCGGGCCGCCGTCCGGCTCCGGCAGCCTGGAGACGCGCAGCAGGGCCCGATCGCCGACGCCGGGAACCGGCTGATGGCCTTTGGCCGGACGGCGCGGCAGGTTGATGATGATTTGTGGCGCTTCGTCGTCGTTGTCCCACTCCGCCGGACGGGCGATGAGTTCGCCATCGGCGTCGCGGCCGGTGATGTCCGCCAGCACCACCGGCGGCAGCCCGGCGGCGTCGTGCAGCGCGCCATGGCGGCGGTTGATGAGGCCGTCTTCCTCCAGCTCCTTCAGCAGCCGTTTCAGCCAGATGCGCTGGTCGCCGCCGATGCCGAAGGCCCGGGCGATATCGCGCTTGGCCACCTTGCCGGGGGCTGAATTGATAAAGGCGACAATGGCTTCACGGGTAGGCAGTCCAGCAGGCGCCTCGCCCTCGTCCCCGGCTTCGTCCGTCAGGTTCGCGGGGAGCGCGGCGGCGTCCGCGAGGCGCTGGGCGGTTTCCTTGCGGGCGGCGCGCGAACGGGTGGCGCGCGGCGCGGCGCGGGAGGAGGACGGGCGTTTGGAGCCGGGACGACGGGTCAAGACTTTTCCGGAGCTGGAGCATTTTCGAGGAAAGTGGACCCACTATTCCCGAGGAAAATGCATCAATACAAAAGGCTGGCGGCGCGCCGCGATCAGCAGGCGGCCTCAAGGGGCGCTGTTCCATTGTGGCGCCGGCTGCAGCCCGGCAACAGGGCGGAAGGGCGCGCGGGCGGCGCGAGCCCCTGTTTGCCATGAACCTGCGGCAAAAGCGAGACAGTCTCCCGAGGGCGTCAGGGCGTCCAGGGCGCAAGAGACGTCCAGGACGCAAGAGACGCCCAGGGCGCAAGGGACGCCCATCACTTTCAGGACGTTCAAGACGTCAGGGGCGTTCTGTGTCGCCGGCCGATTGTTCGTCAGGGCGCGGCATGTGGTGAACTGAAACCTGCGCCACTGCGAGCCGGTGAAACAGCTGCCGGCGGCGCAGGATCGGGGTCCAGTCGTAGAGGAACATTTCGGCCGGGCGCCACAACACCACCCAGCCAATGATTACCAGGCTTTCGCTGACCACCTTCGCGAACGGGTGGGTATAGTGCTGCGCCACCGCCCAGCTCAGGAACATGAACAGGCTGAGCATGGCGAAGCCGACGAGCAACGCGATCCGCCCATCCCGGAACAGGGTTTTCATCTCCCGCGCCGCGCCCGCCTCGCGGGTCCGGAACCAGCCATTGATCGCCTGCTGCAGGTCGCCGTCGCGATGCCTGTCGGTATCGGCGGACTGAAGATGCACGACGATGCTGATTGGCTGGTTCTTCGGAAGATCCTGCGCCCAGTCGAGTATGTACTGCTCGGCGTCGGGCGCCAGATCGCGTTCGCTAAAAGGAAATGGATCAAGCGTGTTGAACAGTTGCGCGCTGTCCGTCAGTCGCAACGCGATCGCGCCGTTGTTGCCTGTATGCGCCATGTCGTCCCCGGACAGGGCGAACCGGCGGACGTTGATCGCGCCAATGGCGCGCGGCGAAACCGCAGCCGCTTCCACCGGCGCCTCAGGACTGGAATGAAACGTCAAGCAACGGCGCGACGTCAATCTTTCTTTCGAAAACCCCGAAAGCCGTCGCCTGGTCGGCGGCCTGCTGCAATTCGGCGACCAGCGCGGCGTCGATCCGCGCGTTGCTGGCGCGGTTGACGTCGAAAGCCCGCAGCAGCACGTCTTCCGGCATCCCGGTTAGCCTGGAATTGTAGGCCGCATAGGCGGGTATGTTGCCGTTGATCCAGTCGATGCCCTTGCGCACCCGTCCGCGGAACGCCGCCAGCTGTTCCCGCTTCCTTGTGATGGCCGCCTGCGAGGCCACCAGCAGCATGATCGACGGCGTCAGCCCCTGGCCGTCGCGCAGCACCCGGGCGTCGGCGCGCAGCAGCACCTGGGAGATGAACGGGTCCCAGATCGCCCAGGCGTCGATGCGGCCGCCGCTGAAAGCGGGCAGCGCCTCCGGCGGCGCCATGAAGCGGATATTGACGTCCTTCGGGTCGACGCCGGCCTCCTTCAGCGCCGCCTTGATCAGAAATTCGCCCCAGCCGCCGCGGGTTCCGGCGATCGTCTTGCCGCGCAGATCCGCAACGCTGCGGATGCCGGAGCCATTGCGCACGACGATGGCCTGGCCGGCCGGGGCGTTGCGCACGGCGGCGATGGCGCGAATGGGCGCGCCGTTGCCGAACACGGTGAGCACCGAGAAGTCGCCGGTGTAGCCCACGTCCAGCGCGCCGGCATTGATGGATTCCAGGATCGGCGCGGCGCTCTGGAACTCGCTCCAGCGCAGGTCGAAGGGCAGGCCATCGCCATTGCCGGAAGCCTCGATCAGCGAACGCAGGCCGCCTTTCTGGTTGCCAATGTTGAGCTGGGACGCGCCGCCGGCCGCCGCAGGCAGGATCATGCGGTGCGACAGCGCGGCGATGCCAGCGGCGCCGCCGCCAAGGGATGCCGCGAGGCGCAGGAATGAGCGACGGTCAAATGCCATGACAGGCCCCATGATGATGGACGGCCTGCAGGTCGGCGACGGGCGGAAGTGGAGGGATCGGCACAGGAGAAATCTCCGGACAGTGAAATGCTGTCCCCACTGCCGCATATCTTTCAGTCCATAGTCAATATGCTGATATTATTATAGAAATTACTTTTCTGTTGTGAGGGCGGAATGAAAATATGCTTTCGGTTCCCCGCCATTGGCCGAAAATGTTTTCAAGGGAGGGATTCCCCGGGCTGGCCCTGACGGTAGAACGTGATGAAAAAACGGCCGGGCGTCACGAAGCTGACGCGATGTTCGACCCCGGGCTCGATGATGATCTCTTCGTCTGCGGACGCAATCACCACGGCTGTTTCGGGAGGCTCCAGGATAAACCGGACCGTTCCGGCGAGAACCCGGAGCAAGCCCCACGTTCCCGCTTTTGTGGCGTGGGCGGCCATGAGTTTTTTGGGCAGATTTACGTCTGTGAACTCAGGAGAGCGCCCATAGGGCTCCAATCCTTCCGGGAGGGCGACAGGAATTCCCGCCATGCTGTTCTCCTGGCCACGGAATGGATCAGGGCATCCGCCGCCCCAGACTGACTGGAGACTGGCTGGCGGATGCGCCAGGGCGGCCGTGCGCCGCGCCCTTGCGGGCAATATCCCATGTGAACAAGGGAACCCATAGCATTTCCTGCAAGGAAATGCGCCGCGCAGAGCGTGAGTTTTGCAGGTCGCGGATGCATCAGCATCTTCGCGACCTGGCGTCAGTCATCCCACGGAACGCCGCCGTCGCTATCCATCGCGACCTTTTTCGCGGCAGTTTTGCGGGCGGCGGGCTTCTTCGTTTCGGTGGCCGCTTCTTCAGCGGCGCCGGTCGCGCCCTTTTGGGCTGCCGGTTTTTTCGCGGCGGTCTTTTTGGCCGGGGCCTTTTTCTTTGGGGCCTCGCCCGCTTCGTCTTCGTCGTCGGTTTTCTGGGCGGCTTTCGCGGCGGCTTTCTTTGTCGTCGCCTTTTTGGCGGTCGTGGTTTTGCCGCCCGCGGCCTTGCGGGCAGGCTTCTTGCCGCCGCCGGACTCGCGCTTCTTCTTCAGCAGCTCAACGGCTTCCTCGAATGTCACCGCGTCCTGGGTCATGGTCCGGGGCAGGGTGGCGTTGGTGGTTCCGTCGGTGACGTAGGGGCCGTAACGGCCGGCCTTGACGACGATCGGCTTGCTGCTTTCCGGGTCAGTTCCCAGCTCCCGGCCAGGGTCCGCCGCGCCGCCGCGTCGGCCGCCGCCCTGTTCCTTGGCGATGATCAGGTCGATGGCGCGATTGCCGCCAATCTCCAGCACATCGTCATCGCGCCCGATATTGGCGTACATCTTGCCGTGCTGGACGTAGGGTCCGAACCGGCCAATGCCGGCAAGAATGGGCTCGCCGGTTTCCGGATGCTTCGCCACCTCGCGCGGCAGCGACAGCAGCGCAAGGGCTTTTTCCAGGTCGACCGAGCCGGCGCTGGTTCCCTTGGGCAGGCTCTGGCGTTTCGGCTTCTCGCCCTCGCCAAGCTGGGCGTAGGCGCCGAAGCGGCCGTCGCGGATGGTCACCTCAAGGCCGGTGGCCGGATCGGTTCCGAGGCTGCGCACGCCAGGGCGGCCCTCATCGCCGCCGCCGTCCTGGTCCGCGCCCTGGGCCAGCTGGCGGGTGTAACGGCATTCCGGATAATTCGAGCAGCCGATGAACGAACCGAAGCGGCCGAGCTTCAGCGACAGCTGGCCGGTTCCGCACGACGGGCAGACGCGCGGATCGACGCCGTCCTCCCGCTTCGGGAAGATGTGCGGGCCCAGATATTCGTTGAGCGCGTCGATCACCTCGGTGGTGCGCAGGCCCTTGGCGCCATCGATGGCGACAATGAAATCGCGCCAGAACTCGTTGAGCACCGCCTTCCAGTCAATTTCATGGTTGGAGACGCGGTCGAGCTGCTCCTCCAGTCCGGCGGTGAAATCATATTCCACATAACGGCGGAAGAAGTTCTCGAGGAACGCCACGACAATGCGGCCGCGATCGTCCGGAACCAGGCGCTTCTTGTCGATGCGCACGTAGTCCCGGTCCTTCAGCACCTGCAGCACCGAGGCGTAGGTGGAAGGGCGGCCGATGCCCAGCTCTTCCATGCGCTTGACGAGGCTGGCCTCGGAATAGCGCGGCGGCGGCTCGGTGAAATGCTGGCTGGCGTCGATGGCGCGCTTCTTCAGCGCTTCGCCCTGGCTCATCGGCGGCAGGCGGCGGGTGTCCTCGTCCTCATCGCCGTCGTCGCGGCCTTCCTGATACAGCTTCAGGAAGCCGTCGAACTTCACCACCTGGCCGGTGGCGCGCAGCTCAAGGTTCCGGCCGCCGGCTTTCGCGCCGATATCGACCGTGGTGCGCTCCAGCAGCGCCGATTCCATCTGGCTGGCGATGGTGCGGGTCCAGACCAGCTCGTAGAGCCGGGCCTGCTCGGCGTCCACATAACGGGCGACTTCAGACGGCTTGCGGCTGAGATCGGTCGGGCGGATGGCCTCGTGCGCCTCCTGGGCGTTCTTGGCCTTGGCCGAATATTTGCGCGGGGCCGACGGCACATAGCTGTCGCCATACATCTGGCCGATGACCTTGCGGGTCTGGGCGATGGCCTCCGGGGCCATGTCGACGCCGTCGGTTCGCATATAGGTGATGAGGCCGACGGTCTCGCCGCCAATCTCCACGCCTTCATACAGCTTCTGGGCGGCGCGCATGGTGGCGGCCGGGGCGAGGCCGAGCTTGCGCGAGGCCTCCTGCTGCAGGGTGGAGGTGGTGAAGGGCGGCCACGGATGGCGCTTCGCCGGCTTGGCCTCCACCGAGGCAACGGTGAACTGCGCCTTGTCCAGGTCGGCCTTGAAAGCCTCGGCCTCCGCGCCGGAACCGATGTCGAGGCGGGTGATTTTCTTGCCGTCGGCACCGACCAGGCGGGCTTCGAACGGCGCGTCCTTCGCCGTCGACAACTGGGCGACCAGCGACCAGTACTCGCGACTGACGAAAGTTTCGATCTCGCGCTCGCGGTCGCAGACGAGGCGCAGGGCCACCGACTGCACGCGGCCGGCCGAGCGGGCGCCCGGCAGCTTGCGCCACAGCACCGGCGACAGGTTGAAGCCAACCAGATAATCAAGGGCGCGGCGGGCAAGGTAGGCGTCGACCAGCGCCTGGTCGATGGCGCGCGGCGCCGCCATGGCCGCCTGAATGGAATCGCGGGTGATGGCGTTGAAGGTCACGCGCTCCACGTCCACGCCCTTCAGAACCTTTTTCTGGTTCAGCGCTTCCAGCACGTGCCACGAAATGGCCTCGCCTTCGCGATCCGGGTCGGTGGCGAGAATGAGCTTGTCGGCCCCTTTCACCGCTCTGGCGATGTCGGACAGGCGTTTGGCGCCCCGGTCCTCCAGCTCCCAGACCATGGCGAAGTCCTGCTCCGGATCGACGGAGCCGTCTTTCGCCGGCAGGTCGCGGATATGGCCGAACGACGCCAGGACCTCATAGTCCTTGCCCAGATATTTGTTGATTGTCTTCGCTTTCGCCGGAGACTCGACGACGACGACTTTCATGGGCTGCCACTGTCCATTGCGGTGAGGGGGCCAGCGGACGGCCCGCGCGGGGCGGGGCCGGATCGCTGGCGTGAACGCGCCGGAACGGCGGCGGGCCATTCACGAACACGGGCGGAATATGGGCGTCGCGCTGCTGTCCGGCAATTATCGATAACAGGCCAGACGGCGGCGGACATGGTCTCAGGGTCCGGATGAATGGGTCAAAGCCGGCGACCTGTCAAATCGCCGGCATCGCCCCGCCTGAACCGGAGCGCGGGTTTCGGGGGCCTGGCGCGCGCGCTCAGATCAGCGGCAGGGCCCGCTCCAGCAGTCGCGGGGCGAGATCGCTGACGTCATTGGCGCCGTAAATGCGGCGCGGCGTCGCCAGGCGGGTGCGCGCCCAGGCTTCCGCAATGGCGGCCGGGGCGGAGCGGCGAAGGGCGGCGGCGGTGGCCAGGGCGGCCAGCCGGTCCGCGGCGAAGCGGGCGCGCCATTCCGGATTGTCGCCGCGCAGGGCGTCGCCGAGTTCCTTCGCCGCCTCGGCCACGCCCGGCATACCCCTGGCCTCCTCGGCCAGCTGGCCGGCGACGGCGACCATTTCGTCGGCCTCGCGGCTGGCGGCGCGCAGCACGTCCAGCGCCATCACATTGCCGGAGCCTTCCCAGATGGCGTTCAGCGGCGCCTCGCGATAGAGGCGGGCCATCGCGCCGTCCTCCACATAGCCGTTGCCGCCAAGGCACTCGAGCGCTTCATAAATGAAGCCCGGCGCGGTCTTGCAGACGAAGAATTTGGCGGCTGGCGTCACCACGCGGGCAAACGCCGCTTCGGCGGGCATGGAGCCGCCGGCGTCGAAACTGGCGGCGAGGCGCAAGGTGAGGGCGGTGATCGCCTCCATCTCAAGCGCCAGATCGGCCAGCACCAGGGTCATCGCGGGCTGGTCCACCAGCTTTTTGCCAAAGGCCATGCGATGGCGGGCATGGTGGATGGCCTGGGCCAGCGCCATGCGCATCAGGCCGTTGGAGCCGCTGACGCAATCGAGCCGGGTGTACTGCACCATGTCGATGATGGTGCGAACGCCGCGTCCCTCATCGCCCAGGCGCCAACCGAAGGCGGCGACGAACTCCACCTCCGACGACGCGTTGGATTTGTTGCCCAGCTTGTCCTTGAGCCGCTGGAATCGCAGGCCGTTGACCGAGCCGTCCGGCCGGAATCTGGGCACAAGGAAACAGGTGAGGCCGCCGGGGGCCTGGGCGAGGACCAGGAAGGCGTCGCACATGGGCGCCGACATGAACCATTTGTGGCCGGTGATCTCGTATTCATCATCCTGCACCGGGGCGGCGGTGGTGGTGTTGGCGCGCACGTCCGTGCCGCCCTGCTTCTCGGTCATGCCCATGCCGAGGTTGACGCCGCGCTTCTCCCAGAACGGCAGGAAACGCGGATCGTACTGGCGCGAGCGCACAAAGGGCAGCCACTGGCTGAGACGCTCCGGCGATACGGCGAGGCTGGCCAGCGAGGCGTGGGTCATGGTCAGCGGGCAGACGTGACCGGCCTCGACGCCCGAAATGACGCTGAGCCGGGCCGAGCGGGCCACATGCCCCCGGTGGGTGCTGTTGGCGCCAGCGCTGCTCTTGCCGGCGATGCCCTTGCCAATGCCTCCCTCGCCCATGCGGTCCCAGGTGGAGGCGTGCAGGCCGGCCTCCATGCTGGCGGCCATCAGCGCGTGATAGGCGGGGTGAAACTCCACCTGATCGGCGCGTTCGCCCCGGGCGTTATGGGTGCGCAGCTTCGGCGGATTTTCGTTGGCGAGGCGGCCTAGCTCGAACCGCTCCGCCGCGCCCCAGGCTTCGCCAAAAGACAGCAGGCCTTCCTGCACCGGGTCCACGCCGTTTGCCGTGAGGGCGTCGAGCAGCGGCTGGTCGAGCGTCACCAGATTGACGTCAACGAAGGGCGGGGCCTGGTTGAAAACCCGGTGCGTATCATATGCCGACATGCAATGCCCCCTTTGTGCCCCCTCAGTCGTTTCGACTGCGCGCGTTTGCGTATTTTTTACAAAGCATAGTGAGGCGCGGGCAGGGTGCAAGCCGCAGAAGCCAAACCGGAGCGGGCAGGCCGGAAAGGGCGCGCCAGAGCGGCGCCAGGGCTTCCTTGCGCCAGGACTTCCTTGCGCCAGGGCTTCCGCACATCCCGATGCATCCGGAGCTCCGGGGGACGTCAGGGCTCCGCAGAAAACCAGATGGGCGGAAATCCATGTGGATGACGGGCAAGCGCCCCCCCGCGCGGCGTCTGTCGCGCGGACAAGCGGATGGCGACGGTTGACTGCGCCGGGGGGCAGCGGAAATGATGCCCCGTCCCGGATGGGTTGCTCCCGCCAGGCGCTCCGGATCGCGCTGGCTCCTTCGCGGGCCCGCTTCCCGGTTTTATCCCGGTTTCTTGCGGACGATCCCGATTCCCCATATAGGCGGGCCCCAGCATGAGCGCCTCCCCAATCCTCCCGGCATTTCCGCACCGTCACCTGCTCGGCATCGAAGGGCTGACGGCCGCCGAACTGACCACGCTTCTCGACATGGCCGATGAGGCCGTGGCGGTGAGTCGCCAGGTCGAGAAAAAGCGCGCGACCCTGCGGGGCCGCACGCAGATCAACCTGTTCTTCGAGCCATCGACCCGGACCCAGTCGTCATTCGAGATCGCCGGCAAGCGTCTCGGCGCCGACGTCATGAACATGTCGGTGGCCTCATCTTCCGTGAAGAAGGGCGAGACGCTGATCGACACGGCGATGACCCTCAACGCCATGCGGCCGGACATCATCATTGTCCGCCACGCCCAGGCGGGGGCCGTGCAGCTTCTCTCGCAGAAAGTCGCCTGCTCCGTGGTCAACGCCGGCGACGGCGCCCATGAGCATCCGACCCAGGCGCTGCTCGACGCTTTGACCATCCGCCGCAACAAGGGGCGGATCGAAGGCCTCATCGTGGCGGTGTGCGGCGACATCCTGCATTCGCGGGTCGCGCGCTCGAATATTCTTGCGCTGCAATGCCTTGGCGCCAGGGTGCGCTGCGTGGCGCCGACGACGCTGCTGCCGCCGGCGATCGAGCGTTTCGGCGTGGAGGTGCACACCGACATGAAGTCGGGCCTGAAGGACGCGGACATCGTCATGATGCTGCGCCTGCAGCGCGAGCGGATGAGCGGCTCCTTCATCCCCTCCAGCAAGGAATATTTCCGCTACTGGGGTCTGGACGAGGAAAAGCTGGCCTGCGCCAGGCCGGACGCGCTGGTGATGCATCCCGGGCCGATGAATCGCGGCGTGGAGATTTCCAGCGAGGTCGCCGACGGCGGCCGTTCCCTGATCCGCGAGCAGGTGGAAATGGGCGTCGCCGTGCGCATGGCGGTGCTCGAGGCCGTGGCGCAGCACCTGCCGGACTATTGACCGGCGCTGCATCGCAAACAGACCAGCTTCACCACGGTGTCCAGGGGCAAGTTGATGACCAACCCGTTGATGACCAATCCGCAAACGACCCGCCAGACGCACGTCCGGGCGCTCGTCAACGCCGACCTCATCGATCCGGCCGCCGGCCGCCGGGAGCGCGGCGCCGTGCTGATTCGCGACGGGCTGATCGCTGACGTGGTTCGCGGCGCGTCACCGCAAACGCCGGAGGGGGCTGAGGTCGTCGATTGCCAGGGGGCGCTGGTGGCGCCGGGCGTCGTCGACATGCGCGCCTTTCTGGGCGAGCCGGGGGCCGAGTATCGCGAAACCCTCAAAACCGCCAGCCGCGCCGCCGCCGCCGGCGGCATCACCACCCTGGTGTCGACGCCGGAAACCAGCCCGCCGGTGGACAACGCCGCGACGGTGGACTTCATCCGTCGCCGGGCGCGCGACAACGCCATCGTCCACGTCGCCCCCGCCGCCGCCCTGACGCGGGGCCTGGAAGGGCTGGAGCTGGCCGAATACGGCTTGCTGCTGGAAGCCGGCGCCGTGGCCTTCACCGACGGCGCGCGCTCCATCGCCAACGCCCGCGTCATGCAGCGGGCCATGGCCTATGCGCGCAATTTCGACGCGCTGGTGATGCATCACGCCGAGGACGCCGACCTCACCGGCGAGGGCGTCGCCACGCCGGGCGAACTGGCGAGCCGCATGGGCCTGACCGCCGCGCCGCGCGAGGCCGAAACCATCATGCTGGAGCGCGACCTGCGCCTGGTGCGGATGACAGGCGGGCGCTACCACGCCGCGATGATTACCCATGCCCAGTCGGTGGAGCTGATCCGCCAGGCCAAGGACGAGGGCCTGCCGGTGACCTGCGGCGTTTCGATCAATCATCTGGCGCTGAACGAGCACGACATCAGCGGCTACCGCACCTTTTTCAAGGTGAGGCCGCCGCTGCGCGCGGAAGAGGACAGGCTGGCGTTGCTGGAGGCGCTGGAGGACGGGGTGATCGACGTCATCGTGTCCGATCACAACCCCCAGGACGTGGAGGCCAAGCGCCTGCCGTTCGGCGAGGCGGCGGCTGGGGCCATTGGCCTGGAGACGCTGCTGCCAGTGGCCTTGCGGCTGGCCAACGCCGGTTCCGTCAGCCTGGCCCGCGTCCTCGACGCGTTGACGGCGCGGCCGGCGGGGTTGCTGGGCCTGCCGTGCGGGCGACTGGTCAGGGGCGCGGCGGCGGACCTGATCGTTGTCGATACGGACAGCGCCTGGGTCTACGGGCGCGAGGCGATCCGCTCGCGGTCGAAAAACTCGCCCTTCGAAGGCGGCCGCATGGAGGGCCAGGTGCTGCGCACCCTGGTCAGCGGCGTTGACGTTCACGTTGCGGACTGATCTGCCCCAGGTTGCGGAATGATATTGGCGGCATGGCGTTGGCGGCGTGGCGTTGTTGGCGTCCGCGCCCAGGAAATCGGCGGGAGATCAGGATGAACGCATGGCTCGACGGCGCCCCGGTGGGCGCGCATGGATGGCAACTGGCCGCCGCGGCGCTGGTGGTTGGCTATCTGCTCGGCTCCATTCCGTTCGGCATGATCTTCACCCGGCTGTTTGGGGCGGGCGATCTGCGCAAGATCGGCTCCGGCAACATTGGCGCCACCAATGTGCTGCGCACTGGCCGCAAGGGGCTGGCGGCCGCGACGCTGCTCTGCGACGCGCTGAAGGGCACGCTGGCGGTGCTGCTGGCCGCGCCGTTCGGTCTGCTGCCGGCGCTGGCCGCGGCGCTGGGCGCCTTTCTCGGCCACGTGTTTCCCATCTGGCTGAAGTTTCGCGGCGGCAAGGGCGTCGCCACGTTCCTTGGCTGTCTGATCGGGCTGGAGCCCCTGGCGGCGCTCGTCTTCGCCGTGGTCTGGCTGGCGATCGCCTTCACCACCCGTTACTCGTCGCTGGCGGCGCTGGTCGCGGCGGCGGCGGCGCCGGTCGCGCTGTTCCTGCTCGGCGCCCCGGCCACGGCCTGGCTGTTTATTCTGCTTGCGTTATTGTTGTGGCAGCGTCACCATGAAAATATCAGCAGGTTGATGAGCGGCAGGGAGAGCCGGATTGGCGGCAAATAACGTCTGTCATCACTTTTACAATACTTCGCGGCCCGGGTAATGGCGCCGCCGCTCCGCCTGCTTGACGATCGGACGCGGTTTGACTGGCTGCGATTGCTGCGAACGGACGGCGTCGGTCCCAGGACTTTCTTCAAGTTGTTTTCCCGATATGGCAGCGCCGGCGCGGCGCTGGAGGCTTTGCCGTCGCTGGCCGTTCGCAGCGGCCGGGCGATCACGCCGCCGCATCCGGACCTGATCTCGCGGGAACTGGACGCGGCGGAGCGGATGGGGGTGCGATTTGTCGCCCGGGGGGAGGCTGGCTATCCGCCCGCCCTGCGGGTGATCGACAGCGCGCCGCCAATGCTGGCGATCCGTGGGCAGACGGCTGTGCTGGATCTGCCGTGCGTGGCCATCGTAGGCTCTCGCAACGCCTCCGCGAGCGGTATGCGGTTTGCCGAAACGCTGGCGGAAGGGATCGGCGGCGCCGGCTATGGCGTGGTTTCCGGCCTGGCGCGGGGGATTGACGCGCGCGCCCATGCGGCGAGCCTGCTCACCGGAACCGTGGCGGTGCTGGCGGGCGGCCACGACCGCATCTATCCACGCGAGCACGCCGGGCTGCTGGACGCCATTCTGGAGCGGGGCGCGGTTGTCAGCGAGATGCCCATGGGCTGGACGCCGCGCGGGCGGGACTTCCCCCGGCGCAACCGCATCGTTTCAGGCATGTCGCTGGGCGTGGTGGTGGTCGAGGCGGCGTTACGCTCCGGATCGTTGATCACCGCGCGGTTCGCAGCCGAGCAGGGGCGCGAGGTGTTCGCCGTGCCTGGATCGCCCATGGATCCGCGCGCCGCCGGAACCAACCGGCTGTTACGCGACGGGGCGACGATCTGTTGCGCCGCCACCGACGTGATCGAGGCGTTGGCTCCCATGCGCGGCCGCGATCCCGTCGCGGACGATGTCAGCGACGGCTTGTTGGAAACGCCGGCTGATATCGAAAGCCCGCTTTGGGATGAATTCGACGCGGACATTCTGGATGGCGCCCCCGAAGACGCCCCCCAAGATCTCCTTGGCCGCGCCCCCGGCGGCGACTTTCATGGAGGTTCGGGGAGGACGGCGGCGAGCGCCTTCGCGGCCCTGTCCGCGCCGCTGTCGTGGGCGTTCGAGGAAGGCGCGGCGCCATTCGCCGCCGCCCCGCCGGAGCGCGCGACTGATCTTGCCCGCAAAACGGGGGGGCAGTCGCCGGTCAATCCGGATCTGGTCGCTCCAGCCGTTGCTGTCGCCCGGTTGCTTGGGCCATCGCCACTAACCGTGGACGACCTGATCCGCCTGTCGGGTCTCAGCGCCGGCGTGGTCAATGCAGCCCTGGTCGAGCTGGATCTCGAAGGCCGGCTTGAGCGGCATGGGGCCCAGGCCGTCTCACTGGCTGCGACGGCAGCGACCTGAGCCTTTCCCGGCGCGGTGGGGCCGTCATGGATGGTCGTCTGCCAGCGCCGGCGCGGCGCCAGATTTCGGGCCGGGGTTGGAGCGCTTTCCGACCAGACAGAAACGTCCGGCCGATCAGAAATCGCTCAGAACAGAGGATGGAGGAGCCGTCTCACGCCAGTTGCGCGGACCGATGGCGAAATGATTGTGTGGTTGCGGAACCGGGGCGCGGTATCCATGTGCCGTCATCGTTTTCGGCTTCGCCAGGTCGCCTTTCCCTGCGGTGGCCTGACGGATGTTCTGCCCCTGCCTTGACCTGCTGGTCCCCTGATCTGCCGGTCCCCTGATCTGCCTGCCCAGATCTGTCTGCCCCTTGATCTGCGCGACCATGACGGGCCGGGATGGCCGCATGGGCGTCACGCAAACGCGGCGGCGGCGTGAAGTCTGTCCTGGTCCATGACGTGTTTCTGGAGATTGAAGCGCTTCCTGGAGGCTTCAGTAATTAACGGGCTGCTTTGGGATTTCGTCGTATGACTTCGATTATTTAATCAGGCTATCAATTTATTCTGTCCGGCTGGCGGGCCGGGATATTTCCACGCGGTGTCCTTCCGCTGGTCCAGCAGGCGGGTATCGGCGCCTGGCGGCGGGCAAAGATGGCGGGTGGGGGATGTTCAGTCGGCCGCGAGGTCGGACGATCGCGCCTGCTCCTGCGCTTCCATATTGGCCATGGTCAGGAAATATGCCAGCAAATCCAGATTCTTGTGTCTTGCGAGGTGGTACAGTTCGAGGGTGATCTGCTCAACGTATTGGGCGATGTCTGCGGCCGATGGCTCTGATGCCGGCAACAGGCGGGACACGTCGTGCTCTGGACTGGGAGGTTTCATGGCAGGCCATATGCTTGATGTGGGCTAAAGGGCGCTCAACTTAAACACGGCCGTCAGGAAAACATTGTCGCTATTATAATGCAATCGTTAGTTGAGGGGGTCTGATTTAGACTTGCGGGCTGATTGACCCAGCGCCAAGCTGCGCCAGGCGATCGAGGGCGCCTTGCAAGATATAAGAAGCTGCAAGCTTGTCGACAACTTCGCCACGTCTGGCGCGCGATGCATCCGCATCTATCAGCATTCTGGTGACGGCGGCAGTGCTGAGGCGTTCATCCCAGGTCGCCATCGGTATTTCGGTAAGTTTTGCAAGATTTCGCATGAAGGCCGCGGTGGCCTGCGTGCGAGGTCCCTCGCTGCCGTCCATATTGAGCGGCCAGCCAAACACCAGCCCACCCACATCGAATTTGTCAATCACTTCAAGCAGGCGGGCCGCGTCCGGCGTGAATTTCTTGCGCTGGACCGTTTCCAGCGAGCTGGCGACTGTCAGGTTGATGTCCGAGAGCGCAAGGCCGATGGTTTTGGTTCCCAGGTCGAGGCCAAGCAGGCGCTTGCCTTTCGGCAGCATCAGAAACTGGCGAAGGGCGTCGTTCGCGGGGTCCTGCGTCACGTCCTGGGGGGGATTGGTCATCGCCATGTCTCCTGTCGGGGCTCCTGCCGGGCGGCATGCGTCTGAAACAGGCTCCGCCCATCAGGACGCTGATTGCGCCTTATCGGCCTGACGCATCATATCTTTTAATGCAAAGCGATGCGCCGCCGCAAAATCCTCCGACGTCGCTCTCAACGCCTTCTGACGCGTGGAAGCGGGCCTGTCCAGAGCGCTGCCGCCGATGATGGATCCACTGATGAGGTCCCGGGGCGGGGCAAAGTCGCCCGCGGTCGCCCGCCGCGCTCGCCGCCATGGCGATTGGCGACCTTTGCTGTTTGCGACAACCAGCGCGGGGGTGATTTCGGAACGGTCTTGCCTTAAACCTCCCGACAGGCGCCGTCGCGCCGGAAAGGCGCGGCTGGCGGGGGTGGGATTGGGTTCTCCAGAACCTGAGTTTCACGCCATCTGTCTGGTTTGACGCATTTTCTTCATGATAAGTGGCGATCACTTTTCGCGAAAATGCTCTGGAGCGCGATGTGTTCAGCTTGCAACGCATCATCGCTCCAGCTTTTTGATTTCGCATGATTTTTCGCCCACAGGCGGTATCCGCTTGTTGGCGTCATGCTCCAGGGGAGAAACAGATGCAGATCACATGGTATGGTCACTCGGCGTTTCGTCTCGATTTCGGCGGCCGCGCTGTCCTGATTGATCCGTTCTTCACCGGCAACCCGTCGTTCGACGGCGACATCAGCGCCATCGAGAAGGGCGTCAGCCATATCCTCATCACCCACGGCCATGGCGACCATGTCGGCGACACCGTCGACATTGCCAAACGCACTGGCGCGACCGTCGTCACCAACTATGACCTGTGCATGCATCTGGCGAGCCAGGGCCTGGAAAAGTTCGAGCCGATGAACACCGGCGGCACCGTCGATGTCGGCGGCTTCCGCGTCACCCTGGTGCGCGCCGATCACTCGGCCGGCATGATCGAAGCCGGCGTCGACCGTCCGCTGGGCAATCCCAACGGCATCATTGTCCGCGCTGAGGGCGAGCCGACGGTTTACGCCATGGGCGACACCGACGTGTTCTCGGACATGGCGCTGATCAATGAGCTGTATGCGCCGGACATCGCTTTCGCGCCGATTGGCGACCGCTTCACCATGGGCGCCGAGCACGCCGCTTTCGCCGTGCGCAAGTTCTTCAGCCTGAAGGCGGTGGTGCCGTGCCACTTCGCCACCTTCCCGCTGCTCGACCAGGATGCCCGCAAGTTCGTCGACGCCATGGAAGGCGCGCCGACCCGCGTGATCCTGCCGACGAAGAACCAGCCTTTCACGGTCTGATTTCTGGCATGAACCTGGCGTCTCCGGCTTGATGGCCGGCGCGCGCGGCCGGATGGACCGGAACGGGTCCATCCGGCTTTTTTTGCTTTTCGCGCCTATCCGTTCTTGCGCGTGGGCCGCCATTGTTGCAGCGCCGGTGGCCTGGGTGCTATAGGCCGGCATCCATCCGGCGGCGCGCCAGAGGCATGCCCCGGGCAGTCCGAACCCCATAATTCCTGGCGTTGCTCCGTCATCGTGCTGGCGGAGAGGTCATCGTCAGTGTTGGTCCAGAACCAGCGCCAGAACCAACGGAGGCGGCATGTCCGTCGATGCGACCACTGTCCGACGTATCGCCCATTTGTCCCGCATCGCGGTGAGCGATGAGGACGTTCCGCACCTTGAGGGTGAGCTGAACTCCATTCTGGCGTTCGTGGAGCAACTCGGCCAGGTCGACGTGTCCGGCGTCGCGCCGCTGACCTCGGCCATGGCCATGTCCATGCGTCTGCGCGCCGATGAGGTCACCGATGGCGGCTACGCGGCGAAGGTCGTGGCCAACGCGCCGGTGACCGAGGACAATTTCTTCCTTGTCCCAAAGGTGGTCGAGTAAACGCGGCGCGCCTGTTCGCCGTCGCTTCCGCGGCGCGGGCCTCCGGTTCGCCTCACATTTGCAAGTTTGCCCCCGAGTTTGAAAGACGCACATGTCCGATCTGACCGATCTCACCCTGGCCGAGGCGCGTGACGGGCTGCGGGCGAAGCAGTTCTCCGCCGTGGAGCTGACCCGCGCCCATGTCGAGGCCGTGGAGCAGGCGCGCGCCCTTAACGCCTATGTGCTGGAGACGCCGGAGAAGGCGCTCGCCATGGCGGCGGCCAGCGACGCCCGCATCGCCGCTGGCGCGGCCGGCCCGCTGGAAGGCCTGCCGCTCGGCGTCAAGGATCTGTTCTGCACCGAGGGCGTGCGCACCACCGCCTGCAGCAAGATTCTGGGCGAGTTCATCCCTGGCTACGAGTCGACCGTGACGGCGAAGCTGTGGGCCGACGGCGCGGTAATGCTGGGCAAGCTCAGCAATGACGAATTCGCCATGGGCTCGTCCAACGAGACCTCGTGCTTCGGCCCGGTGACCTCGCCGTGGCGGCGCGACGGCTCCGACGCCGCCATCGTGCCCGGCGGCTCGTCCGGCGGCTCGTCGGCGGCGGTCGCCGCGAAGCTGTGTCTCGCCGCTACCGCCACTGACACCGGCGGCTCGATCCGCCAGCCGGCGGCCTACACCGGCACGGTGGGCATCAAGCCGACCTATGGCCGCTGCTCGCGCTGGGGCATCATCGCTTACGCCTCGTCGCTGGATCAGGCCGGGCCGATCGCCCGCACGGTGCAGGACGCGGCGATCATGCTGAAGTCCATGGCTGGCCTCGACCTGAAGGACACCACCTCGTTCGACGCGCCGGTTCCGGATTTCGAAGCCGCCGTGAAGCGTGGGGTCAAGGGCCTCACCATCGGCATTCCGAAGGAATACCGCTCGCCGGGCATGTCGGCGGAAATCGACGCTCTGTGGGAGCGCGGCGCCCAGTGGCTGCGCGACGCCGGCGCCAATGTGGTCGAGGTTTCGCTGCCGCATACCCAATACGCCCTGGCGGCCTATTACATCATCGCCCCGGCGGAGGCGTCCTCGAACCTCGCCCGCTATGACGGCGTCCGCTACGGCGTGCGCGTCGACGGCAAGGACATCGCCAGCATGTACGAGAACACCCGCGCCGCCGGTTTCGGCCGCGAGGTGAAGCGCCGCATCATGACCGGCACCTATGTGCTGTCGGCCGGTTATTACGATGCCTATTATGTGCGGGCCCAGAAGGTGCGGGCGCTGATCAAGCGCGACTTCGACGCGGCGTTCGCCAATGGCGTGGACGCCATCCTGACGCCGACGACGCCCTCCGCCGCTTTTGGCCTTGGTGAGAAAATCGAGGCCGATCCGGTGGAGATGTATCTGAGCGATATTTTCACCGTGACGGTGAACCTGGCTGGTCTGCCCGGCATTTCGGTGCCGGCGGGGCTGGATTCGCAGGGGCTGCCGCTGGGGCTGCAACTGATTGGCAAGCCGTTCGACGAGGAAACCCTGTTCGCGGCCGGTGAGGTGATCGAGCAGGCGGCGGGCCGCTTCGCGCCAGCCGCCGCCTGGTGGCGCTGAAAGGTTCGCCCGTCCGGCGCTTGCCCGGCGGGACTGGAGCATGACCATGACCTATGCGGTCAAGGAGATCTTCAAGACGTTGCAGGGCGAGGGCGCCCAGGCCGGCAGCGCCGCCGTGTTCTGCCGCTTCGCCGGCTGCAACCTCTGGAGCGGCCGGGAAGAGGACCGTCACAAGGCGGTCTGCCAGTTTTGCGACACGGACTTCATCGGCATGGACGGCGAGGGCGGCGGGCGGTTTGCCTCCCCGGTCGCGCTGCTGGACGCCATCGAGGCGGCCTGGGGCGCCGGACGCGTCAACCGGCTGATCGTGTTCACCGGCGGCGAGCCGCTGCTGCAACTGGACGGGCCGGTTCTGGCCGAGGCGCGCCGCCGCGGTTTCCGCTGCGCGGTGGAGACCAACGGCACCATCGCCGCGCCGGAAGGGCTGGACTGGATCTGCGTCAGCCCGAAGGCCGGCGCGGATCTCGCGCAGCGGCGCGGTCATGAACTGAAGCTGGTGTTTCCGCAGCCGACGTTGATGCCGGATGCGGTTTCTGATCTTGATTTTGCTCACTTTTTTCTGCAGCCGATGGACGGTCCCGACCGGATCGCCAACACCGCCGCCGCCGTTCAATGGTGCATGGATCACCCGCAGTGGCGACTGAGCGTGCAGACCCACAAGGTAATCGGTATTCCGTGATGTTCGAGCTGTCGAAACAGTTCCGCTTCGAGGCGGCCCACACCCTGCACCGGGCGGCGGAAACCCACGAGGTGGAGAGCAGCCGGCGCATTCACGGCCATTCCTACCGGGCCGAGGTGACGGTGCGCGGCCGGCCCGACCCGGCGACCGGGATGATTGTCGATCTCACCCTGTTCGAGCGGGCCATGGAAACGGCGCGCGACGGGCTGGATCACCGCTTTCTTGACGAGGTGCCGGACCTGGGGCCGGCCACCATGGAAAACCTCGCCCTGTGGATCTGGCGCAAGCTGCATCCCGCCTGTCCCGGCCTCGCGGCGGTGACAGTGCACCGCGATTCCAATGGCGAGAAATGCACCTATTTCGGCGAGGCGGCCTGAGCCCCCGCCATAACTGGATGTGAAGCGGCGAAAGCCGCCGGAAGGATGACCTGATGAATGCTCCCGTGCGCATGCCAAAACTGATCAAGGGCGCCACCGGCGACTGGGAAGTGGTGATCGGCATGGAGGTGCACGCCCAGGTGTCCTCCAACGCCAAGCTGTTCTCCGGCGCCTCGACGGAATTTGGCGGCGATCCCAATGACCACGTATCGCTGGTGGATGCAGCGATGCCAGGCATGCTGCCCGTCATCAACGCCGAGTGCGTGCGCCAGGCCGTGCGCACCGGCCTTGGCCTGAAGGCGCAGATCAACCTGCGCTCGGTGTTCGACCGCAAGAACTATTTCTATCCGGACCTGCCCCAGGGCTACCAGATCAGCCAGTTCAAGGATCCGATCGTCGGCGAGGGCGTGCTGACGATCGACCTTGAGAACGGCGCCCAGGTCGCGGTGGGCATCGAGCGTCTGCATCTGGAGCAGGACGCCGGCAAGTCGCTGCATGACCAGCACCCGACCATGAGCTTCGTTGATCTCAACCGTTCGGGCGTCGCCCTGATGGAGATCGTCTCGAAACCGGACCTGCGCACCTCGGAAGAGGCCAAGGCCTATGTGACCAAGCTGCGCTCGATCCTGCGCTATCTTGGCACCTGTGACGGCGACATGGAGAAGGGCTCGCTGCGCGCCGACGTCAATGTCTCGGTGCGCCGTCCTGGCGAAGGTCTCGGCACGCGCTGCGAGATCAAGAACGTCAATTCCATCCGCTTCATCGGCCAGGCCATTGAATATGAAGCCCGTCGCCAGATCGGCATCATTGAAGACGGCGGCGTGATTGACCAGGAAACCCGCCTGTTCGATCCAGGCAAGGGCGAAACCCGCTCGATGCGCTCCAAGGAAGAGGCGCACGATTACCGGTATTTCCCCGACCCGGACCTGCTGCCGCTGGAATTCGACCAGGCGTTCGTCGATGGGCTCGCCGCCCATTTGCCGGAACTGCCGGATGAGAAGAAGGCGCGATTCATCAACGCGCTTGGCCTGCCGGCCTATGACGCCGGTCTGCTGGTGGCGGACAAGGACACCGCCGACTACTTCGAGGCGGCGCTGGGCGTGGGCGGCGCAAAGCGCGACGCCAAGGCCGTGGCCAACTGGATCATGGGCGACATTTCCGCTTTCGCCAATTCGGTCAGCAAGGCGGTGTCGCAGACTTTCATCACGCCGGAACAGGTGGCGGGCATTGTCGATCTGATCGGCGAAGGCGTTATTTCCGGCAAGATCGCCAAGGACGTTCTGGCGATCATGATCGAAGAGCAGGGCGGCGATCCGCGCGCCATCGTTGAAGCGCGCGGCATGAAGCAGGTGACCGATACGGGGGCCATCGAGAAGGCCGTCGACGAGATCATCGCCGCCAACCCCGAGAAGGTCGCCCAGGCAAAGGAAAAGCCGACGCTGGCCGGCTGGTTCGTGGGCCAGGTGATGAAGGCGACTGGCGGCAAGGCCAATCCGCAGGCGGTCAACGATCTGGTGAAGGCCAAGCTCGGCCTCTGAGTTGTTCACGCCCCGGCGGGTGGGATCGCAGGATCTCGCCCGCCACAGGTCCCTGTGACCTTCACTTCCCGCTGCAATTGCTTTCGGAGCGGCGATCTGACTATGCTGGCGCAAGTAGCCAGCGGGCCCGCGACAGCAGAATAACAATGGAAACTGTCAGGCTTCGCGGGCAGGCAGGCGCGCACCGCCAGTCGCTGGCGGCGTGCGGGTTGCGGGAGGTTGATTGATGGCGGAAGCCCCGACCGGGCCGATCGAACTGTTTTACTGGCCAACGCCCAATGGCTGGAAGATTTCGATCATGCTGGAGGAATGTGGGCTTCCCTATGTGGTCCGGCCCGTGAACATCGCCAAGGGCGAGCAGTTCCGGCCGGAGTTTCTGGCCATTTCCCCCAACAACCGCATGCCGGCGATCATCGACCCGGACGGGCCGGGCGGCGCGCCGATCTCTGTCTTCGAATCCGGCGCCATCCTGCAATATCTCGGCCGCAAGACCGGCCAGTTTTATCCCGTGGACGAGCGTCAGCGCGTCGCTGTCGACGAGTGGCTGTTCTGGCAGGTGGCGGGGCTCGGCCCCATGGCCGGGCAGGCGCATCATTTCCGTATCTACGCGCCGGAAAAGCTGCCTTACGCCCTGGAGCGCTACACCAATGAAGTCGCCCGCCTGTACGGGGTGATGGACCGGCGGCTGGCGGGGCGGGAATGGCTGGCCGATGTCTATTCCATCGCCGACATGGCGACCTATGGCTGGGCCCGCATGTGGGAGCGGCAGGGGCAGGATATCGCAGCGTTTCCCCACGTGCAGAAATGGCTGAAGCGAATGGAGGCCCGGCCAGGTGTGCAGCGCGGCCTGGCGGTGCGCGCCGAAGACCGCGACAAGATCAATCTGGCCAACGATCCGGCGGCGCAGAAGATCCTGTTCGGCGCCGGAGGCGGCGCCAGGGACGCGTGATGCGGACAGGGCAGGCCGTGGCCCAGCCCACTGGCGCTGGGGGACATGGCGCCCATCAGCCCCTGGGGCTGTAATGACCCATGAACATGTCGAGCGCTGAGGCGACGGTTCGCTGGATGGCGGCCTCGGAGGTGTCCGATGGGGCGCCAAAGAACAGCGGTTTGACGATGAAGCCCTGACACAGTTCATAAAACTGCGCCGCGGCGAGGGGGGCGTCGGTGATGTCGAGTTGTCCCCGCGCCGTGCATTCGGTGAGATAGCCGGACAGATGATTGATGCCGTGCTCGGGGCCGGCTTCGTAGAAAATCCGGCCGAGGGCCGGCAGCTTGATCGACGCGGCGATCACCATCCGCACCATGGCGATGTGTTCAGGCTCCAGCATGCGGCGGACAAAGCTGACGCCGTAGGCGTGCATCACCGCCCGCACATCGGGATCGTTACGGTCCAGAATGGCCTGCTGTTCCGCAGCCGCCTGGAGGTCGGCCCGCACCAGATCGGCGAACAGCCCTTCCTTGCTGGTGAAATAGACATAAAGCGTGCCCTTCGACACGCCAGCCGCCCGCGCCACTCCGTCCATGCTGGCGGCGTCAAACCCCTGGGAGCGGAAGACCTGGCGTGCGCCGGCCAGGATCTGGTCGCGCTTGCTGTCGGGCGGCAATTGCGTTGTCACCGCGCCCGCTGCGTTGTCAGTGCGGGTCTGGGTTTCCTGCAATGCATGCCTGGATGCAGGCGAAGTCATTCTTTGCATACCTCAATGCGCCGGGCGGCATGTCCTTGTGGAAGTTCGGCGGCCCCCGGGAACCGTTGTGGGTTCGGGAATGTTATCCGTTTCATCCATTGACTGAACGGTTCGGTCAAAATAATCAACTGTTCTCTGTCGGGACAAGGCGCCGGACAACGAAAGCGCGCCTGGAGATGTTTTGATGAGCAGGCAGGATGATGCAGGCGGTATGGGCGGCGGCGCCCCGGCAGGCCAGCGCCAGGACGGTGTGCCCGTAACCGGGACAACTGATCACGTTACGACCCAACCGCGCCGGAGCCGCAAGAAGGTCATTCTGGGCGCCCTTGGCGTTGTGATCGCCGGCGGGGTCGTCTGGGCGGGCGCCTGGTGGTGGACCGCCGGCCGGTTCATGGTCTCGACCGACGACGCATATGTGCGCGCCGACATCACCCTGCTGGCCGCCAAGGTTTCCGGCTATGTGACCGAGGTTCTGGTCGACAATAACCAGGACGTGAAGGTGGGCGACGTCATCGCCCGCATCGACGCTGGCGACTACCGTCTGGCGCTTGATGCGGCGCGCGGCAAGGAAAAGACCCAGTTGGCGGCGCTGGAGCGCATTGCGCACCAGATCGACGCCGCCCGCGCCGTCGTCGCCCAGGCCGAGGCGCAAATTCCGGCCGCCGAGGCCGACGTCATTCGCACGCGCGCCGAACTGGAGCGCCAGAACAAGCTGGCCCAACGTGATTTCGCCAGCCAGCAAAAGCTCGAGCTGGCGCGGGCTGACCGGGCCCGGGCCGACAGCGCGCTGATGGCGGCGAAGGCGGCGCTGGAATCAGCCAGGGCCAACGTCGCCGTGCTGATCGCCCAGAAGGGCGAGGCTGAGGCTGTGCTGAACGAATATCGCACCGCGACCGGCAAGGCTGAACGCGACCTGTCCTTCACCGAGGTGCGCTCGCCCATCAACGGCGTGGTTGGCAACAAGGCGGTGCAGACCGGCCAGTATGTCCAGCCCGGCCAGCGTCTCGCGGCGCTGGTGCCGCTGGATGAGGTCTATATCGACGCGAATTTCAAGGAGACGCAGATTTCCAGGCTGAAGCCCGGCCAGAAAGTGGAAATCGTCGTCGACGCCTACCCGGACCGGCATTTCACCGCGACGGTGGAGAGCCTGTCGCCCGCTAGCGGCGCGCTTTTCAGCCTGTTGCCGCCAGACAACGCCACCGGCAACTTCACCAAGATCGTGCAACGCATGCCGGTGCGCCTGTCCATCGACCGGCAGGAGGCCGCGGAGCACGTGTTGCGTCCTGGTCTCTCGGTGATCGCCACCGTGGACGCCCGCACCGGGCCAAAAGCCCAGGCGAAGGCGCAGTGACCCGGTTGGGAGCCGGCCGGGCATCTGGCGCTCCGGAGCGGCGCGCGTTCCGGGGCGTTTGAGACAGCGCCGCGGCGCGAAGACGATATGCCGGCATGACCATGGGCAGCCTTGGGTCAGACGGTCAGAGGACTACGGTCATGACAGCCGCCGCCACCGCATCCGGGGTCGCTGGAGCCGCTCCGGCGACGCCGGCGGCGCAGCCACTCGACAAACGCCGGTTCATCGCTTTCATCGCGATGGTCTTCGGCATGTTCATGGCGATTCTGGACATCCAGATCGTCTCCGCGTCGCTGCCGCAGATCCAGGCTGGCCTGAGCGCCAGCTCTGACCAGATCCCCTGGGTCCAGACCAGCTACCTGATCGCCGAAGTGATCATGATTCCGCTGTCAGGCTTCCTGTCGCGGGCGTTGTCGACGCGCATTCTCTTCACCATTTCCGCCGCCGGCTTCACGTTCATGAGCCTGATGTGCGCCACGGCCACGTCGATCGAGCAGATGATCGTCTACCGCGCCCTGCAGGGGTTCGTGGGAGGCGGCATGATTCCCACCGTGTTCGCGGCGGCGTTCACGGTGTTCCCGCCGGAAAAGCGGCCGATCGTTTCGCCGATCATCGGTCTTGTCGCGACGATGGCGCCGACCATCGGCCCCACGATTGGCGGCTACCTCACTGACATCTTTTCCTGGCACTGGCTGTTTCTGGTCAATATTGTGCCCGGCGTGGCGGTGACCATCCTGTCGTTCACGCTGATCGACTTCGACAAGCCGGATTTCCCGCTGTTGCGCCGGTTCGACTGGATGGGGCTCATCACCATGGCCCTGTTCCTCGGAAGTCTTGAATTTGTGCTTGAGGAAGGCCCGCTAAAGGACTGGTATTCCGACGAATATATCGTCATCTTTACTGTCGTCGCCATCGTCGCCTCGGGGCTGTTTTTCTGGCGAGCGCTCACGGTGGACGAGCCCGTCGTCAATCTGCGCGCCTTCGGCAACCGCAATTTCGCGGCCGGGTCGCTGTTCAGCTTCGTCATGGGCATCGGCCTGTACGGACTGACCTATCTTTACCCCATCTATCTGGCCCGCATCCGCGGTTACTCGCCGTTGCAGATCGGCGAAACCATGTTCGTCACCGGCGCGGCGATGTTCCTCTCGGCGCCGTTCATTGGCAGGCTGTCGGCGGTCATGGACCAGCGCGTGCTGATCGGCATTGGCTTTGGCGCATTCGCGCTGGGCACCTGGATGGTGACGGGCATCACCGCCGACTGGGATTTCTGGGAGCTGTTCATTCCGCAGATCCTGCGCGGCGTGGGCATCATGGCCTGCATGGTGCCGGTGAATAACATCGCCCTCGGCACCTTGCCGCCCGATGAGGTGAAGAACGCTTCCGGCCTGTTCAACCTGACCCGCAATCTCGGCGGCGCCGTGGGCCTGGCGCTGATCAACACCATGCTGAACAACCGCATGGACCTGCATCTGCAGCGTCTGGCCGAGCAGGTGACCTGGTCGCGCGACGTGGCGCTGGAGCGGCTTTCCGCCCTGACGGGCGCGATGGCGGCGCGGGGGTCTGACGCGGAAATGGCGGCCCTGAAGCAACTGGCGCAACTGGTGCGGCGCGAGGCGACGGTGATGGCCTTCGCCGACGTGTTTTACCTGCTGAGTTTCCTGTTTGTCGCGCTGATCTTCCTGACGCCGTTCATCAGCAAGCCGGACGCCGGGGTGCAGGTGGACGCCCACTGAGGGCGTGGGCCCGCCGCGGGAACTGCGCCCGCCTGGCATGGCGGCGTCTGCCGGACCTGGGGTTTCCCGATCGCGCTGCGATGACCAGTACCGCGACGCCCAGCGCAAGCGGGCCTGCGATGGCCAGGAGTTGTCATTGCAAGGGGTATCTGCAGGGCGGTTCGTCGCCATCTGCCGCGACGGGCCGTCGGGTGGCGCGCGCGGATGATCCGCGCGCCCATGAGCGCTGGAGATTGCGGGCGCTGAACCTTCCAGTCGCTGGACGATCCGCGACGACGGGGGCTTGCGTGCGGGGCGATCAGCCCTCGGCCATCTGACGCAGAAGCTCGAATGCCTGCAACACCGACTCTGCGCGGATGGCCTCGCGGCCAATCTCGCCAAACCGGCGCTCCACATGCAGGGTTTCGCGGCCTTCGCGGGCGGCGGCGAAATGCACCAGGCCGACGGGCTTTTCCTCACTGCCGCCGCCAGGGCCGGCGATGCCGGTGATGGCGACGGTGACGTTGGCGGGGCAGCGCGACAGGGCGCCGACAGCCATGGCCCGGGCCGCCTGTTCACTGACGGCGCCAAAGCGCTCCAGCAATTCCTTCGGCACGCCAACCATTTCGTGCTTGGCGCGGTTGGAATAGGTGACGTAGCCGCGATCGATGACGTCTGACGCGCCCGGTATGCCGGTGAGGGCGGCGGCGACCAGGCCGCCGGTGCAGGATTCGACCGTGGCGAGCGTCAGCCGGTAGCGGCGGTAGAAGGCCAGCAAATCTTCAGCCTGCCGTTCAATGTCCGGCGAGATGACCATGAGCGCTTCCCGTTGATGTGATCACGTGGCTGGAGCGACGCTCCGGCGTCGCATGAATGGCGCCTTCAGCCCGGCAACCGGACGCTGGCGACGGCCTGGGCGGCGATGCCCTCGCGGCGGCCGGTGAAGCCCAGCCGCTCGGAGGTGGTCGCCTTGATCGAAACGGCAGTTTCGCTGACCCCGACAATTTCTGCAATCCGCGCGCGGATGGCGCCGCGATGCGGGCCGATCTTCGGGTGCTCGCAGATGATCACGACATCGAGGTGGTCGATCACGCCGCCGCGCGCCCGCACCAGTTGCACCGCGTGGGCGAGGAAGCGGTCCGACGACGCGCCGGCCCATTGCGGGTCGCTGGGGGGGAAGTGGGTTCCGATGTCGCCGTCGCCGATGGTTCCCAGCAGGGCGTCGGTGAGGGCGTGCAGCGCCACGTCGCCGTCGGAATGGGCCGTGACGGCAAGATCACTGGCGATGCGCACGCCGCCGAGCCAGATGTGATCGCCGGGCACAAAGGCGTGCACGTCATAGCCGATGCCGGTGCGGCTGATCAGGCTGGCGGCCGGGGCCTGATTATGCGCTGGCCGGGAATCCCGTGCGCCAGGGTTATGGGCCCCGAAATCTCGCGTTCTGGAATGCTGCGGGGGGAAATCATGCGGATGCGTGAGCTTGCTGTTGGCGGCCTCACCGGCGAACACGTGCACCGGCAACCCGGCCCACTCGGCGATCGCCGCGTCGTCGGTGAATTCCGCCGGCTCGCTGGTTGCGCGCCGGTGGGCGTCGACAATGGCGGCGAAGCGGAAAGCCTGCGGCGTCTGGATGGCGCGCAGGGTCGGGCGCGGCAGGGTGGCGGTGACCAGGCCGCTGGCGTCGACCGCCTTGATGGTGTCCGACACGGCGAGCCCCGGCACGGCGGCGCCATGGGTTCTGGCGGCGGCGATGGCGCGCAGGATCAGGTCGGCGCTGGCCCAGGGCCGGGCGGCGTCGTGAATCAGCACCAGGGCCGGCGGCGCGGCCATGGAGGCGAGCGCTTCAAGACCGTGGCGTACGGAGGCCTGACGGGTGGCGCCGCCATCCACCGACATCAACCGGCCGGCGTATTCCGCGCCGAGGCCAGCCACTGCGGCGTCAAACAGGCCGCGATCTTCCGCCCGCACGACAACGACAACGCGACGGATGTCCGGCAGCGTGAGAAAACCGCGCAGGCTGCGCAACAATACCGGCTCGCCGTCCAGATCCCGATATTGCTTGGGCGCGCCGGCGCCAGCCCGCTCGCCGCGCCCGGCGGCGACGATGATGGCGTCCGTGGCGCCCTGATCCGCGCCCGTGGACGTCTCGTTGCGCTCCCGCTGGGGCGGCGCTGCGTGTTGACCTGTCATGAATGGCTCCAACCTCAGGCGCCCCTTTAGTGCATCTTGCGGCTCAGGGGAAATGGCGCGGCGCCGGCCGGCGCGGACGGGAGAGGCGCGACTTACCGCAAGGCGGCCGGAATGACTGCGGCAAGACCTGGCCACTGCGCCTGTCCACGGCGCCTTGCCATGCCGCCTGTTCATGCCGCCGTCCACGACCCGTTCAGGTCCCGTTTCGGTCACGATCTGTCGTCAGTCTCCCGGCTGCGGCAGCCATGACGGATTGCCGAAAGCCGGCTCTGGCGCTGGAGGCGGCGCGCCGGTAAAAGACATGGATCATGAACGACCAGGCGAGGCGTGGTTTTCACGCCATTGACAAACTGCGGGCCGGGGGCGGCGCGGCGCTGGCGCCCATGTCCGGCGTGACGGACGTCGGCTTCCGGCGGCTTGCCGGGCGCTTTGGCGCGTCCCTCGTGGTCTCCGAAATGGTGGCCTGCCGGTCGTTCGCCCATGGCGACGCGGAGGCGTCCACCCGCGCCGAAGGTGCTGGCGTCGATGTGCATGTGGTGCAACTCGCCGGGTGCGAGGCGCACTGGATGGGCGAGGGCGCCCGCGTCGCCGAGGCGGCCGGGGCCCATGTCATCGACATCAATATGGGCTGCCCGGCGCGGAGCGTCACCGGCGGCCAGTCCGGCTCGGCGCTGATGCGCGATCTGGATCACGCGTTGACGCTGGTGGAGGCGACCGTCGCGGCGGTGACGGTTCCGGTGACCTTGAAAATGCGCCTTGGCTGGGACGATGCGACGCGCAACGCGCCCGAACTGGCGCGACGGGCGGCGGCGGCCGGCGTCGCCATGGTGACGGTGCACGGACGCACCCGCCAGCAATTCTACAAGGGCAGCGCCGATTGGCGCGCGATCCGGGCGGTGCGCGAGGCGATCGCCCTGCCGCTCATCGTCAATGGCGACATCGCCACGGCTGACGATGCGCGCGTGGCGCTGGAGCAGTCCGGAGCGGATGCGGTGATGGTTGGTCGCGCCGCCCTGGGGCGGCCGTGGCTGGTGGGTGAGATCGCCGCCAGCCTCACCGGCGCGACCCACCAGGCGCCGGACCATGCGCAGCAGGTCGCCGCCATGTGCGAGCACTATGAGTGCATGATTGGCCTCTATGGCGTTGACGTGGGCGTGCGTCACGCCCGCAAGCATCTGGCCGCTTTCGCCGGGTACGCCGGCGCCCCCGCCGAACTGCGCGCCGCCCTGACCGCGGCGCGCCAGCCGCACGAGGTGCTGCGCATGCTGATGGCCATTCCGGATCGTTCCTCCCGAAACACCGCTCCCCAGGCGCCGGCCCGTCAGGACTTCGCAGCATGAGCAAACCGTCAGGCGTCGCCAGCATCCCGGATTCCAGGCAGGCACCTGACGCAGGCGCAATTTCCAGGCAGGCGCCTGACACGGGCGCAGTTTCCACGAAGACGCCAGACGCAGGCGCGGTTCCCGACGCGGGGGACATTCTCAACGTCATGCCGGCGCCGATCATGACCGTCGGTCCGGGCAACCGCGTGCTGTATGTCAATGTGGCTGCGGAGGATTTCTTCGAGCAGAGTCGCGCCGTGCTGCAACGCCGCACGCTGAACCAGGTGTTTCCATTCGGCTCGCCAGTTCTGGCGATTGTCGAGGATGCGCGCCAGCGCAAGACCAGCGTTAACAGCTATGGCGTGGCCATTGAGCGGCCCTGGTCGCCCCGGGTGCGGGTGAGCGATATTTTCGCAGCGCCGATGCCGGACAATGATGAAAATATCATCATTGTGCTTCAGGAGCGGACAATTGCCGAAAAATTGGACAGGCAATTGACCACGCGCAGCGCAGGGCGCTCGATGAGCGTGCTGGGATCAATGCTGGCGCATGAAATCAAGAACCCGCTTTCTGGCATTCGCGGCGCGGCGCAACTTCTCGAACAGTCGGCAAGCGAAGAGGACCAGGAGCTGACCCGCCTGATCTGCGACGAGGCTGATCGCATCGTCAAGCTGGTCGAGCGCATGGAGTTTTTCAGCGACGAGCACCCGGCCAGCCGTGAGCCGGTCAATATTCACGGCGTGCTCGACCATGTGCGCAAGCTGGCGCTGAGCGGGTTTGCCCGCCACATCCGCATCAACTGCCACTACGATCCGTCGCTGCCGCCCGTCTACGCCAACCGGGACCAGCTGATTCAGGTGTTCCTCAACCTGGTCAAGAACGCCGCCGAGGCCATTGGCCGGGACGCGCAGGACGGCGAGATCAACCTGACCACGGCCTTCCGCGCCGGCATTCACATCCAGACGCCGGGATCACGGCAGAAAACCAGCCTGCCGCTGGAATTCTGCGTCACCGACAATGGTCCGGGCGTGCCGCCCGACATGCTGCCAGACCTGTTTGATCCCTTTGTCACCACCAAGATGCAGGGAAGTGGCCTGGGTCTTGCATTGGTGGCGAGGATCATCGGCGACCATGGAGGCGTCGTTGAATGTGAATCGGTGGCGCACAGGACCGTGTTTCGTGTCCTGATGCCCATGTACTCGGCCCATGACGGCCGGGGGACGGAGGCTTGAACCCATGGCTCGCGGACAAATCCTGCTCGCTGACGACGACGCCGCAATCAGGACCGTGCTGAACCAGGCGCTGACGCGGGCGGGCTACGAGGTGCGCGCCACCGGCCAGGCCTCGACCCTGTGGCGCTGGGTGGAGCAGGGCGACGGCGATCTCATCATCACCGACGTGGTGATGCCGGACGAGAACGCCCTAGACGTGCTGCCGCGCATCAAGAAGCTGCGGCCGGACATGCCGATCATCGTCATGAGCGCCCAGAACACCTTCATGACGGCGGTGCGCGCCTCCGAGCGCGGCGCCTATGAATATCTGCCGAAGCCTTTCGACCTGAAAGAGCTTGTCGCCATTGTCGGCCGGGCCATTTCGCGGCCGCGCGGCCAGGGCCTGGCGACCCAGAACCAGGATGGCGACGACATTCCGCTGATCGGCCGCTCCGCCGCCATGCAGGAAATCTACCGCGTGCTGGCGCGGCTGATGGCCACCGACCTCACCGTGATGATCACCGGCGAATCCGGCACCGGCAAGGAATTGGTGGCGCGGGCGCTCCACGACTACGGCAAGCGCAAGGGCGGCCCGTTCGTCGCCGTCAACATGGCGGCGATCCCGCGCGACCTGATCGAGGCCGAACTGTTCGGTCACGAGAAAGGCGCCTTCACCGGCGCCGCCCAGCGCAGCGCCGGCCGCTTCGAGCAGGCCGAGGGCGGCACGCTGTTCCTCGACGAGATTGGCGACATGCCAATGGAGGCGCAGACCCGCCTGCTCAGGGTGCTGCAGCAGGGCGAATACACCACTGTCGGCGGCCGCACGCCGATCCGCGCCAATGTCCGCATCGTCGCCGCCACCAACAAGGATCTGCGCGGCTCAATCCAGTCCGGCCATTTCCGCGAGGACCTGTATTTCCGCCTGAACGTGGTGCCCCTGCGCCTGCCGCCGCTGCGCGAGCGTCTTGAGGACATTCCGGACCTGATGCGGCACTTCTTCTCGCTGGTGGAGAAGGAAGGGCTGCCGCGCAAGCAGATCGACGCCGAAGCCATGGACCGGCTGAAGCGCTACCGCTGGCCCGGCAACGTGCGCGAACTTGAAAACCTGGTGCGGCGCCTGGCGGCGCTGTATCCACAGGACATCATCACCGCGCCGATCATCCAGGCGGAGCTTGAGCCGACGCCAGCGGCCACGGCAGGCGCTCCGGCCCCGCAGCACCAGCAGGCGCCGGTCATGTCGGCCCCCGCCATTGTCGCCACCGTTGGCGGGGACAATCTGTCGGCCTCGGTGGAGCAGCACCTGGTCAATTATTTCTCGGGGTTCCGTGATGGATTGCCGCCGCCTGGCCTCTATCACCGCATCCTGCGCGAAGTCGAAGGACCACTGATCGGCGCGGCGCTCTCCGCCACGCGCGGCAACCAGATCAAAGCCGCCGAATTGCTGGGCCTCAATCGCAATACCCTGCGCAAGAAGATCCGTGATCTGGACCTGCAACTGGTTCGCTCTGCGCGGGTGCGCTAGGGCTGGCGCCGCCGCCGGGGAAGGGGTGGCTGGCGGCAAAATGGTCAACCCGTTGTCAGAGGGCGGGACGGATGTTCCCGCTGCCTCCAGAATGTCGTATTTCAACAACACTGTGATGATTGTGCCGACACACTGATTCCGCCGGCCGCATCGGCGGCGCGGCGGTCTGTCTGTCTGTCGTGTTTTCCGGCGCAAGGCTGGGGAGTGGCTGTCGCGCCTGTCCAGATCGCCATGCCTGTCCAGGTTGCCATGCCTGTCCAGGTCGTCGCGTGGGTGTTGCTGAAGGGGCGTGCTTGAGCATCGACAATACGGCGCATACGGACATCGCCGCGGGCGCGCGGCAGACTGCCTCGCGCGGATCTGAGCCGGGGCAGCGCGTTTCCGGCGTGCTTGGCGTCATCCTCGTTGTCTGTGCGCTGACCTGCGCCTTTTCCACCTTCCTTGTTCTGGCCGGCATGACGCCGATCCTGCCCACCCATGTGGTGGTGGCGTGGATGCTGGGCGTCAATGCGGCGCTCGTGGTGGCGCTGCTGGTTGTCGTGCTGGCCCAGACCGTCAGCCTGTGGCGGGCCCGGCGGCGCGGCGCGGCGGGCGCCGGGCTGCATGTCCACATCGTCAGCCTGTTCTGTTTCGTCGCGGCCGTTCCGGTGATTCTCGTGGCCGTGGTGGCCTCGATCACCCTGGAGCGTGGGCTCGACCCCTGGTTCATCAGCTCGATCAAGGCGCTGATGTCCAATACGGTGGAGATCGCCAAGGAGTATCGCGACGCCCAGTGCCGGACCGTGGTGCGCGAAGCCAATCTGATGGCTGGCGACCTGAACCGGGCCCGGGTGCTCTACGACGCCGACCGGAAGCTGTTTCACGACTTTCTGCAATCACGCTCGGCTTTTCTCGGTTTCCCGATCACCATCCTGATGACTGTGGACGGCTCGGTGGTGGAGCGCTTCGACAGCGGCCAGATTCTCAATGTTCCCTTGCCGACGCGCGAGGATCTGCAGAACGCCACCGACAGCGACGCCACCTGCCTGATCCCTGGCAACCGCAATGTGTTCGGCGCGGTTCAGAAAGTGCCGGAACTGAACGGCATGGTTCTGTTCGTCGCCCGCACCGTCGACCCCAAGGCCGTCGCCTTTTTGCCCATGGCCGAGGCGGGCGTCGCCTATTACCAGGTGCTTGAAGAGAAGAAGCTCGGCATCCAGATCGCTTTCGCCTCGATGTTCGCGCTGGTGGCGCTGATCGTGCTGCTGTCGGCGCTGTGGTTCGGCATGAGCTTCGCCAACCGGCTGGTGACGCCGGTGCGCCGGCTGATCCACGCCGCCGACCAGGTGGCGAGCGGCAACTATTACGTCCAGGTGCCGGCGCAGAAGTCTGGCGACGATCTTGGGCACCTTGGCGAAACCTTCAACAAGATGACCGGGCAGTTGCGTCGTCAGCACGATGGGCTGGTTTCCGCCACCGAGGTGATGGACCGCCGCCGCCGTTTCATGGAGGCGGTGCTGGCGGGCGTGTCGCCCGGCGTGGTCGGCGTCGACGCCGCCGGCGTCATCACCATCGTCAACCCCTCGGCGGAGGCGTTGCTGCGGGCCGGCGCCGGTGAACTGGTTGGCCAGCCGATCCGCCAGGTTCTGCCCGAGGTGAGCGGACTGTTGCAGGAGGTGGGCGAGGGCCGCAGGCTGGTCCAGCGCCAGATCGCCATTGACCGCGACCAGCGCGAGCGCATGCTGAACGTGCGCGTCACTTCCGAGCAGGGCGATGTCAGCAGCGGCGGCGTTGTGGTGACGCTTGATGACATCACCGATCTGGTCAATGCCCAGCGCACGTCCGCCTGGGCGGACGTGGCGCGGCGCATCGCCCACGAAATCAAGAACCCGCTGACGCCGATCCAGCTTTCGGCCGAGCGGATTCGCCGGAAATATGGCAAGGTGATCGTGACCGATCGCGAGGTCTTCGACCAGTGCACGGCGACGATCATCCGTCAGGTCGATGACCTCAAGCAGATGGTCGACGAGTTCTCTTCATTCGCCCGCATGCCGGCTCCGACGATTGATGAGGATGATATTGCCTCGACCATCCGCGAGGTCGTGTTCCTCATGCGGGTGGGCAATCCGGACATCAAATTTGTCGAGGACATGCCGGCCGGGGCGCTCAGGGTGCGCTATGATCGGCGGCTGGTCTCGCAGGCGGTGCAGAATATCGTCAAGAACGCCACGGAAGGCATCAAGGGCATGGCTGATCCGGATGACCGGGCGGCCGGCAAGGTGGAGATCTCCCTGCGCGAGGAGGGAGGCAAGATCGTGATCGACGTCACGGACAATGGCGTGGGCTTTCCCCGTGAGCACCGTAGCCGGCTGCTCGAGCCTTACCAGACGTCGCGCGAGGGCGGCACGGGCCTTGGCCTGCCGATCGTCCTGAAGATCTTTGAGGAGCATGGCGGCGGGCTTGAGTTGCTCGACGCACCCGCGGTCGCCGAAGGCGGCCACGGCGCCCGCGTGCGGTTGTGGTTCCCGCTTGAGGGGGCCGGCGCACGCGCCAGTGAGAAAGCACAAACAGGGAGCCAGACAATATGAGCGCCGACATTCTCGTCGTAGACGATGAAGGCGATATCCGCGATCTGGTGGCGGGCCTTCTGGAGGACGAAGGCTATCGTTGCCGCACGGCGGCGAATTCCGATGAGGCGCTGGCGCTGCTTGAGGCGCGCCGTCCCTCGCTGGTGTTTCTGGATATCTGGATTCAGGGCAGCCGCCTTGATGGCCTGCAACTGCTCGACATCATCAAGGAGCAGCACCCTGAATTGCCGGTGGTGATGATCTCTGGCCACGGCAATATCGAAACCGCCGTCACCGCCATCAAGCGCGGCGCCTATGATTTCATCGAGAAGCCGTTCAAGGCGGATCGCCTGATCCTCGTCGCCGACCGGGCGCTGGAAGCCTCGCGGCTGAAGCGTGAGGTGAAGGAGCTGCGCTCCCATTCGGTGCAGGCCAGCCGGATCGTTGGCAAGTCCGCGCCGGTGAATCATTTGCGACAGGTCGTCGAGCGCGTCGCGCCCACCAATGCCCGGGTGATGATTCTCGGCGCGCCTGGGGTGGGCAAGGAGCTGGCGGCCCGCACCCTGCACCAGCTTTCCGGCCGCGCCTCCGGGCCGTTCGTGGTGGTGAATTCCGCCACGATCACGCCGGAGAACATGGAGAGCGAACTGTTCGGCGTCGAGGGGCAGGACGGGCGCGGGCGCCGCGTCGGCGCCCTCGAGGAGGCGCATGGCGGCACGCTGTATTTCGACGAGATCGCCGACATGCCGATGGAGACGCAGGGGCGCATCCTGAGGGTTCTGGTGGACCAGAACTTCCAGCGCGTTGGCGGCTCCACCCGGGTCAATGTCGATGTGCGGATCATCTCCTCGTCCAGCCGCGATCTGAATGCGGAAATTGCCGCCGGCCGCCTGCGGGAGGATCTCTACCACCGGCTTGGCGTGGTGCCGATCCGCGTGCCGGCCCTGTCCGAACGGCGCGAGGACGTGCCGGAGCTGATCGGCTTCTTCATGGAGCAGATCTCTGTCACCACGGGTCTGCCGAAGCGGGTGATCGCCGAAGACGCCATGGCGGTGCTGCAGTCGCACGACTGGCCAGGCAACGTGCGCCAGCTGCGCAACAATGTGGAGCGTCTGATGATCCTGGCCGGCGGCGACGCCGGAACGGAAGTGGACGCCTCGATGCTGCCGGCGGAAATCGGCTCGCTGGTGCCGAGCACGCCCAATGGCGCGGGCGGTGAAAAGCTGATGGGGCTGGCGCTGCGCGAAGCGCGCGAAATCTTCGAGCGGGAATACCTCACGGCCCAGATCAACCGCTTCTCCGGCAATATCTCCCGCACGGCCGAGTTCATTGGCATGGAGCGCTCGGCCCTGCACCGGAAGCTCAAGTCGCTGGGCATTGGATCTTGAGCCGGGTCGCGTGGGTTAACGGACGTTTCCGCCCGCGTCCGCAGGCGGCCGTCTCGATTGATGATCGCGCCGTGCTGTTCGCGGACAGCGTCTATGAGGTGTGTGAGGTGTTTGGCGGGGCGCTGGTCGACCTCACCGCGCACCTCGAACGGCTTGACCGCTCGTTGTGTGAACTGGCGATGGCCGCGCCGATGGGGCGCCGGGCGCTGACCGTGGTGATGCGCGAGACGGCGCGCCGCAACCGCGTGCGCGACGGCATGGTGTATGTCCAGGTCTCGCGGGGGGCCGCGCCGCGCGATTTCCTGTTCCCGGATCCGCCGGCGAAGCCGACGCTGATTGTCACCGCCCGCAGCATTGACCGCGCCGCGGCTGAGGCGCGCGCCGTCCAGGGCATGGCGGTGATCACCGCGCCAGACATCCGCTGGGGCCGCGTTGACATCAAGACCACCGGCCTGCTGCCCAATGTTCTGGCCAAGGAAGCGGCCCGCGTCCGGGGCGCCCGCGAAGCGTGGCTGACGGATCGCGACGGCTTCATCACCGAAGGCGGTTCCAGCAACGCCTGGATCATCACCCAGGCCGGCGCGCTGGTAACCCGCCCGGCGGACGGCGGCATCCTGCGCGGGGTGACCCGGGGTACGCTGCTGCGCCTGGCGCAGGAGATGGGGCTGGCCGTGGAGGAGCGCCCGTTCACTCGTGTGGAAGCGCTGGCTGCGCGCGAAGCCTTTGTCACAGCCGCGACGACGCTGGTGGCGCCGGTGATCCGCATCGACGATGAGCCGGTTGGCGACGGCAGGCCCGGCGCGCTGACGCTTGAGCTGCGCCGGCGGCTGCATGACGTCGCCGAGATCTCCGCATGATCGTAAAATGGCGCGGGACAGGCGGCGTTATTCTCGCATAATTCTCCCATAATCCCTGCATAACCCTTGCAATTCAAGGCGTTCTGCCTTGTAATACGGAAACCGGTCGAGCCTCCTCCGCAAGCTGATCTGCGGGGCAACAATAAGCTGTAGTCCGTTGCATGGCCGGTTGCGACGCACTCACGAGGTAGAACAATGGCGGGCGATCGCGCGCAGAACCTCCAGGACACTTTTCTTAATCACGTACGCAAGAGCAAAATTCCGCTGACCATCTTTCTGGTCAATGGCGTGAAACTGCAAGGTGTTGTGACGTGGTTCGACAACTTCTGCGTCCTGTTGCGCCGGGACGGTCATTCCCAGCTTGTCTACAAGCACGCCATTTCGACCATCATGCCGGGCCATCCCGTGCAATTGTTTGAACCCGCGGATGAGGCCGACAAGGCCTGACATCTGTCGCGCCTGACGATTTGGCCGGCCGGGGCGAACTGGCGCCGGCGCCGCGGGTTTTGCCCTCCATGGGCTTCGCGCTCCATAGGCTCCGTGCTCCAGGCGCTTCATGCTCCAAGGGCTTCGCGTTTTCGGTCGGGCGCTACGTCCGGTCCGGATGACGGGGGCTCTGTGGCCAGGGCGGGGTGATGCATGGACGTGGCGCGGCTGGTCATTATGTGCAGGACATGACGTGCTGGACGCGGCGTGACTTGGGGTGACTTGGGCGTGGTGATGTTGGCGCCGCTTTGGGGAGTGGCCGGATATCCCGGCGTCAATGCGCCAGGCTTTGCGCTCCTGAATGGCGTTCTTTCTGGAATGGCCTTCACCCGGAAATAATCCGGAGAACTTCGCCCCGCTGCCTCGCCCCCGGCGGCGGCCGCTATTGGCCGTACCCTTCCGCGCGCCCGCATCATTGCGCTGATCCCCACATTGCGTTGATCCAGATATGGAGCCAGCGCGACGTGTTCGCGTAAGGCGCGCAGTCCGGAACCCGACATGGCGCGCCGTCGGCGCACTGCCCCAGCGCTGGCCTCCAGGGCGCCGCCATGGGGGATGGCGGAATAGCGGGGCGCTGGCAGCTGGCGCGCGCCGTCACATTTTCTGTCGCATTGTCATTTCAGGGTGATGCGACGGCGTTTACATTCGCCTTTGCAGCCCCCATCTGATGGCAAGGAAGCAAGGCTTCCCCAAAGGGTTCCCATGTTGCGTCCCGACGGCCGCGTCTGTTGCGGCGAAGGGGCGCGGGAACCAGGAACCGCTCAAATCAGGGAGTTCAGCCACGACCGAGCTGACGAAAGGCCCCGACGCCAAGGCGTTCGAGGCGGAAAAAATCATCGCCGCCCAGGCGCGGACCCTCGTGATCGGCCCTTATCAGAGTGACCGGGCCCGACTGGCGCGGGCTTCCGCAGCGCAAGGCCAGCCGGGCGGCGCGGTCGCTGGCGTGGTGCTGCGCGAGAACGCGGCGCGCCTTGAGGAAGCTGTGGGACTGGCGGCTGCGATCGATCTGACGATCGTGAAGTCGATGATCGCCACCGTGTCGGAGGTGCGGCCCGCCACCTGGTTTGGCAAGGGCAAGATTGCCGAACTGGCGCAGATCATCGCCGATGAGCACATAAGCCTGGTGGTGATGGATTGCGCCCTGTCGCCCGTGCAGCAACGCAATCTGGAGCGTGAGCTGCGCTGCAAGGTCATCGACCGCACCGGCCTGATTCTGGAGATTTTCGGCCGGCGGGCGCATACGCGCGAAGGCGCGCTGCAGGTTGAGCTGGCGCATCTGGAATACCAGCGCAGCCGCCTGGTGCGGTCATGGACTCACCTTGAGCGGCAGCGCGGCGGCTTCGGCTTCCTCGGCGGTCCTGGCGAAACCCAGATCGAGGCTGACCGCCGGCAGATTCGCGACCGCATGGCGCGCATCCAGCGCGATCTCGACCAGGTGCGCCGCACCCGCGGGTTGCACCGGCAGAACCGCAAGCGGGCGCCCTGGCCGACCGTTGCCCTTGTCGGCTACACCAATGCCGGGAAATCGACCCTGTTCAACCGGCTGACCCGCGCCCAGGTGATGGCCGAGGACATGCTGTTCGCCACCCTGGACCCGACGGCGCGCCTGGTTGAGCTGCCGCGCGGCGCCCGGGCAATCCTCTCCGATACGGTCGGCTTCATTTCCGAACTGCCAACCATGCTGGTGGCGGCGTTCCGCGCCACGCTGGAGGATGTGATCGAGGCTGACATCATTCTGCACGTGCGCGACATTTCCCATGAGGACAGCGCCGCCCAGGCCGCCGACGTCATCGCCATCATGGCCGAGCTTGGCGTTGGCGCTCAGGAGACGTCGCGCATCATCGAGGTGTGGAACAAGGCAGACCTGCTGTCGCCGGACGAGCGTCTGCGCCTCGAAACCCTGGCGGCGAACCAGCCGGACGGCGAGCGCCCCGTGCTGGTCTCCGGCGAAACCGGCGAGGGCGTCGAGCGTCTGCTGGCGGCCATCGAGGATCGCATGGCTGGCCGTCGGGCGGTTTATCGCGTCACCCTCGATCCGGCGCGGGGCGCTGACATCAGCTGGCTGCATGAGGAGGCGGAAGTGCTGGACCGGCGGATGGATGAGGACGGCCAGATGGTCATGGCCGTGCGCATCGCCGCCGAGAAGGAGCCGCGCCTGCTGCGCCGCATCAATAACGCCCGCCTCATTCGCGGCGCCGCCGCCCACGCGCCGCGCAACGAGGGCGACGCCAACGCCAGCGAGGAAGAGGTTCAGCGCAAGGGCGACCTGAAGCCCTGGCGCGGCGCGCAGTCCGCCTGAGCGGCTTCGCGCCTGGCAGGCCGTTTGGCCGGCATTTGAGCCGGTTGCGTGAAGGCAATCTCTGCCCATAACAGAAAACGCGGCGCTTTGGGCGCCGCGTTTTCTGTTTGATGGGGCGTGCTTTCAGGCTGCCTGGTCCAGCCCGCGCTTGGCCAGCAGCGCCTGCGGATCGGCCTCACGGCCGCGAAAGCCCAGCCAGGCTTCGCGCGGATCACGCAAATTGCCGGCGGCGTAAACGAAATCACGCAGACGCCGCGCCAGCTCCGGATTGAAGATGTCGCCGCTGTCGCGGAAGGCGGCGAAGCCGTCGGCATCCAGCACTTCGGACCAGAGATAGCTGTAATAGGCCGAGGAATAGCCGTCGCCGGCGAACACATGCAGGAAATGCCCCGGCCGGTGGCGCATGATGATGGCGCGCGGCATGCCGATGTCGTCCAGCGTCGCGCGCTCAAAGGCGTCGATATCGAAGCCTTCGAAATCCGTCTGCTGATGCAGGCGCAGGTCAACCAGCGCCGAGGCGGCGTATTCCACGGTCGCGAAACCCTGGCCTTCATTGCGGCCATCGAGCAGGCGGCGCAGCATCGGCTCCGGCATCGGCTCGACCGTGCGCCAGTGGGTGGCGAAGGCCTGCAACACTTCGGGCTGTTCCAGCCAGTGCTCGTAAAGCTGCGACGGGAATTCGACGAAATCGCGCGCCACGCTGGTTCCCGCAAGGGAAGGATAGGTGACGTTCGAGAGCATGCCGTGCAGGGCGTGGCCGAATTCGTGGAACAGGGTGCGGGCGTCGTCGAAGGACAGCAGGGCGGGCTGTCCGTCCGCCGGCCGTGCGAAATTCATCACGTTGACCACGACCGGCCGCACCTCGCCGTCAAGATTCTGCTGGCTGCGGAACGAACTCATCCAGGCGCCGCTGCGCTTGGACGGGCGGTTGAAATAGTCGCCGTAGAAGACGGCGACCAGCCGGTCGTTGCGATCCGTCACCTCAAAGGCGCGCACGTCATCGCGCCACCGGGGCAGGTCGGCCCGCTCTCGGAAGGTCAGGCCAAACAGGCGCCGCGCCACGTCAAAGGCCGCCGCGATCATCCGGTCGAGCTGGAGATAGGGCTTGAGCCGGGTTTCGTCGAAATCCGACTCGCTCTGGCGGCGACGGGCGGCGTAGTGGCGCCAGTCCCACGGCTCCAGTTCGCCATTGTGGCCATCGGCGATGAACAGCTCCTGCAACCCCTGCTGATCGGCCAGGGCGCGGGCGCGCGCCGGCTTCCACACGGACTGCAACAGCTTGGCCACCGCGTCCGGCGTTTTGGCCATTGAGTCGTCGAGACGGAAGGCGGCGAAACTGTCATAGCCAAGCAGCCGGGCCTTCTCGGCCCGCAGCGCCATGGTCTCGGCAATGATCGCCCGGTTGTCGTGGGCGTCGCCATTGGCGCCCCGCGCGGCGAAGGCGCGAAACGCGCGCTCGCGCAGGTCGCGCCGGGTCGAAAATTGCAAAAAAGGCTCCAGCAGGGAGCGGGACAGGGTGATGACGTAACGGCCCGGCTGGCCACGCTCATTGGCCGCCTGGGCGGCGGCGTTGCGCAGATCGTCCGGCAAACCAGCGAGATCAGCCTCGTCCAGCGCCATTTCCCAGGCGCTTTCATCCGCCAGCACATTCTGGGCGAAGCTGGCGCCGAGGGTGGCCAGCCGGGCGGCGATATCGGAGAGGCGCGCCATGGTTTCCGGCGGCAGACCGGCGCCGGCGCGGCGGAAGCCGGTCTTTTCGCGCTCCAGCAGGCGCGCCTGCTCCGGCGTCAGGCCGGCTTCCGGCACGGCGAGAACACGGGCGAACAGGGCGGGGTCAAGGGCGATGGCGTTATAATGGCGCGCCAGCACCGGAGCCATCTCGCGCTCGATCGCCTGAATCTCCGGCGACGTGTCGGCGCTGGACAGATTGAAGAACAGGTTCGACACACGCGTCAGCTTCGCGCCCGCGCGCTCCATGGCGGCGATGACGTTATCGAAGTTCGCGGGCTCCGGATCGCCGGCTATGGCAGCGATTTCGGCCTTGTGCTCCGTCAGCGCCGCCGCGAACGCGGGGCTGAAGTCGGCGGGTGCGAAGGCGCCGAATGGCGGAACCCCGTGAGGCGTTGTCCAGGGCTGCAGCAGCGCGCCAGGATTGTCGGGCGAGGCGGTGGCGGCGCCCACAGCATGACTGCCAGCGTCGCTGACGGCGGATTTGGGTGTGGTCATGTCCGGGTCCTGAAGCGGTTGCGGCGCGATGGGTAAAGCTACGACGCCAGGAAGTATGAGGCATATGCCGACGCGGCGGTTTCGCACACGATTCGGCTGGCATGTCCGGTCTGTTTGCCCCAGCAATTGCCTGAAGCCATCTTCCTGGAACAGACCGCCGGAGGCGCGCTGAGCCAGCAAGCCTGGGAAGTGATCGGGAATGAACTGCCAGGGAAGATGGGACGCGGGAGCGGGTGGAACTGCCGCGACGGCGTGTTCGGGGAGGCCCCGCCGCACGTAGCCGGGGGGCTCCGGCTCCCGAACGCATGTTTCCGCGCGAAATGGCTGACCGGCGCGCTGCGGGGGCGGCTAGCTGCGGACGCCCCAGGGGCGCACCCAACGGGCGACGGTTACCTGGCGGCCGAGCACCAGCCGGCCCACCAGCGCCGCAACGAGCGCCACCGCGATGAAAAGCAGCATCAACGGCACCAGAATCACCAGCGCTGCGATGATCGCCATGGTGATCAGCAGCTTCCGGCCCAGACCCGCAGCGTTTGTCCCCCAAACCGGTTCAGGCTCCGGTGGCGCAACATGGACACTGTCGCCGACAATCTCGCCTTCAAGTATCACGCCCCCGGCGTCATCGTTTCGCCGGGGCGCGCCTCGAGCGGAGGCATCGGCATCATGGTTGTCAAAGTTGCGCATATTCCTTCCTTTTGTGGGCCGGCATGAGGTTTCGCAAGCATCGCGCTTCGCGGGCCGGCCCCGCGTCACCATAAAATGGTGATTGTCCAATGCGAACGCAATGGCGGCGTCCAGACCAGTGGGCGCGGGGCCGCTGCAAATTCCCGCGCACCCAAATCCTGCTCGATTTCGAATCGATCTTGCGTCGATATGTAATGAGGCATGGCGGCGTCTGCGTGGCGGCGCAGGCGGTCACGCAACGCCGCCCGTCCAATTTGGCCATGACGGGAGCCGGCCTTCCGGGAGAAGCATGATGATGTCCGCACAAGAACTGTTGTCTGGCTGGTTTGCCGGAAGCCGCATGGGCCTTGGCGTTCTGGCGCTGACGCTGGCGTCGCCCGCCGTTGCAGCGCCATGGGGAGGGGTGTTGGGAACGCCGGCGCCTGGCGCCGCGCCAGAAACGCATCTGGCCCAGTTCGTCTGCGATACAAGCGGTTGCGGCCCCGGTTCCGGACGCGCCGGGCCTTCAGGCGGCTATATCGGCCGGCCTTATTACGGGCGGAATGCTGAAGAGCGTCGGGCGCTTGAGGAGCGCGACCGCATGCGCCGCGAGCGGGCGGAAAGGAGCGGCGGTAGCCGGAGTGGCGGAAGCCGATAAGGCGTTTCCCGGCCAGACGGAGCCGTCTGGCCGATCAGAATTCGCGCAAGGCAGGGGAACTGGAGCAGCTCCAGGTCCATATCGGCCGGACATTGTTTCACCGCGCCGCAGCGCGGATCACGGCTCTGCCGTCTCACAGTGCGGATCACGTCTGGCGACGCAAAATGTCCCGGATCGCGTCATGTCGCAAAACTCCGCCGGCCGGCGTGTTGTGACATGACGCTCCAGGGCATCGGCTCAGGCGCCGGAACGGGTGGGCCCGACGCCAGCTTCTGGAGAAGGCGCCCTCCACTTTCTCAGGCGCTTTCGGCCAGCGCCGCCTGTTATTGCGGCGCGCCGAATTTGGCGAGGAGGCGCACAAGGGTCGTGTAATTGTTCTGTCCGCCGAACTCCTCAAGGCACGCCTTGCGGTGCGTTGCGGCGAGTTCACAGGCGCTGGCCAGCGTGCGCTCGCCTTCGAAGGTCAGGTGCATGGCGTGCGAGCGCCGGTCGCTCGCGGCGGGGCGTCGTTCGACCAGCTTGCGATCCTCCAGCTGGTCGAGCAGCCGCACCAGGCGCGCGCGCTCGATGCCCAGGGCGCTGGCGAGGGAAATCTGGGACAGACCAGGATTGTGGTGAATGATCACCAGCACCGAAAATTGGGCCGGGCGCAAATCAACCGGCGCCATGGTGCGGATCAGGTCCTGGAAAACCCACAATTGCGCGCGACGCAATACGTACCCAAGATCATGTTCAAGATACCCATAGTCAATCATTGACTCTGGCACGTTAATTTTTCTGACAATGGCGTTCATGATGGTCATCACTTTTATAATGACCCCCCAGTATTGTATTTAATAATTATCGAAGTGTGGTTTTTTATTTTATCTGCTCTCCCTTAGCAAGGGCGCCGGCCGATTTTCTGTCGAAATCTCCAGGGCAGGCGCTGCCGGCTTGCAAGGCGGAAGCGGGCGTGCGGCGTCATCGCCCGCAGACTGCCGCGATGAGAGGCTGGACACCGCGCCTGGGTGGGCCCATATTCCGCGCGTTTTCTGTCGCCAGGAGTTTGGCCTTGAAGAGATTGCTTCAGCTCGTTTTTACCTGGTGGAACGGCGCCACAGCTGGCACGTTGCTGACCACCGCGCGCTCAGGGCAATTTGTTGGCGAAGACGAGTTCGGCAACCGCTACTATCGCAAGCCTGGCAAGGACCGCACCATTGGCGTCGAGCGCCGTTGGGTGATCTACAAGGGGGAGGCTGATGGCTCCGCCGTGCCGCCCGGCTGGAAGGGCTGGCTGAACCAGACCGCAGCGGTTCCGCCGTCGGAAGAAAAGTATCAGCCGCGCGAATGGCAGAAGCGGCATCTGCCGAACCAGACCGGCACGCCCGACGCGCATCGGCCGCAGGGATCGATCTTGCGCGCTGGCGAGCGTCCCGCCGCGACGGGCGACTACCAGGCCTGGACGCCCTGAGGAGCCGCTTTCCGGCTCTTCGTGTGGTGCTTTTGTTCAGTTTTTTCGCCGGGATACCTAAAAGCCGCCGATCGTGATCGGCGGCTTTGCTGTCGGTGCGGAAATCCGCCGCGCCCAAAATCCGGCAGTGCGATAAATCCGGCAGCGCACCCTGGGCCGGGCGCGCATGCAGGCAGCCTCGCCAGCCGGCGCGGGCGGGCCTTACAACACCATTTGGGTTTGCGTCACCACCGCGACCAGTTTGCCGGCGCCATTGGTGATGCGGGTCTGCCAGACCTGGGTGCGCCGGCCGCGATGGATCGGCGTGGTTTCGCCACGGACAGTATCGCCAGCCGGCGCCGGTGAAACAAAATTGGTTTTGCTTTCCAGGGTTGTGGTTCCCTGGCCCTCCCGAAGGTTGACGATGGTGGCGACCGCGCCCAACGTGTCGGCGAAAGCCATTACGGCGCCGCCGTGTATCGTTGGCGGGGTGGTGCAATATTCCGGCTTCACATCCATTTCCGCCACCACGCGATTTGGCGTCGCCAGCAACACCCGTATGCCGAGATGCTCGCTGAATGGCGGAAGCCGTTCGTTGATCATGGCGGACATGTCATTTGCATCAGTGGTCATTTGCGCCTCCCTGTTGCGCTGGTTGTCATCGCAGCTGCGACGTCCGGAATCAGCCGCGGGGTCTGATCGCCGGTTGTTCGACAGACCAAGCATGACGCCGCAATCTGCCTGGCGCCATGACCTTGAAGGTAATATTTTCTCATTCCATTGGCTTGTAACGGGCCAATGCAGACGTGGCTGCTGTAACCGGCCGGCGCCGGGCCATCCGCCGCCGGGCAGGCGCGGTTAGGCATTGTAAAATCGGTCAGGAAATCATGCGCGCCGTTTCGCGGCGACCCAATGCGTGATAACCCCCAGAAGGGGCGCGACAGGATTGCGCCGCAGGTCAGATGAAAGAGACATGTCGCAACAGCTGATCCGCCGCCCATTCGCCTCCAGGCCGCGCCGTCGCGCCCGGTCCGTGCTGGCGTCACTGGCTGCCCTTGCGCTGGTTGGCGCGCTGGCTCCCGCAAGCGGCGCGCTGGCGGAGCCAATACGTAATCCGCTCGCCGTATTCTCTGGCCTGGACAAGATCACCGGCCGGATCATCTCGTTTGAGGTGGCGATAAACGAGACGGTGCAGTTTGGCGCGCTGCAATTGACGCCGCGCGCCTGCAATACGCGCCCGGCGACGGAAGCGCCAAGCACCACGGCGTTCGTGGAAGTTTACGAGATCAATTTCCAGAGCGAGCGCAAGCGCCTGTTCGAAGGCTGGATGTTCGCGGCCAGCCCCGGCCTGCATGGCGTGGAACACCCGGTCTATGACATATGGCTGACGAATTGTAAGGGGGGCGCCGAACCGCGCGCGCCCGTCGCGATCGACGACCAACCCGCCAGCTCGGCAACGCCAGGTCGTCGCGCCCGTTAACGGTCGTCGCGTCCGCTGACACGCGATCCGGATGCGTCAAAACCTGTGACGACCTGTTGCCAGATGGTTGCGGAGGAGGCTGGCCTCGGGCGGGGAAACACTCAGGGGCTGTCCGGAATCACCGGAAAGACCAGTTCTGGCGCTGCATGCTTCGCCGGCCGTTTCGCCTTGTCGCGTCGGCTTTCGAACCAGCCTGCTGATGCAGGCGGCGACATTGCATAGGCCAGTAGCGAATTTGCCAGACGTGAATTTGTCAGGAATGAATTCGCCAGCACGCCAGCACGCCAGCACGCCAGCACGCCAGCACGCCAGCACCCTCGCGAGATCCTTATCATCAAAGGCGCGGTTGCGCCCCGGGGGGATAAGGGCGTGCATTGCGATGAAGCGGGTTCAGCTGAGACTGCCGCTGGCCAGCCGCCTGTGGGCCGGCCCCTGCATCTGACGCCGTAAAGGGTTCTGGCGCATCCGCGCGACCAGGAATGTCAAGCCTGCTCAGGCCGCGCCTTCACTTCGCACCAGTTGCTTGGCTTCGCGCCAGTGTTCTTCCATTTCATCAAGGGATGCCTCCCTCAGCGTCTTTCCTGATTTGTGAACGGACTTCTCGATGTAATTGAAACGGCTGGAAAATTTCTGATTTGCACTGGCCAGCGCCTGTTCTGGATCAATAGCCGTGTGGCGCGCCAGATTGACGAGAGCAAACAGGGCGTCGCCGATCTCCGATGCCAGGTCAGCGCGCGCCTGCGGCGTCGGTTCTGATGATGAGCCAGATGTAGATACTTTTTCAAGTTCCTGTTTTATTTCATTAATTTCTTCATCAACCTTGTCCATGACCTGGGCTGCGTCGGGCCAGTCGAAGCCGACTGTCGCCGCACGTTGCTGCAGCTTCAGGGCGCGACTGAGCGGCGGCAGGCCAGCTGGGACATCGGAGAGCAGACCAGCTTCCCCGTCCTGCCCCGCGGCCGCGCGACGGGCGCGCCGCGCCGCTTTCTCGGCCGCCTTGATCCGCTGCCAGGCGTGGCCGATCGCCTCTGGAGACCGGTCAGGTGATTCGCCAAACACATGAGGGTGCCGGCGAACCATCTTGGCGGTGATGGCCTCGACGACATCGGCGAAGGTAAACGCGCCAGCTTCTTCGGCGATGCGGGCATGGAACACGACCTGAAGCAGCAGATCGCCCAACTCCTCGCACAGGTCCTCCAGATCGTTGCGCTGGATGGCGTCCGCAACCTCGTGCGCTTCTTCGATGGTGTAAGGCGCGATTGTCGCGAAACTCTGGGCAACATCCCAGGCGCAACCAGTCTCCGGATCGCGCAGCCGGGCCATGATCGCGAGCAGATTGGTGATGTCGCGGCCCGTCGTGGCCAGATTTCCGGCGCCCGCGCCGGAGCTGTCGTCAAAACCCACAGATTGTCTCCGTTGCAGTGGCCGCCCCCGGACGTGAACAAGACGTGGGGGCAATGAAAAATCCGCGCTGGCGCGCCGGCCAGCGCGCTAAGTCACTCGGCTGCTTTCCGGCTTTGCGGACGGATCGGCCGGCGGGCCAGCACCTCCGCAAGGAAGCGTCCGGTGTGGCTCGCAGGATTGGCGGCAATGTCCTCTGGCGTGCCCTCGGCGACAATCTGTCCGCCGCCGTCGCCGCCCTCCGGTCCCAGATCAAGCACCCAGTCGGCGGTCTTGATGACTTCGAGGTTGTGCTCGATGACGATGACGGTGTTGCCCTGCTCGACAAGCTCATGCAGCACTTCCAGCAGCTTGGCCACGTCGTGGAAATGCAGACCGGTGGTCGGCTCATCAAGAATGTACAGGGTGCGGCCAGTGGCCCGCCGCGACAGTTCCTTCGACAACTTGACGCGCTGCGCTTCGCCGCCCGACAGGGTGGTGGCCTGCTGGCCGACTTTCACATAGCCGAGGCCAACCCGCGACAGGGTTTCCATCCGGTCGCGAATCGTCGGCACCGCGTGGAACAGTTCGGCTGCTTCATCGACGGTCATGTCGAGCACGTCGGCGATGGATTTTTCCCGGTAACGCACCTCAAGCGTTTCGCGGTCGTAACGCTTGCCCTTGCAGACATCGCAGGTGACGTAGACGTCTGGCAGGAAGTGCATCTCGATCTTGATGACGCCGTCGCCCTGACAGGCCTCGCACCGGCCGCCCTTGACGTTGAAGGAGAAGCGACCCGGCTGGTAGCCGCGCGCCTTGGCCTCCGGCAGGCCGGCGAACCAGTCGCGAATCGGGGTGAAGGCGCCGGTGTAGGTGGCCGGGTTGGAGCGCGGGGTGCGGCCAATGGGCGACTGGTCAATGTCGATGACCTTGTCGAGATGCTCCAGCCCTTCGATGCGCTCGAACGGGGCGGGGTGCTCCAGCGCTCCGTTGAGCCGCCGCGCCACGGCCCGGTACAGGGTGTCGATAATCAGGGTTGACTTGCCGCCGCCGGAAACGCCGGTGATCGCCGTGAACGCGCCCAATGGAATATCGGCGGTGACGCCCTTCAGATTGTTGCCGCTGGCGCCGACCAGCTTCAGGTGACGGCTCTTGCTGGCCTTGCGCCGTTTCGCTGGCGTTGGCACCGACAGCTTGCCCGAGAGATACTGGCCGGTGAGGGAGTTGGGATCCTGCAGGATATGCGCGGGCGAGCCCTGGGAAACGATCTCCCCGCCATGCACGCCGGCGCCCGGGCCAACGTCGACGACGTAGTCCGCCTGCAGGATGGCGTCCTCGTCGTGCTCGACGACAATTACCGAATTTCCGAGGTCGCGCAGGCGCTTGAGCGTCTGCAGCAAGCGTTCGTTGTCGCGCTGGTGCAGGCCGATCGACGGCTCGTCCAGCACATACAGCACGCCGGTCAGGCCGGAGCCAATCTGCGAAGCGAGGCGGATGCGCTGGCTTTCGCCGCCGGACAGGGTGCCAGAGGACCGCGCCAGGGTCAGATAGTCCAGCCCCACGTCGAGCAAAAAGGTCAGGCGGTCGACGATTTCCTTCAGAATGCGCCGGGCGATCTCATTTTGCTTGTCGTTCAGCGCGTTCGGCAACGCCTCGAACCAGCTTCTGGCCGCGCCAACCGACAGCGCTGTGATGTTGCCGATGTGGCGGCTGTCGATTTTGACGGCCAGCGCTTCCGGCTTCAGACGATAGCCCTGGCAGGCCGGACAGGGCGTTTCTGCCATGAAGCGGGAGATTTCCTCCCGCACCCAGTCGCTGTCGGTCTCGCGGAAACGGCGCTCCAGATTGGTGATGACGCCTTCAAACGGCTTCTGCACCTCGTAAGCGCGCACCCCATCCTTGTAAGCGATGCGCACTTTCTCTGAGCCGGTTCCGAACAGGATGACGCTTTGGACGTTGGCGGGGAGTTTGTCCCACGGGGTCTTCAGGTCGAAACCGAAATGGGCGGCCAGCGCTTCAAGCGTCTGGCCATAATAGGGCGATGTGGACTTCGCCCAGGGCGCAATGGCCCCGCGCGCCAGCGTCAGGCTGGCGTCGGGCACGACAAGATCAGCGGAGACCTGCTTTTGTGAACCCAGGCCATCGCAGGTGGGGCAGGCGCCGTAAGGATTGTTGAACGAAAACAGCCGCGGCTCGATTTCCGGGATGGTGAAGCCGGATACCGGGCAGGCGAATTTCTGCGAAAAGATGATGCGGCGCGGGCCATCCTTGCCGACTTCCTCACCGGAATCGGCGAATTCGATCACGGCGATTCCGTCAGTCAGTTCCAGCGCTGTTTCGAAACTGTCCGCCAGGCGCGCGGCCATGTCGGGACGCACCACGATCCGGTCTATCACCACGTCGATATCGTGCTTCAGCTTCTTGTCGAGGGCGGGCGCGTCATCGATCTCGTAATAGACGCCGTCGATCTTGACCCGCTGGAATCCGCGCCGCTGGAAGTCGGCCAGCTCCTTGCGATACTCACCCTTGCGGCCGCGCACCACGGGAGCCAGCAGGAACAGCCGGCTCCGTTCTGGCAATGCCAGAACCCGATCAACCATCTGGCTGACGGTCTGGCTTTCAATTGGCAGGCCTGTTGCCGGCGAATAGGGCACGCCGACGCGCGCCCACAGCAGGCGCATGTAGTCGTAAATTTCCGTGACGGTGCCGACCGTCGAGCGTGGATTCTTCGATGTGGTCTTCTGCTCGATGGAGATCGCCGGCGACAGGCCTTCAATTTGGTCGACGTCGGGCTTCTGCATCATCTCCAGAAACTGCCGGGCGTATGCGGAAAGCGATTCCACGTAACGACGCTGGCCCTCGGCGTAAATCGTATCGAAGGCGAGCGACGATTTGCCGGAGCCGGAGAGGCCGGTGAACACCACCAGTTCATCGCGGGGGATTGTCAGGTCGACGTTCTTCAGGTTGTGCTCGCGGGCGCCGCGAATGGCGATGACCCGCCGGTCGACATGGCCAGGGGGGCGCTCGCCAGCGCCAGAGCCTGGCGCATTGCCATCTCTGCGGGTGTTGCCGCCACTTTTCCTGCTGCTTTTGCGTCCGCCGGCTTTGCCGGCCTGGCCCCCAGCGGCGCCGTCGAAAAGTTCATCAAGAGAAGCCATGGTCGCTCGCAGTGAAAGTCAGGCCCCGAAGCCTGAGAAATATCGCCGTCAATGTCGGCAGGCGACAGACGCCGTCTGGATGCGGGCAAAACACCCCCGCCAGACAGTGGCGTCAGCCCCCGCCAGGGAGTTTGAGCACAGCGCCCCTGCACGAAGCCGCACAGGTCACGCGGAAGATTGCGCGCTCCCAAAATCGCTCGCGCTCATCTTCCCGCCAGCACGCCGCGCCAGAAAGCCGGCCAGCGTCCGGCGGGCCTTGACTTGCCAGAGGCGTGGAACAAAAATAGAACAACTGGGCAGGGCCCGCAAGCGCCTGTTCAGGCGGAAATATCAGGGCGACGCCCCGCGCCGCGTCGACGGCGCGCATGTTGCCTGCATGTGGGGCTGGCCGGCTGGCGCGTCGTCTGACAGGTGGGGAGCCGCCGCTGACGTTTCCAGAAGCAGGCGGCGTCTGGCGGGATTTTCCTGGTGAGCGTGGCGTCAGCCCGGCGGCGCCGGGTTGCAGCGCGGCGGGGCGCGAGTCACTAGTGGCGGCGCGTATCGCTGTGGTCATCCGGCCTGGCGCATTGTCGACGAAGTGGCGCTGATGCGCTGGAAGATGCTTTAATCGCGTGGGACAAATCCGCTCATCCTGAGCGGGGTTTGTTTTGCCCAGTTGTTTTGTGCGTTTTCCTGACAGAAGCGGCGGTCGCTTCGCGGGAAAATGCTTCAGGGGCGCCAGATGCTGACCGGGCGGTCGGCGCCAATCATTGAGGAGGGCCGCATGGCCGGTAGCGTCAACAAGGTGATTCTCGTCGGCAATCTGGGCCGTGACCCGGAGACGCGGCGCATGCCTTCCGGCGAGCCCGTCGTGAACCTGCGGGTGGCGACGTCGGAAACCTGGCGCGACAAGAATAGCGGGGAACGGCGCGAGCGCACTGAGTGGCACGCCGTGGTGATCTTTAATGAAAACCTCGCCAAGGTGGCGGAGCAGTATCTGCGCAAGGGCTCGAAGGTCTATCTGGAAGGCCAGTTGCAGACCCGCAAATGGACCGACCAGAATGGTCAGGAACGCTACTCCACCGAAGTGGTGCTGCAGCGCTTCCGCGGCGAACTGACGATCCTTGACAGTCGCGGCGCTGGCGGCGGCGAATATGGCGATGAGGGCGGCGGCCGCAGCATCGGTAGCAGTGGTGGCGGTCGTGGCGGCGATTTCGGGCGCTCCTCTCCGATGGAGCGGCCGGCGGAGCGTTCGGGCGGCGGCGGTTTCGGCGGTGGTTCGGGCCTCGACGACGATATCCCGTTCTGATCAGCCATCGTGTGTCGGTGATGGCGTGCGCTGCCGGCGCACGCCATTCAGTGGCGACGGACTGTGCGTCTCACCCCGGTTGGGCCGGTGGCGCCGGGATACGCTGGAACAGGGCGTATTGCAGGCTTCGGGCGATCAGCTCCGCCTTGTCAACAAACAGTTGCGCGTCCTCCGGCGCGAACATTGCCCGTGCGGTTTGCCGCCACAGGGCGAGCCAGCGCAGGAACAGTTCTGGCGTGATCCGGTCGCGATGACGGAAATGCGCCGGCACGGGGCGCCCCTGGTAACGGCGCGCGCCCAGCATCACCGAGCTCCAGAAATCGGTCAGGGTTTGCAGATGCTCTGGCCAGTCGTGAACCGCGTCATTGAACACCGGCCCGAGATCGGGGTCCTGCCGCACCTGGGCATAGAAGGCCTGCACCAGCTGGCCGATGCTCCCGTCATTGATCGTCGTTGCGGGCGACCAGTTTTTGATGACGCTGCTCATGGTGGCATCCCAAAGTTTCCGAAGTCGCTGGCCCACCGCCAACGGGCGCTGTCCATGTCCAAACGGCGCCTGTAAGGAGCCTTTTGCAGGAACCCTGGCGCGCCCCGATCGGTCCACGCCTGTCCGCGCGCCTGCAAAGATCTCCTGATCGGGCAGGCTTTGCACCGCATAAAATATGGCCCGCGCCGCCGCCTGAACAGGGTGCAATGCATGGCTGTGGCGGCATGCCCCAGGCCGTTCGCCCGGGGGCTGCGCGTCCGGGCCGCGATGGTTCGCCGGATGCTCCGGGCCGGAAGCGTGGGCCTCTGCGACCGGGGCCGGAATGCAGGCTACGCCAGCGCCCAGGGCATGTCGCGGCTGTTGGGACAGACGTTCGTCATATGGATTACTTGGTCACCACCATGCCCTGCAGCCCGATCCTGCGGGCGCCGGCGCTCGCCCGTCATTGGCGCGGCGGCGCCACATGGATGATTTTTAAGGCATTTCCTGCTTTTCCTCGCCCCGCTTCAGGGTTGGCTATTGTCGCCTGAATCGGTTAAAGCGGAGGCTTGTTGATCAGGATCGGCAGGATCGGAAAGTACCTTGGCGGAAGACGACCAGCAGGGGCCCGGCGCTCCCGACGAGCTCCCCGGAAGTGACATCAAGGCGGTTTCGCTGACCGACGAGATGCGCCGCTCATATCTCGATTACGCCATGAGCGTGATCGTGAGCCGCGCGCTTCCCGACGTTCGCGATGGCCTCAAGCCCGTGCACCGGCGCATCCTGTTCTCGATGTACGAGAGCAATTACACGCCGGAGCGGCCGTACAACAAATCGGCCCGCGTCACCGGCGAAACCATGGGTAAGTATCACCCGCACAGTGGTCCGGCGATTTACGACGCGCTCGTGCGACTGGCCCAGGATTTCTCGCTGCGTCTGCCGCTGGTCGACGGCCAGGGCAATTTTGGCTCCATCGACGGCGATCCGGCGGCGGCTGAACGTTACACCGAGGTGCGTCTGGCGCGTCCGGCGGTGCTGCTGCTCGACGATCTCGACAAGAGCACCATCGATTTCCAGCCGAACTACGACGGGCGCGAGAAGGAGCCGGTGGTTCTGCCGGCCAAGTTCCCGAACCTGCTGGTCAATGGCGCCGGCGGCATCGCCGTGGGCATGGCCACCAATATTCCGCCGCACAATCTGGGCGAGGTCATCGACGGCTGTCTCGCCTACATCAACGATCCGGCGATCGGCATTGACGATCTGATCGAGATCATTCCGGGGCCGGACTTCCCCACCGGCGCGGCCATCCTTGGCCGGGCTGGCATCCGCTCCGCCTACCATACCGGGCGCGGCTCCATCGTCATGCGCGGCGTCTGCACGGTCGAGGAAATCCGCAAGGATCGCGAGGCGATCATTTTCACGGAGATCCCTTACCAGCTCAACAAGGCGTCTCTCATCGAGAAAATCGCCGAACTGGTGCGCGACAAGAAGCTCGAGGGCATTTCCGACCTGCGCGACGAGTCCGATCGCGACGGCATGCGCATCGTCATCGAACTGAAGCGCGACGCCGTTGCGGATGTGGTGAAGAACCAGCTATTCCGCTTCACGCCCCTGCAGTCTACCTTCGGCGCCAATATGGTTGCGCTGAACGGCGGCCGTCCGGAAACCATGAACCTCAAGGACATGATCGGCGCCTTCGTCGATTTCCGTGAGGACGTGGTGTCGCGGCGCACCAAGTTCCTGCTGAACAAGGCGCGCGACCGGGCCCATGTGCTGGTGGGCCTTGGCATTGCCGTCGCCAATATTGATGAGGTCATCAACCTCATCCGCACGGCGCCGGACCCGAACGCGGCCCGCGAGGCGCTGATGACCCGGCGTTGGCCGGCGATGGACATGGCCCCGCTCATCGCGCTGATCGATGATCCGCGTCACCGCCTGGAGGACGATAACACCTATCGTCTGTCCGAGGCGCAGGCCCGCGCCATTCTGGAGCTGCGCCTGCAGCGTCTGACCGCGCTTGGCCGCGATGAAATCGGCGATGAGCTGAAGGCGATCTCGACGGAAATCGCCGAATATCTCGCCATCCTGTCGTCGCGCGAGCGGATCATGGGCATCGTTGCCAATGAGCTGATCGAGGCCAGGGCGTCCTTCGCCACGCCGCGCCGCACGCGCATCGACGACTGGGCCTCGGATGTGGACGATGAGGACCTGATCCAGCGTGAGGACATGGTCGTGACCGTGTCGCACGCCGGTTACATCAAGCGCGTGCCGCTCTCGACCTACCGGGCGCAGCGTCGCGGCGGCAAGGGGCGCTCCGGCATGAACACCCGCGACGAGGATTTCGTCACGCGCCTGTTCGTCGCCTCCACCCACACGCCGATCCTGTTCTTCTCCTCGCGCGGCCAGGTCTATCGCGAGAAGGTATGGCGGCTGCCGCTGGCGCCGCCGCAGGGACGCGGCAAGGCGCTCATCAACATGCTGCCGCTCCAGGAGGGCGAGCGCATCACCACCATCATGCCGCTGCCCGAGGACGAAGCCAGCTGGGCTAACCTGGACGTGATGTTCGGCACGGTGAGCGGCGGCGTGCGCCGCAACAAGCTGTCCGACTTCACCAACGTCAACCGGGCCGGCAAAATCGCCATGAAGCTCGATGAGGGCGACGCCATCGTTGGCGTGCAGACCTGCACCGAGCATGACGACGTGTTGCTGACCACGGCGGAAGGGCAGTGCATCCGCTTCCCGGTTACCGACGTGCGCGTGTTCAAGGGGCGTGATTCCACCGGCGTGCGCGGCGTCAGCCTGGCTGATGGCGATCGCGTCATCTCCATGGCCGTGCTGCGCCATGTGGAGGCCGCCGCCGAGGAGCGCGGCCTGTACCTGAAGCAGGCCGGCGCGGCGCGCCGCGCCGCCATGGGCGAGCAGGAAGACGCTGCGGAGGCGGTGGAGCTTGAGGCTGAGGGCATCGGCGGCGAGGGCGGCCTTGATCCGGAGCGTTACGCCGAGCTTGGCGCCAATGAGCAGTTCCTGCTGACCCTGTCGGAGAACGGTTACGGCAAGCGTTCGTCCGCCTACGAATACCGGGTCACCGGGCGCGGCGGCAAGGGCATCGCCGCCATGGCGGTCAACGGCCGTAACGGACGCCTGGTCGATTCGTTCCCGGTGGATGAAACCGACCAGATCATGCTGGTTACCGACGGCGGCCAGCTGATCCGCGTGCCGGTCGACGGCATCCGCATCATCGGCCGCAGCAGCCAGGGCGTGATCGTGTTCAACACGGCGGACGGCGAGCGGGTCGTCTCGGTCGAACGCATCACCGATGACGGCGACGAGGCCGGGGACGCCGCGATTGCCGGAGAGAACGGCCAGGGCGATGATGCTGGAGACGCTGGCGACGCCGGGGAAAATTGAGGCTTGCCGGGCGGAGGGGGCGTGGCTCCCTCCTGCGCATCATGCCGGGGCCCTGTCTACGCGGGGCATTTGATCGACCGACGCGCCTTTGACGAAGCGGGCAGCCCGTGAAAATGCGAGCGCGCGCTTGCCTGCAGGCGGTGCTTGCGTTGCCTTCCGGGGTTCCATCGCTATATACCGCCTGACAGAAGTTCGGAGACGGCGGGGAAATGGACTGGCATCGCGCGCCTTGCGGCGACCGGGCTGTTTTCTCCCCATAATTTGGAGCGCCACTTACGTGATTACGCCCGCATTCGCCCAGTCCGGCGCAGCCTCCCCTGGCGGCAGCGATATGTTGCTGCAGTTCCTGCCGTTTATCCTGATCTTCGTGATCATGTACTTCCTGATCCTGCGGCCGCAGCAGCGGCGGGCCAAGGCCCATCAGGAGCTGGTGAAGAACCTGCGACGCGGCGATACGGTCATCACTTCTGGCGGCCTGATCGGCCGGGTGACCAAGGTGGTCGATGATTCTCCGGAAGTTGAGGTCGAGATCGCCGAAAACGTGCGCGTCCGCATCGTGCGCAGCATGGTCACCGAGGTGCGCAGCAAGGCCGAGCCGGTCAAGGCCTGAAGCCAGACCTGCTGAAAAGAACCTTCCGGCGCCCGCCGGGAGGTTGTTTTTACGGGAGGCGCCGCAGGGCGTCCCCCGTCCAGGCCGTCGCCTGATCGCATATGCTCCAATGCGGGCGCTTTCTCCCCGTGGGCGTGGCCCCGCGGGGCTTTTCGCCCAGACCCTGGAAAGCTTCTGATCGATGCTCCGCTACTCGACCGGCAAGATCGTCTCCATCCTCCTGCTGACCGTGCTCGGCTTTCTTTACGCCGCGCCGAACCTGATGACGCCGGAGACGCGCAAGGCAATCGAGGCGAGCGCGCCGTCATGGTTCCCGGGCTGGTTGCTCCCCCACAAGGCCATCGTGCTCGGCCTTGATCTTCAGGGCGGCTCGCATGTGCTGCTCGAAGTTGACGCCAATGATCTGGTGCGAACCCAGGTCGCGACCCTGCGCGATGACGTCCGCCGGGTGCTGCGTGAGAACCGGGTGACGCCGCAGGGCGGCATTACCGTTCTGCCGCGCGGCGTTCAGATCCGCTTCGCGGACGCTGCTGACAAGGACAAGGCGCTGCCGCGCCTGCGCGAGCTGTCCCAGCCGATCGGCAATGCCCTGCTGGGAACCGGCGGCAGCCAGACCCTGGACATTGTGACGACGCCTGAAGGCGCGCTGCAGATGACGCTTTCCGAGGCGGGCGTGCGCGATCGCGTGGGCCGCGCCATCAACCAGGCCATTGAGGTGCTGCGCAAGCGCGTCGACGCGCTGGGCACCACCGAGCCGAACATCCAGCGCCAGGGCGCCGACCGTATTCTGGTCCAGGTGCCGGGCCTGCAAGACCCCCAGCGCCTGAAGGATCTGCTCGGCAAGACCGCCAAGCTGCAGTTCCGCTTCGTGGCGGAAGGCGGCGGCGCCCGCGGTGAGGTCGACATGTTGCCGTCGCGGGATGCCGGCGGCGCCCTGACGCCGGTGGAAAAGCGCGTCATCGTCGAGGGCGAGGACCTGGTCGACGCCCAGCCGTCGTTTGACCAGCGCACCTCGGAGCCGATCGTCAATTTCCGTTTCAACATGAAGGGCGCCCAGCGTTTCGGCCAGGCGACGACGGAAAATGTCGGCCGGCCGCTGGCCATCGTGCTCGACAACGAGATCGTATCGGCCCCGCGCATCATCAATCCGATTACCGGCGGCTCGGGCCAGATTTCCGGCCGCTTCACCGTCCAGCAGGCCAATGACCTGGCCCTGCTGCTGCGCGCCGGCGCGCTGCCCGCCAAGCTGACCGTGGTGGAAGAGCGAACCGTGGGCCCTGGCCTCGGCAAGGATTCAATCAACGCCGGCCTCAAGGCCACCTATGTGGCGGCGATCTTTGTCGTGCTGTTCATGTTCGTGACCTATGGCCTGTTCGGCCTGTTCGCCAACATCGCCCTGATCGTCCACGTGGTGTTCATTCTGGCGCTGATGTCGCTGCTGGGCGCCACCATGACCTTGCCCGGCATCGCCGGCATCGTGTTGACCATCGGCACCGCCGTCGACTCCAACGTGCTCATCTACGAGCGCATACGGGAAGAGGCCAAGGCGGGGAGATCGATCATATCGGCGATTGACGCCGGCTTTACCCGCGCGTTCGCGACGATTTTCGACTCGAACAGCACCATGGCCATCGCCGCCATTATCCTGTTCCTGCTCGGCACGGGCCCGGTGCGCGGCTTCGCCGTGGTGTTTATCCTCGGCATCCTGACCACGGTCATCACCGCCGTCACCATGACGCGCATGATGATCGCGCTCTGGTACAGGGTGGCCCGGCCGAAGGCGCTGCCGTTCTGAGTTCTTGATCCGGGAGTGGATCCCGGAACCTTTACGCGGATGGCCCCGTTTCTGGTGGTTCGCGTAAGGTTTTTAAAATCATCATGTTACAGCGGATTTCTTCCGGGACGGTTGAAATCTGGTATGTTCCCCGGGGCGCTGCCAGCTTCGCCGGAACGCCGTGAAAGGGTTACCGATCGTGCGTTTGCTCCGTATCGTTCCTGACAACACCCGGATCAAATTCGTCCGGCGTCGTGTGTTCAGCTTCCCGTTCTCGGCGCTGGTTTCTGTCGCGACGGCCGTGTTGCTGCTGGTCTGGGGTCTGCACTTCGGCATCGATTTCACCGGCGGCACGCTGATTGAAATGCAGGCCCGCAACGGCCAGGCCAATGTGTCGCTTGTGCGCCAGGGGGCCAACGCCATCAGCGTCGGCGAGGTGGAGGTGCAGGAGTTTGGCTCCGGCGGCGTCTCGATCCGCGTGCCGGTGCAGCCCGGCGGAGAGAGCGCCCAGGGTGAAGTCGTGACGAAGGCGCGTGCTGCCTTCGAGAAGGACTACGAGTTCCGCCGCGTCGAGACGGTGGGGCCGCGCGTTTCCGGCGAGCTGGTGCAATCCGGCACATTGGGCGTCGTCCTGTCGATCCTCGCGGTGATGGTTTACCTGTGGTTCCGCTTCGAGTTGCAGTTCGCTATCGGCGCCATCATCGGCACCATGCACGACATCGTGCTGACCGTCGGCTTTTTCGTCATCACCCAGATCGAGTTCAACATGACCTCGATCGCGGCCATCCTGACCATCGTCGGCTATTCGCTGAATGAAACCGTGGTGGTGTTTGACCGGACCCGCGAACTGATGCGCCGCTACAAGACAATGCCGCTGGACGAGTTGCTGGACCTTTCCGTCAACACCACCCTGTCGCGCACCGCCATGACGGCGACGACGACGGCGCTGTCGCTGCTGGCGCTGGTGCTGTTTGGCGGTGAGGCCATTCGTGGCTTTGCCGTGGTGATGCTGTTCGGCGTGGTGATCTGCACCTATTCGGCCATGTTCGTCTCGACGCCAGCGCTGCTCTATCTGGGCGTGCGCAGCGGCCGTCTGGCCGATGAACCGGCCGACATGTCGGTTCCCGTGGCCGTTCAGGAAACGGGCAAGGCGTGAACCCGCGCGATGAGGTTGCGGCCGTGAGGCATGGGGCATGAGCGGAGAAGAGCGGTTTTTGCCCGGCCATCACGAACTGGACGCTTACGGCAACCACGGCTTTCGTTTTGGCGGCATGTCGCACCGTGGTTCGATCCTGACCACGCCTTCCGGCATACGCGCCTGGCCGGTTGAGGCTGTCGCCGGGATCAGCGTCGAGACCCTGGCTCCGGCCATTGCAGAAGCCGCCAGCATCGACCTGCTGCTGATCGGCACGGGGGAGGCCCTGACGCCGCTGGCCCCGGAACTGCTGGCGGCATTGCGGGCGGCGGGGCTGCGCATCGACGTGATGAGCACGGCGACAGCGGCGCGCACCTATAATTTTCTGGTTTCGGAAGGTCGCCAGGCGGCTGCGGCGCTGATCGCGGTGCCTTGACCGGATGGCGGCGCTGCCTCAGGCGATTTGTTCCGCTGGCGCCATTTACTCAGGACAGTGACAGCGATGGCTGACAGCAGCCCCGACGCGCGTCTGGCTGACGCCTACCAGTATTGCCAGCAGTTGACCCGCTCTGGCGAAAGCGACCGCTATCTGGCGACGTTGCTGGCGCCGCAGCCGGCGCAGCCGGCGCTGTTCGCGCTTTACGCGTTTGCCCATGAAGTCGGGCGGATTCGCGATGTGGTGAAGCAGCCGCTGGCCGGTGAGATCCGGCTGCAATGGTGGCGCGACGTGGTCATGGGCGAGGGGCGGGGCGATGTCTCGGGCAACCCCGTGGCGGCGGCCCTGCTCGACGTGATTGCCCGCTACCGGTTGCCTCAGAAGGTGTTCCTCGACCTGCTCGACGCCCGCACCTTCGACCTCTACGACGATCCCATGCCCTCGGTATCCAGCCTCGAAGGTTATTGCGGCGAGACGTCATCCGTTCTGCTGCGGCTCGCCAGCCTGATTGTCGCCGATGGCGGCGATAGCGGCGGCGGCGATGCGCCGGGTCATGGCGGCGTCGCCCTTGGCGTGGCCGGCCTGTTACGGTCGTTGCCGTGGAGCGCGCGGCTTGGCCAGGTTTTCGTTCCCGCCGATCTGCTGGCGCGGCATGGGGCCAGCCGGGAGGATATCGTCCAGGGGCGCGATACGCCGGCCGTGCGGGCGGCCCTGGCCGACATGCGTGGGCTGGCGCAGAAGCACTATGACGCCTTCCGCCATGCGCTCGCCGCCAGCCCCAAGACGGTGCGCGCGGCGTTTCTGCCCGTGGCGACGACGCCGCTGTACCTGCGCCGCGTGGGCCAGCCGGGCTGGCAACCATTCACCGAGGTGCTGGAGCCGCCGCAATGGCGGCGGCAATGGCGCATCTGGCGGGCTTCGCGCGGCGCCTGGGGGCGCTAGCCCAGGGTTGGCGTCAGGGCCAGCATCGGGGCCGGCGACACAGGTTAGGCGTCACACATGCCCACGCGCGATCCAGGCGGCAAGGTCGGCCCTTGCCCGGTCGGTTAGCGCCTGCTTCCTGGCGGCCGCCTTCTCCTTGCCGCGCATACGTTTGCCGCTGGTATTGCGCAGCGGTTCGGTCAGCGGTGGAAACAGTCCGAAATTGACATTCATCGGCTGGAAGGAGCGCGGCGCGCCTTCCTCATCGGCGGCGATATGTCCGCCGGTAATGTGGCCAACCAGGGCGCCCAGGGCCGTGGTTGACGGCGGCGGCGCGAAGTCCTGGCCCAGGCGCGCGGCGGCGGCGGCCATGCCGGTGAAAATGCCGATGGCGGCGCTTTCCACATAGCCCTCGCAGCCAGTGATTTGCCCGGCGAAACGCAGGCGTGGCTGCGCCTTGAGGCGAAGCTGGCCGTCGAGCAGGCGCGGCGAATTGAGATAAGTGTTGCGGTGCAGGCCGCCGAGGCGGGCGAATTCAGCGTTCTCCAGCCCCGGAATGGTGCGAAACAGGGCCGTCTGGGCGCCATGCTTCAGCTTGGTCTGGAAGCCGACGAGATTGTAGAGCGTGCCGAGGGCGTTGTCCTGACGGAGCTGGACGATGGCGTAGGGCTTGACGGTGGGGTTATGGGCGTTGGTCAGGCCAACAGGCTTCATCGGCCCATGGCGCAGGGTCTCGCGGCCGCGCTCGGCCATGACCTCGATTGGCAGGCAGCCGTCAAAATAGGGGGTGTTGGCCTCCCATTCCTTGAACGAGGTTTTCTCACCATTGACCAGGCCGTCGATGAAGGCGTTGTACTGGTCCTGATCCATCGGGCAGTTGATGTAATCGGCGCCGGTGCCGCCAGGGCCTGCCTTGTCGTAGCGCGACTGGAACCAGGCCTTGTCCATGTCGATGCTGTCGCGATGCACGATGGGGGCGATGGCGTCAAAAAAGGCGAGGGATTCAGCGCCAGACAGCTCCCGGATGGCTTCGGCCAGCGCCGGGGAAGTCAGCGGGCCGGTGGCGACGATTACGTCGTCCCACTCAGCCGGAGGCAGGCCGGCGATTTCGCCGCGCTGCACGGTGATGAGCGGGTGGGCCATGATCTGTGCGGTGACCCGGGCGGCGAAGCCGTCGCGATCCACCGCCAGTGCGCCGCCGGCCGGCACCATGTGGGCGTCGGCGGCGGCCATGACCAGCGAGCCAAGCGTGCGCATTTCCTGGTGGAGCAGGCCAACGGCGTTGGCGTTGGCGTCGTCGGAGCGGAACGAGTTTGAGCAGACCAGCTCCGCAAGCTGCTCGGTGTGATGGGCGTCGGTGCCGCGCTCCGGGCGCATCTCGTGCAGCACGACCGGCACGCCGGCATTGGCCAGGCGCCAGGCGGCTTCGCTGCCGGCAAGGCCGCCGCCAATGACATGAACGGGACGGGGCGCCGTTGGCGCGGGCGAAACGGAAGCGGTCATTCGGATGGTGCGCCTGATCTCAAACTCTGAAAAAGGGGCGGGCCGGGACGGTTCGCCTGTCCCGCGCGCGCGTTCAGCACGCCATAGCACATTCGCCGCCTTGCGCCGCCCCTTTGCGCGCCCTTGGGGCGGCCTGCAGGTCATCCCCTTTTTGGGCTGCTTGCGGCTGTTTGCTGTCTCCCCTGGACGAAGCGCCCCTGGTTTCCTATCTTGAGGGATGCGCGGGGGCTCGCGTTCCCGCCGCCCGCGCAGGCAAAGGTTCAGAAAAGATGGCCAGTACCGCTTCGCCCATGCAGATTATGAAGATTTCCGACGCCGCGGCGGCGCGCGTGCGCGAGATCATGGCCAATTCATCTGATCCTATCGCCGGGGTGCGGGTTGGCGTGCGCAAGGGCGGTTGCGCCGGCATGGAATACACCATGGACTATGCCCGCGACATCAACCCCAAAGATGAGATGGTTGAGGACAAGGGCGTGCGCATCTTTGTCGATCCCGGCGCAGTCATGTTCCTGCTGGGGACCGAGATGGATTTCAAAACCGACCGTTTGTCATCGCAGTTTGTCTTCAATAATCCGAATCAGATCTCAGCCTGTGGGTGCGGCGAATCGGTGTCCATCGTCCCGGCTGGCGCGGCGGGTCAGGCGGGCGCGGCCCGCTAGGAAGGGTCGCGGCGCTGGCGTGAGCCAGCCATGCGGAAAAAGCGCGGGCTGGGTCGTTTTCATGCCGGCAGTACCGTTGCGTACCTGCCGAAAACCGGCAATCCTGATGTCATGACGACATCAAACTCACCCAACAAATCCCACGATGCGGCGCTGCTGAAGACGCTCGAAGGCGGCGGACCGTCCCGGTTCCGCAAGGCGGCGACGGTCGTGCTGTTGCGCGATCGTCCCGACGGCGTTGAAACCTTCATGGTCGTGCGCCATCACCAGATCGATTTCGCCTCTGGCGCCCTGGTTTTCCCGGGCGGCAGTCTGGACAAGGCTGATGAGGCCGTCGCCGCCAATTCCGGGCTGTACGCGCCCTGCGGCGTCAGCGACGTGGAATTGCTGGCCTTCCGCATCGCGGCAATCCGTGAATCGTTCGAGGAGTGCGGCGTGCTGCTGGCCCGCCGCCCAGGCGCGGCCGGTTTGCTGCCGGCGGCTGAGCTGGCCCCGATCGAGCAGAAATGGCGCGCGGGCCTCAACGATGGCTCGCTGTCGTTCCACGATCTGCTGTTGCAGGAAGGTCTGGTGCTGGCGACGGACGTCATGATTCCGTATGCGCACTGGATCACGCCGGAAGGCATGCCCAAGCGTTTCGACACCTGGTTCTTCCTCGCGGTCGCGCCGGATGACCAGCTTGCCCTGCACGATGGGCATGAGGCAGTCGATTCTGTGTGGCTGACGGCTCAGGAGGCGCTGGATGGCGCGGCTTCCGGCAAGTACACGGTGATCTTCCCGACCGAACGCAACCTGTTCAAGATGGCCAGATACCGGAGCGCCGACGAGGCCTTCGCCGCCACGCGCGCCGACAATATTGTTACGGTGCTGCCAGTGTTGAAGAAATCCGATGAAGGCGTGCACCTGCATATCCCAGAGGAAGCCGGCTACGGCGGCTCGCGGTTCAGCGTTTCTTCCTGAGCGCGTTCCAGGGAACGGACTGATGTTGATGCCCGCAGCTTTGCGGGCATCTGCATTTTTGGGGGATCAGGGATCCGGAGGTCGGTCCACATCCGGCTCCAGGAGGTGCGGTGGCTGATCGCGCCCTGCGGCGCTCCCGGGCCGTATCCGGCGGCTTTGCGGCCAGATAGCTGCGCAGAGTTGCCTGCATGGGAATACGTGCAAAAAAAAGCCGCCCGGTATGCGCCGGGCGGCTTTCTTGTCGGAAAGAGCGAGACGACCGCCGGGGCGGTGGCCTTTTCGTAATCAGACGTCAGCATCCTCGCCCGCCGGGGAATCGGCGCCACGGGACGCGCGGGCGCTGCGGCGGGTGCGGGTGCGCGCCGGGCGCGCCGTCTTTGCGCCGTCCGTTTCGACGCCGGCCGCTGGTTCTGGGGCCGCTGCTTCAGTGGCTTCAGCCTCGACCACCGCCTTCTTGCGCGACGTCGTTTTCCTGGGGGCCGGAGCCTTGCTGTCGGCAGTCGTGTCGGCGGCGGCCTTGCTGTCTGCAGCGGCCTTGCGCGGCGCCCGCTTCTTCACAGGGGCTGCTTCGGCAGCCGGCGACGCATCGACGGCAGGGGCGTCCACAACCGCCGCTGCAGCAACATCCTGTGCGATCGCCGTCTTGCGGCTGCGTGCGCGGCCCGGTTTGGGGGCGGGCGTTTCGGCTTCAGCCGTGGCGGCGGCGGTCATCCCGACGTCAGATGCGGCTTCTGGCGCGTTTTCCGCGGTCTTGGGGGCAGCCTTGCGGGGCGCGCGCTTGCGCTTCGGCTTCTCCTCAGTCGCCTCAGCTTCAGCTGTCTTCGCCGCCGTGGGTTCTACCACAGCTGGCGCGGCTGCCGGAGCAGCTGCAACCTGCGTTACTGCTGCTGCCGGAGCTTCCGCGACGGCGGGAGCTTCAGGCTGGGCAACAACCGCGTTGGCGTCAGCCGCCGCGTCGGCGACGTCCGTCGCCGGCCCATTGTCCTTGCGGCCGCCGCGACGCCGGCGATCACGCCGCTTGCGCTCGCCGCGCTCTCCAGTTTGGGCGTCCTGGATCCGGTTATCCTGGGTCCGGGTATCCTGATCCTGGGCTTTCTGGGAGCGCGCTTCCTCGCGCGGCTCTTTCGCCGCAGCCTGCAGGCTGGTTGCAGGCATGATCGCCACGGGCGTGACCGGCCCGGCCTCACGTCGGGGCTCAGCTACCTGCGCTTCAGCCGGCTTGCCGGCGCGACGTTTGGTCGTTGCCTTCACCAACATGAACGCTGGCGTATGTTCGCCGAAACCGGGCGGCGACGGCTCGTCGCGTTCCTGGCGGTTGCGTCCGCGACGGTCGTCGCGCTGGCCATTGCGGCCGGCGTTGCGTGCGTCGCGCCGCGCATCCCCATGATAGTCTCGCGCGGCGTCCTGGTTCCGCGAGCTATCCTGGCGCGGCTCCTGCTGCCGGTTGTCCTGCCGACGCGGCTCCTGCCGCTCATCTGGCTGCCGCTCCTGCGGCGGGCGCTCGTCACGTTGCCGCTCTTCACGCGGCGCATGCTGCCGGGCAGCCTGCGGCTCGTCAGCCTCGCCCTCGCGGCGGCGACCGTCGCGGCCGCGCTTGCCGTCCCTGCTGTCCTTGCCGCGCCGGCGGTCGTGGCGACGGTCGCGTGAACCGCCGTCGTCCTCGCTGGCGATTCCGGATTCCTCAAGCGAGAGGCCCAGCCACTCGAAGTCCTTGCCCGTCATGGCGACGATTGCGGCGGCGCTCTTCGAGTCATCGGGGGTGATGATGGTGTAAGCGGTGCCCTTGCGGCCGGCGCGGCCGGTGCGACCGATGCGGTGGACATAGTCCTCGGCGTGATGCGGCGTGTCATAGTTGAACACGTGGCTCACGTCAGGGATGTCGAGGCCGCGTGCGGCGACATCGCTGGCGACCAGCAATTGCACGTTATTGTTGCGGAAACGGTCCAGCGCCTGCATGCGCGAGCGCTGGTCCATGTCGCCGTGCAGGGCGACGACGGAAAAGCCGTGCTTCTCCAGCGAGCGCTGCACCACGGCGACGTCGCGCTTGCGGTTGCAGAAGATGATGCCGTTTTTCAGCTCGTCGGCGTCGCGAATCAAGCGGCGCAGGGTCTTGCGCTTCTGCGGCGCATCGGAGCCGGAGGCCACGGCCAGCTGGGTGATGGTGCTGGCGGTGGAGGAGGCGCGGGCCACCTCGACGCGCGCCGGATTGCTGAGGAAATTGTCGACAAGGTTCTGGATTTCCGGCGGCATGGTGGCCGAGAAAAACAGGGTCTGCCGGGTGAACGGCACCATTTTGCAGATGCGTTCGATATCCGGGATGAAGCCCATGTCGAGCATGCGGTCGGCTTCATCGATGACCAGCACCTCAATGCCGCTCAACAGCAGTTTGCCGCGCTCGAAATGGTCGAGCAAACGGCCAGGCGTGGCGATCAGCACGTCAACGCCGCGGGTAATCTTGGCGTCCTGATCGGCGAAGGACACGCCGCCAATCAGCAGCGCGACGTTCAGCTTGTGGTGGACGCCGTATTTGATGAAGCTCTCCTCCACCTGCGCCGCCAGCTCGCGCGTCGGCTCCAGGATGAGGGTGCGCGGCATGCGCGCGCGGGCCCGGCCGGTTTCCAGCAGGGTGAGCATGGGCAGGGTGAACGCCGCCGTTTTTCCCGTTCCGGTCTGGGCGATGCCGAGCACATCGCGGCGCGCCAGAACATGCGGGATGGCCTCAGCCTGAATGGGCGTTGGCTCTGTATAGCCGGAGCTTTCAACCGCTTGAAGGACTTTGCCGCTGAGGCCGAGGTCAGAAAATGCCATGGGTCCGTTGAGAGCGTCTGCGGGCCGTCAAAATGACAGGCGCGAAAAGGAGATCGCTGGCCGGATGCCAGCAACCCAAAGGGGCGCAGCGTCTTGCGGACTATGGTATGAACCCGTGTCTTGTCAACGGATATCGCAAAACAGCGGCCCAGTTTGGCAATATTCGCGGCCTGATGGTCACATCCGGTCAATTGCGCGAACAAGGAAACGGCGGCGTGCGCCGCCGTCAGTCGTCATGCGTCATCTGTCCGACGCGGAGGCAGCGCTTTCAGCCGGACGTCGAAAAGCCCACGTGATTGCCTGCCGGAGCAGGCAGGGCGGCTGGTCCGCGCGCTTTCCTGGCTGTCAGATGTCGAGGCCCGCTTCATCAGCGAAGGCGGCGCGCTCCTGGATAAAGGCGAAACGCGCCTCGGGCTTGTTGCCCATCAGCCGGTCGATGGCGTCCGAGGTCTGTGGACGGCCCGCGTCTTCCACCTGAACCCGCAGCAGCGTGCGTCGGGCCGGGTCCATGGTGGTTTCCTTCAACTGGGCCGCCATCATCTCGCCAAGGCCCTTGAACCGGCCGACATCCACCTTCTTGCCCTTGAAATCGCGGGCGATGACCCGGTCTCGCTCCGCTTCGTCGCGGGCATAGAGCGTCTTGTTGCCGGAGGTGATGCGGTAGAGCGGCGGCACCGCCAGGTAGAGATGGCCGTTGTCGATCAGCTTCGGCATCTGCCGGTAGAAGAAGGTGATCAGCAGCGATGCGATGTGGGCGCCGTCAACGTCCGCGTCGGTCATGATGATGACCTTGTCGTAACGCAGTTCGCTGTCGCGATACTGCGCGCCCACGGCGCAGCCGAGCGCCTGGGACAGGTCCGACAGTTGCTGGTTCGCCGCAAGCTTGTCGCGGCCGGCGGAGGCCACGTTGAGAATTTTGCCGCGCAACGGCAGCACCGCCTGGGTGCGCCGGTCGCGCGCCTGCTTGGCGCTGCCGCCAGCCGAGTCGCCCTCGACAATGAACAGTTCGGAGCCAGCCGCGCCGGCCAGGGTGCAATCGGCGAGCTTGCCTGGCAGGCGCAGGCGGCGGGTGGCGCTTTTGCGGGCGACCTCCTTCTCCTGCCGGCGCCGCATCCGCTCTTCCGAGCGCTCGATGGTCCATTCCAGCAGGCGCAACGCCTGCTGCGGCGCCGCCGCCAGCCAGTGATCAAAGGCGTCGCGCACGGCGGTTTCGACGATGCGGACCGCCTCGCTGGTCGCCAGCTTGTCCTTGGTCTGTCCCTGGAATTCCGGCTCGCGGACGAACACCGAGAGCAGGGCGGCGCAGGTGGCCATGATGTCGTCGGCGGTGAGGTTGGCGGCGCGCTTCTGCTGGCCAATGCGCTCGGCGTGCTCGCGCAGGCCGCGCAGCAGCGCCATGCGCAGCCCCTGCTCGTGGGTGCCGCCTTCGGGGGTCGGAATGGTATTGCAGTATGAGTGGATGAAGCCGTCCTGGTCAGCCAGCCACGACACCGCCCATTCGACCGAGCCGTGGCCGCCGTCCTTCTCGATCTTGCCGGAGAACAGCTGGTCGGCCACCTGGGAGGCCCCGTCGATCTCGCGCGCCAGATAGTCCTTCAGACCGCCGGGGAAGCGGAAGATCGCTTCACCAGGGACGTTTTCAGCGCCCTCCAGCAGCGCCGGCGCGCATTTCCAGCGCACCTCGACGCCGCCAAACAGATAGGCCTTGGAGCGGGCCATCTTGAACAGACGACGCGGGCTGAACTGGACATCCGGGCCAAAGATCTCCGCATCGGGATGGAAGCGGACGGTTGTGCCGCGACGGTTCTGGACGCGGCCAACGGTGATCAGGTCGGTCTGGGGGAGGCCGCGGCTGTAGGTCTGGCGATAAAGCGTCTGCCCGCGCGCCACCTCGATCTCCAGCACGTCGGAGAGCGCGTTGACCACCGACACGCCGACGCCGTGCAGGCCGCCGGAGGTTTCGTAAACCTTCGAATCAAACTTGCCGCCAGCGTGCAGGATGGTGAGAATCACCTCCAGCGCCGACTTGCCCGGAAATTTGGGGTGCGGATCGATCGGGATGCCGCGGCCATTGTCGGTGACGCGGATGAAGCCGCCGGCCTCCAGCTCCACCTCAATGAACGACGCGTGGCCGGCGACGGCCTCGTCCATGGCGTTGTCGATGACCTCGGCGAACAGGTGATGCAGGGCCTTCTCATCGGTGCCGCCGATATACATGCCGGGGCGGCGGCGAACGGGCTCCAGCCCTTCCAGCACCTCGATCGCGGCGGCGGTGTAGCCGGCTTCATCCGGTGTGCCGGCCTTGACGGATTGCGCCAGTTTCGCCGCCTGGGCTTCCTGCCGGGCGCCTCTGGCGCCGCTGCCCTTGCCGCCAGCCGGTTTGCGCGCCAGCGCGCCGCCGCCGAAAAGATCATCCCTGTCCGACATATATCTGATCTGATCCCGATTCGTTCTCATGACAATATGCCAGCATTTCGCCTGACGACGAAAGCGGCGATACCCGGCTTGCGCCAGAATTCACCGGGACCCCCATTCACCGGGATCCCCGCGCAAGCCTGATCCAGCCGCCAACCTGGTCCAACAGCAACGACATGGTGGAAATCGCGTACCGGCGGGAGCGCCGGAATGGCCGGAACATAGCATGCCTGGCGGTCCGGGCCAAAACGCCGGATGTCGCGCGCGCCCTGCGCCAGTCGCCGGGAGCCATGCGTTTCCAATGGGCTTCCAGAAAGCAGAAAGGCCGGGACGGGCCCGGCCTTTCCGTTCGCGTCACCCGTTGGGATCAGCAGGAGTAGTACATCTCGAACTCGACCGGATGCGGGGTCATCTCGAAACGCATCACCTCGGCCATCTTCAGCTCGATGAAGCTGTCGATGAAGTCCTGGGTGAAGACGTCGCCGGCCTTGAGGAAGGCGTTGTCCTTGCGCAGGGAGTCCAGGGCCTCGCGCAGCGAACCGCAGACGGTCGGGATCTTCTTCAGCTCGCGCGGCGGCAGGTCGTAGAGGTCCTTGTCCATCGCCGGGCCGGGATCGATCTTGTTGATGATGCCGTCGAGGCCGGCCATCAGCAGGGCGGAGAACGCCAGGTAAGGGTTGGCGGTCGGATCGGGGAAGCGAACCTCGACGCGCTTGGCCTTCGGGTTGTTGGTCCACGGAATACGGCAGGAGGCCGAACGGTTGCGGGCCGAATAGGCCAGCAGCACCGGCGCTTCATAACCAGGGACCAGACGCTTGTAGGAGTTGGTCGACGGGTTGGTGAAGGCGTTCAGGGCCTTGGCGTGCTTGATGATGCCGCCGATGAACCACAGGCATTCCTGGCTGAGGTCAGCGTATTTGTTGCCGGCGAACACCGGCTTGCCGTCCTTCCAGATCGACAGGTGGACGTGCATGCCCGAACCATTGTCGCCGAACACGGGCTTCGGCATGAAGGTCGCGGTCTTGCCGTAGCTGTTGGCCACGTTGTGGATGCAGTACTTGTAAATCTGCATCTCGTCGCCGGTCTGGGTCAGCGTGTTGAACTTGGTGCCAAGTTCATGCTGGGCCGAGGCGACTTCGTGGTGGTGCTTCTCGACGGTGACGCCCATCGACTGGATGGCGGCGAGCATTTCGCCGCGCATGTCCTGGCAGCTGTCCAGCGGCGGCACGGGGAAGTAACCGCCCTTGGTGGGGATGCGGTGCCCCATGTTGCCGCCTTCATACTCCCGGTCGCCGTTGGTCGGCAGTTCCGAGGAGTCGAGCTTGAAGCCGGTGTTGTACGGGTCGGCCTTGAAGCGGACGTCGTCGAAGACGAAGAATTCGGCTTCAGGACCGATGAACACCGTGTCGCCAATGCCGGTGGAGGCGAGGAAGGCCTCTGCCTTGCGGGCGATGCCGCGCGGGTCGCGGCTGTAGGATTCGCCGGTGCCAGGCTCAAGCACGTCGCAGACGATCGACAGGGTCGGGGCGGCGAAGAAGGGATCGAGCTGGGCGGTGGACGGGTCGGGCATCAGCACCATGTCCGACTCATTGATCGCCTTCCAGCCGGCGATCGACGAGCCGTCGAACATGGTGCCGTCGGCGAACATGTCCTCATCGACCATCGACACGTCGAAGGTCACATGCTGCCACTTGCCGCGCGGATCCGTAAAGCGGAAGTCGACATACTTGATGTCTTCTTCCTTGATGGTCTTGAGCACATCCTGAGCGCTCTTCGTCATCATGAGTCCCCTATCCTGCAACTGGAGCGACAGACCCGTTCCGTGGTCCGCGCGATACAATGTGGAGCCCGTCGCCGTCCGGCGCCGGGCCAAAATCTGGCGTCAGACAGCGTCGGCGCCGGTTTCGCCGGTGCGGATGCGAATGGCTTCCTCGATGGTCGAAACGAAAATCTTGCCGTCGCCGATGCGGCCGGTCTGGGCGGCGTTGCGGATTGCCTCCACAGCGCGTTCGACCTGGTCGTCGTTGAGGACGATCTCGATCTTCACCTTGGGAAGAAAATCGACGACATACTCGGCTCCGCGATAAAGCTCGGTGTGACCTTTCTGCCGGCCGAAGCCCTTCGCTTCAATGACGGTGATGCCCTGCAGGCCGATGTCCTGCAGCGCTTCCTTCACCTCATCGAGCTTGAAGGGCTTGATGATCGCCTCGATCTTCTTCATGAGCCTCGCTCCTTGGCGCCGGGTCCGGGCTGCAAAACTGGCCGTGTCTGGCTGTCCAGGGCTTTATGCCCCGGCAGGCGTCCGAATGAAACGGGCTTGTTGACCTGCTTCAGTCCTGGGCGCCGCTTTCGTGGGCGTTTTGCGCCTAAAAAATAGTCAATTTCGCACGAACGGCTTCGTGGGTCCGCATGGTGGCCCAGACGCCGTCCCGGGAACGTCTTTCTGGCGCGCATGGCGCCTTTTTGGGCGTTCCCGGACGCCTGTGGCCGTCTTCGCAGGCGTTTTCGGGTGAAACACTGCGCGGAGGCGCACGTTTGCGCAAGGCGTCCCGCTTATGATGCGGGCAGAATCGTAACGGGAGGGGCCAATGCCGGGCCAGTCAGGAGAGCATCTGCTGCGGGCGTCGTGGATGGCGGAAGCTGACAGGATCACCATCGCCAGCGGCGTGCCGGGCTACGAACTGATGTTGCGGGCCGGGCGCGGCGTTGCCGCGGCGGCGCGCCGCATGGCGGCGCCCGGGGCGCGGATTCTGGTGGTCTGCGGGACCGGCAACAATGGCGGCGACGGCTATGTGGCGGCGCGGCTGTTGCAGGCGGAGGGGCGGGACGTCGACGTGATGGCGCCGCTGGGGCCTCCGGTCGCCGCCGACGCCATTCAGGCGGCCACAGACTGGGCCAGTGGCAATGGAGTGGCGGTCGCCGCGGACGCCTGCCTTGCTGGTTATGGCCTGGTGATCGAGGCGCTGTTCGGCGCCGGGCTCAACCGGCCGCTCGCGGGCGCGGCGCTTGCCATGGCGCAACGCATTAATGCGGCCGGCTGCCCGGTTCTGGCTGTTGATGTTCCTGGTGGGCTTGACGCCGACAGCGGCCAGGCGATGGGGGCCAGCGTGAGCGCCGCCGCCACCGTGACGTTCGCAGCCCGCAAGCCGGGGCATCTGTTGCTGCCCGGGCGGGTGCTGTCCGGCGCGGTGAGCTGTATTGATATTGGCATCGCGCCGGAAACCATCGCCCGTGTGGCGGGCGGGATTTTCCGCAATTCGCCGGATCTGTGGCGGGCGTATTTTCCGGCGCCGTCGCTGGAGGCGCACAAGTACCGGCGCGGCCATGTGCTGTGCGGTTCCGGCGGCCCGTTGTCGACGGGCGCGATCCGGCTCGCCGCCCGCAGCGCCCTGCGCGTCGGCGCCGGGCTGGTGACAGTCGCGGCCGGGCCTGAGGCATGCCGGGTGCACGCGGCGCATCTCACCGCCGTCATGATCCGCGAGGCGGAAAGCGCCGGCGATTTCGCGCGGCTGCTGGACGATGCCCGCTTCAATGCGGTGATCCTCGGCCCGGCGGGCGGCGTGGGGCCAGAGCTGGCGGCGCGGGTGGAGGCGACGCTGCTGCGGCGGCGGGCGCTGGTTATTGACGCCGACGCCATCAGCTGTTTCGCCGGCGCCCCGGAGCGACTGGCGGCTGTGGTTGCGGCGGGCGGCGGCGCGCCCGTGGTGATGACGCCGCACGATGGTGAATTCGCCCGGGTGTTCGGCGATGTGGCGGGGGTGATGGACGCCGGCGCGAAATATGAGCGGGCCGTGGCGGCGGCGCGCCTGGTCGGCTCCGTCCTCGTGCTTAAGGGGGCTGATACGGTGATTGCCGCGCCGGATGGGCGGGTGGCCATCAACGACAATGCGCCGCCCTGGCTTGGCACCGCCGGTTCTGGCGATGTGCTCTCCGGGCTCGTGGGCGGTTTGCTGGCCCAGGGAATGCCGGGCTTTGAGGCCGCGGCGGCGGCGGTGTGGATTCATGGGGCGGCGGCGCAGACATTCGGACCGGGCCTGATTGCCGAGGATCTGCCAGAACAGGTTCCCGCGGTGCTGCAGCGGTTGCCGCCACAGGCGCATCTGGCCTGAGCAGCCCGCGGATGTGCGTTTGCACACATTGATGCCTCCCCGCCGCGTGGATGGCGAATGCCTGAAAATGGCTTGCGGCCAGTGCTTTTGGCGACAGCCGGCGCTGGCCGCCACCGGCGCGACATTGCTGGCGCAAGGCGCGGTGGCCATGGCCGGGCTGGTCGGGAGCGCCATTTTCGCGCTATTCTCCTGACACATTGATTGAGTTGAACGCGGCGGTTGGGTTCCGCCGGCCGTGCTGGCGCGCCGGTAAGGTCTGGCGTTCGTTGATCTGCGGCCATTCAGGATGGCGCGTGGCGGCCAGCGCGGAGTTCAGGAGCTGGGTATGTCTATTTCCAAGTATGTTCGCGGCTATGTTCGCGGCCTGTCCACGGTCACCGTTGCGGTTGGCGTGCTGGCGCTGGCGCCGGCCGCGTTCGCGCAGCAAGTTCCGGCCACTCCTGACTGGGAGGCTCCGGCGGATGTCAAGCCGTCGCCAAAAGCCAAAGGCGGCGCAAGGGCCGCCACCCGGTCTACTGGCGCCACGGGTGGCCTCAATGCGCCCATGCGCAAGATCGAGCGGGACGATATCGACATGACCGGCGTGGGACGCGAAGTGCGCAACTTCGGCACCGGCGTGCGGCCAATGATGAACGGTAGCGGCGGCATGGGGGTTGGCGGCGGCTTCTGACGCGCCCGGAGGCAGCCGTTGCGCGACGCAGCGCTGGCCGGCGGGGAAAGTCCCCGGCAGGCAGCGCCCTGATTCTTCGAAAGGCTGGCCCGGCGCCAGCCTTTCTGCTGTGCGCTGAATGGCGGGGGAAGGGTCAGGTCACCTCAAACCATGTGGCCATGCCGCCATCGAGCCGTTCGGCGTTGGACGAGCCAATCAGCCATCTGCCGGCCTCGCCAGCGACAAACGCCACGCGCGACGTCTGGTTGGCGGGGATGGCGATGACGTCGAGCCAGTACGGCTCCCAGCCATCATCCAGATTGTGTAGCCGCCGCACATGGCTCCCGTGGATATGCAGGGTCTGCATCCAGGGCGTCGCATTTTTCAGTTCGAGCGTCACGGGGCGACCCGAGCGGACGCTGAACGCCGGTTTGCGCCCGGCGTCGGGCCAGGAGACGCCATTGATGGTCCAGATGCGCCCTGGGTCCGTGAAGCGCGCGCCGGTTTCCGACGCGCCAGGAGTGGCGCCGCCGGCCAGCGTCAGGGTGGCGCGCGCCGCATCCTGTAGCCGGATTGCTTCCGGCAGATCGCTGGCGGGCAGGGCGGCGACAGGCCCCGCGGCAGGTGCGGGCGGCGCATCTGTCGCCGACACGACCAGCAATGGCGCGCCCGCATTGGCCTGGCCAAGCAGCACCCGCAAGACGCCTTCAGCGCCTGCCTGCGCCGGCGCCTCGACGATCAGGTCATAGCGCCCGCCCGGCAGCAGGGTCAGGCTGTCGCGGGCGGGCGTGAACAGGGCTGACGGGCGGCCGTCGACGCCGATGACATGCACGGCGAGGCCGCTGAAGTGCAGGGCGAATGTGCGGGCGTTGGCGGCGTTCAGCAGGCGCAGGCGCAGCCGCGCGCCTGGCGCGACGCTGACGCGCCCGGGCGGCGCGGAAGAGTTGAGCGTAAGCCAGTTGCCGAGACGCCCGGCGCCGGCGCGGGCGGCGACCGCGTCGAAATCCGGCCGGAGCTGGCCCCCGTCGGTCAGGGCCCAGTCATCAAGGGTGAGCAGGAGGTCCTTCGCGACCGCCGGAGGGTCGGGTTCGTCAACGATCAGCGCGCCATAGAGGCCGCTTTCCGTCTGGCGGCCGACAGCGCCGATGCGCATGGGCCGGTACCAGGACAGGCCGGCGTGGCGCGCCGTGAAGCTGAGGGTCCGGGTTTCGCCCGGCGCAATTGCCGGCCCGGTAAGCCCTGCGACGCCGTCGAGGGCGTTGGGCGCGCCCGCGCCATGCCAGTGCAGAGAAAGCGGCTCGTCCAGGGCGTTTGACAGTTCGACGGCGAGCGTTTCGCCCTGGCGCGCCCGCAGCAGGGGGCCGGGGACAAGGTCATTGAAACCGAGTATTGCCGTTTCCGTAGCTGGCTCCGGCTTCAGCCGCAGCTTGCCAGGGGCGGCGCGCAGCCGGATTGCCGCCTTCGCCGTCGCCAGCTCCCTGTTCTGTGTCTGTGCGCCCGCCGGCGAAGCGGCGCATGGAATCGCCAGCAGGGTGGCGGCGAAGCCAGCGCAAAACCGGCGGCGGCCTGGGTCTGACGGGCGTCGGGAGAAAGCGTTGGACATCCTGTTGCCTGCCTGTGCGGGTCTGGAGGTTCGAAACAGACGCATAATCGCAAAAAAGGGCGGCTTGCAGAACACGGAGTGGTTCACAGGGCGCTTTATGTGGATTAGAGATCGGGGCATCCGGCGTCAGGCTGTCCGCAGCCCGGCGGCAGGGTATTTTTTTGGTGCGTTATCCGCAACGCGTGATATAGAGCCGCGACCTCGGCCTGAGAGGGCGGCCTTTCATGGCGTGTCGCGGGCGGGCGTGGCGGAATTGGTAGACGCGCTGGATTTAGGTTCCAGTGACTAACCTCGTGGGGGTTCGAGTCCCTCCGCCCGCACCATGCGCTTTATAACCCAACAGGCCGGAATCCGATTCACGGGCGACAGGACAGCAGAGTTTCAACATGCAGGCGACCCAAACCAACTCCGAAGGACTGAAGCGCGAATTCAAGGTGGTCGTGCCCGCTTCCGAGCTCGAAACCCGGCTTGTCAACGAGCTGAACGAGCTGAAGGACAAGGTCCGCATCAACGGCTTCCGTCCGGGCAAGGTGCCGATGACGCACATGCGCCGCACCTACGGTCGCCAGGTCATGGTTGACATCGTGCAGAACGCCGTCAACGAGGCCAACCAGCAGATCGTTTCCGAGAACAACCTGCGTCTCGCCATGGAGCCGAAGGTCAATCTGCCGGAAGCCCGTGAGGACGTGGACGCGGTCATCGACGCGAAGGCCGACCTGTCCTACACCGTCGCGCTGGAAATTCTGCCGACCTTCGAAGTGGCCGACGTGTCCGGCGTCGAGCTGGAGCGTGAGGTCGCCGAGGTGACCGACGCCGAACTGGACGATGCGCTGACCCGCATGGCGAAGCAGAATCGCACCTTCACCGCCCGCGCCGAAGGCGAAGCGGCTGAGGACGGCGACCGCGTCACCATCAACTTCGTCGGCAAGATCGACGGCGAGGCCTTCCCGGGTGGTTCGGGCGACGGCGTGCCGGTTGAAATCGGCTCCGGCTCGTTCATTCCGGGCTTCGAGGAGCAGCTCGTTGGCGTCAAGGCCGGCGAAGAGAAGGTCGTTACCGCGACGTTCCCCGAGGACTACCAGGCTGCGCATCTGGCCGGCAAGACCGCTGAATTCGACGTGAAGGTCATCTCGGTCGAGGCCGGCGGCGAGGCGCTGGTCAATGACGAGCTGGGCAAGTCGTTCGGCATGGATGATCTGGAAGCCCTGCGCACCGCCCTGCGCGAGCGCATCGGCGTTGACTTCCAGGCGCAGTCGCGCCGCAAGGTGAAGCGCAAGCTGCTTGACGCGCTCGACAAGCTGTACAGCTTCGAGCTGCCGCCGACCCTGGTGCAGCAGGAGTTCGACGGCGTGTGGCAGGGCGTGACCGCCGAGATGGCCCAGGCCAGCCGCAGCTTCGAGGACGAAGGCACCACCGAGGAAGCCGCCCGCGCGGAATACAAGGGCATCGCCGAGCGTCGCGTGCGCCTTGGCCTGGTGCTGGCCGAGATCGGCGACAAGGCCGAGATCAAGATCTCCGAGGACGAGCTGACCCGCGCGCTGATTGACCGCGCCCGCCAGTTCCCCGGCCAGGAGAAGATGGTGTGGGACTTCTATCAGAAGAACCCCCAGGCGCTGGCCGAGCTGCGCGCCCCGATCTTCGAGGAGAAGGTGGTTGATCACCTGCTCGGTCAGGCCAAGGTTGTGGACAAGACCGTCAGCAAGGAAGATCTGTTCAAGGAAGACGAGGAAGACGGCGACAAGGCCTGATTTCCTGTTGCGCGGTTGCGGCCGCGCCCTGATGTTGCGGCGGCCAGGGGTTCCCCTGGCCGCTTTTTGCTGTCTGGCCGGCGCTGCCGCGTCAGCAGGGGCGCGTTGGGGCCTTGCGGTGGCGGTGGGCAGCGCATAACTGCGGAGAACGCCGGTTTCAGGCGGGGAGCGCCTTCCCATCCCGCGTTTCCGCAAGCGACTATGAGAAAGCGATGACAGGGCTTGCCTCCGCCACAATGGCGGGGAAGAGTCGCAATCCAGATTCTGGCGCCGGAGCGAACGTGATTCCCGGCCGGCGCGTTTTCTTCGCCAGACAGGTTGGTCTGGCGCCGTTCCGTTCGCGAAAGCGGCGACGGAGCCGCCACGGGGCGATATCTGGTCCAGGCTGGACCAGTGTGGCGTCCTGTGGCTTTGCCCTGAGGCATTTTCTTTATGCGCGGCGTCGGCTTCGCCTGAAAATGCTCCCGAAAATGACCGCCCCCGCGCGGCCGCCTGGAGTATGAGACATGAGAGATCCGTTGGACGTTTACGCCAACACGCTGGTGCCGATGGTTATCGAGACGTCCAACCGGGGAGAGCGGGCGTTCGACATCTATTCGCGTCTGCTGCGCGAACGGATCATCTTTCTGACCGGCCCGGTGGAAGACCATTCCGCCTCGCTGATCGTGGCGCAGCTGCTGTTCCTGGAAGCGGAGAATCCAAAGAAGGAAATTTCCTTCTACATCAATTCTCCCGGCGGCGTGGTGACGTCCGGCCTGTCGATCTATGACACCATGCAGTTCATCCGCTGCCCGGTATCGACGCTTGTGGTCGGCCAGGCCGCCTCGATGGGCTCCCTGCTCATGGCGGCGGGCGAGAAGGGGCAGCGCTTCGCGTTGCCGAACGCCCGCATCATGGTGCACCAGCCTTCCGGCGGATATCAGGGCCAGGCGACGGACATCCTGATCCACGCGCGCGAGATCGAGGCGCTGAAGCGCCGGCTGAACGAGATCTACGTCACGCATAGCGGTCAATCGCTGGAGGCAATCGAAAACGCCCTGGAGCGCGACAATTTCATGACCGCCGACAAGGCGAAGGAATTCGGGCTGATCGACCAGGTGCTGGAGAAGCGCCCCGACCTGCCGGCCTGATCGCGCGCGACGGGCGGGCTGGACGGGCGGGCGTCCGCGACAAACGGCCCCGCTCGCATTGACGGACGGCGTCCCCCATGTTTGGGTGACGTTTTATGTTCGCGTCGTGCGCCGGTAGCGGGCGACGTTAACCTGTTGTTACGGGTCAGGTTCGATCCTGATGCGCAGGCAGCGGATCAGGCGCGGGGAGCGCTGCGGGCCCTTGGGGTCGCAGTTCTCACGCATCGGACAGCCGCACGCGCTCTGGCCGTCATTGCGGCCATGCAGGGCGCGTCGTGCAACCTGATCCGGCAAGGATTTGACATGACCGCCGGCGTAATTCCGGCCGGTCGCAGTGGAGACGGACCATGAGCAAGGCCACAGGCAGCGAAAGCAAGAGCACGCTTTACTGCTCTTTCTGCGGCAAAAGCCAGCATGAGGTCCGCAAGCTGATCGCTGGACCGACGGTGTTCATCTGCGATGAATGCGTCGAGCTGTGCATGGACATCATCCGCGAGGAATCGAAGTCGTCGCTGGTGAAGTCGCGCGACGGCGTGCCGACGCCGCGTGAGATCAGCAAGGTGCTGGAAGACTATGTCATCGGCCAGGAGCACGCGAAGAAGGTGCTCTCCGTCGCCGTGCACAATCATTACAAGCGGCTCAGCCACGCGCTGAAGAACAACGACGTCGAACTGGCCAAGTCCAACATCCTGCTCGTCGGCCCCACTGGCTCGGGCAAGACGCTGCTGGCCCAGACGCTGGCGCGCATTCTTGACGTGCCGTTCACCATGGCCGACGCGACGACGCTGACTGAAGCCGGCTACGTGGGTGAGGACGTCGAGAACATCATCCTGAAGCTGCTGCAGGCCGCGGACTACAATGTGGAGCGGGCCCAGCGCGGCATCGTCTACATCGACGAGATCGACAAGATTTCCCGCAAGTCGGACAATCCGTCGATCACCCGCGACGTGTCGGGCGAAGGCGTGCAGCAGGCGCTGCTGAAGATCATGGAAGGCACGGTCGCCAGCGTGCCGCCGCAGGGCGGTCGCAAGCATCCCCAGCAGGAGTTCCTGCAGGTGGACACGACCAATATCCTGTTCATTTGCGGCGGCGCCTTTGCCGGGCTGGAGCGCATCATCACCGCGCGCGGCAAGGGCACGTCGATTGGCTTCGGCGCCACCGTGCACGCGCCCGAAGATCGCCGCACCGGCGAGATTTTCCGTGAGGTGGAGCCCGAGGATCTGCTGAAGTTCGGCCTGATCCCCGAGTTTATCGGCCGGTTGCCGGTGATCGCCACCCTCGAGGACCTTGATGAGGTCGCGCTCAAGAAGATTCTCCAGGAGCCGAAGAACGCCCTGGTGCGCCAGTACCAGCGCCTGTTCGAGATGGAGAATGTGGAGCTGACCTTCCACGAGGACGCGCTGACGCTGATCGCCCGCAAGGCCATCGAGCGCAAGACCGGCGCCCGCGGCCTGCGCTCCATCCTGGAGGGGATCCTGCTCGAGACCATGTACGAACTGCCGGGGCTTGAGGGCGTCGAGCAGGTCGTCATTGGCCCCGAGGTGGTCGAGGGCAAGGCGCGGCCGCTGTTCATCTACGCCGATCGCGCTGAAAGTAACGCGACGGCCTCGGCCTGAGCTCCAGACACGAAGATATCCGGCATGGCAGGCGCCCGTTGGGCGCCTGTTCTGCGTCAGGGGATGGGATCAGCGTGGCCATGGCCAGGCGGTCATGCGCGACATGCAGGCCAGACCCTCAAATCATCTGTGCTCCGGGCCTGTCACCGACTTGAAACAAAAGTCACCCGGAACCACTTTCTGTTCATCGTCTTTGTCGCGCGCTCATCAGGAGGCGCGGCGAGCGTCGCCTTCGGTGTATGCTCCCATGGAGTTGAGCGCCGGAGGCAATCCGTCCGCTCCGCCTGCCGCTCCAAGGGGGAGGGCGGACGATAGTGAAAGGACAAGGGCCACATGACTACCATGAAGCCTCGCCAGCCCGCGGCTCCGGGAACCGTTTCGGACTATCCCGTCCTGCCCCTGCGCGACATTGTCGTGTTCCCGCACATGATCGTCCCGCTCTTCGTCGGGCGCGAGAAGTCGATCCGCGCCCTGGAGGAGGTGGTCAAGACTGACCGGCACATTCTGCTGGCCACGCAGATGAACGCCGCCGACGATGATCCGGAAACCTCTGCCATCCACGAGATTGGCGCGATCGCCAGCGTGCTGCAGCTTCTCAAGCTGCCCGACGGCACCGTGAAGGTGCTGGTTGAAGGCGCTGGTCGCGCGCGCGTGCATTCCTATCTGCGCACCGACGAATTTTATGAGGCGACCGCCGAGGTGCTCGGCGACGAGACAGGCGACAAGGTCGAAGCCGAGGCCCTGGCCCGCTCGGTCGTGACCGAATTCGAGAGCTATGTGAAGCTCAACAAGAAGGTCTCGCCGGAGGTGGTCGCCGCCGTCACGCAGATCGAGGATCCCTCGCGTCTGGCCGACACGGTTGCCTCGCATCTGGCCGTGAAGATCGCCGACAAGCAGGCGCTGCTTGAGACGGTCTCGATCCCGGCGCGGCTCGAGAAGATTCTCGGCATGATGGAGAGCGAGATCTCGGTCCTCCAGGTCGAGAAGCGCATCCGCACGCGCGTCAAGCGGCAGATGGAGAAGACCCAGCGCGAGTACTATCTGAATGAGCAGATGAAGGCCATTCAGAAGGAACTGGGCGACGAGGACGGTCGCGACGAGCTGGCGGAGCTGGAAGAGAAGATCAACCAGACCAAGCTGTCTCGCGAGGCCCGCGACAAGGCGATGGCCGAGCTGAAGAAGCTGCGGCAGATGTCGCCGATGTCGGCGGAAGCCACCGTCGTGCGCAACTATCTCGACTGGATGCTCGGCATTCCGTGGAACAAGCGTTCGCGGGTGAAGAAGGATCTCGGCGAGGCGCAAAAGGTGCTGGACGCCGATCACTTCGGCCTGGACAAGGTCAAGGATCGCATCGTCGAATACCTGGCGGTGCAGCAGCGCGCCAACAAGCTGTCGGGGCCGATCCTGTGCCTCGTTGGCCCTCCTGGCGTCGGCAAGACCTCGCTTGGCAAGTCCATCGCCAGGGCGACGGGGCGCGAGTTCGTCCGCGTGTCGCTTGGCGGCGTGCGCGACGAAGCCGAGATCCGTGGTCACCGGAGGACCTATATCGGCTCCATGCCTGGCAAGATTATCCAGGCGATGCGGAAGGCGAAGACCTCCAATCCGCTCATCCTGCTCGATGAGATCGACAAGATGGGTCAGGACTATCGGGGTGATCCGTCCGCCGCACTGCTTGAGGTGCTGGACCCTGAACAGAACAAGGCGTTCAACGACCATTATCTGGAAGTCGATTACGACCTCTCCAGCGTGATGTTCGTGACCACCGCCAACACGCTGAACATTCCTGGTCCGTTGCTCGACCGTATGGAGACCATCCGGCTCGCCGGCTATACGGAAGAGGAAAAGACGGAGATCGCCCGTCGCCACCTGATCCCGGAGGCTGTCGTCAAGCACGGCCTGTCGGAGAAGGAATGGACGATCACCGACGATGCCCTGCTGCTGCTGGTGCGCCGCTACACCCGGGAATCGGGCGTGCGTAACCTCGAGCGCGAGATTTCGAACCTGATCCGCAAGGCGGTGAAGGAGATCGTGCTCGGCAAGGCGGAGACGGTGGAGGTGACGACCGCGACGCTGGAAAGCTTCCTCGGCGCGCCGAAGTATCGCTACGGCGAGATCGAGGCGGAGGACCAGGTTGGCGTGGTGACGGGGCTGGCCTGGACCGAGGTGGGCGGCGAATTGCTGACCATCGAGGGCGTCATGATGCCTGGCAAGGGCAAGATGACGGTGACGGGCAATCTGCGCGACGTCATGAAGGAGTCGATCTCGGCGGCCGCCTCCTATGTGCGGGCGCGGTCGGTGTCGATGGGCATCAAGCCGCCGCTGTTCGATGCGCGTGACATCCACGTGCACGTTCCGGAGGGCGCGACGCCCAAGGACGGCCCGTCCGCCGGCATCGCCATGGCGACGGCCATCGTTTCGGTGATGACCGGGGTGCCGGTCCGCAGGGACGTGGCCATGACCGGCGAGGTGACGCTGCGCGGCCGGGTTCTGCCGATCGGCGGCCTGAAGGAGAAGCTGCTGGCCGCCCTGCGCGGCGGTATCCGCACGGTTCTCATTCCGGAGGACAACGTCAAGGATCTGACGGAGATTCCGGACAGCGTGAAGAACGGGCTGGAGATCATCCCGGTGTCGCGCATGGGCCAGGTGCTGGAGCATGCGCTGGTTCGCAAGCTCGAAGCCATCGAGTGGACCCCGCCTGGCGATGAGCCGGTAGCTCCGCCGCGGGTTGAAGGTGAGTCGGGCGGCGTGATCGCTCACTGATCAGCAATCATCATGAGAGGCCCCGGCGCGCCGCCGGGGCCTTTTTTCTTCACGAAACGGAAAAATTTGTTTTATTGCCGTGATTTCTCTCCGCCAGGGCCTTGCGCTTCGGGGCTTATCAGGCAAAACCAAAAGATGGGACGGTGAGAGCTGTGGGTTTTCACCGTAACACGAGCTGGGCTATGGGCCAGGTTTCTTGTAACCGACATGGCAGGCTGGAGTATTGAACCCGACGAATGCGCGCTGAGGAGCGTCATTCGCATCTGGAGGACGATTGATGAACAAAGGCGATCTTGTTGCTGCCGTCGCTGATCAGGCCGACCTGAGCCGCGCTCAGGCGGGCGAGGCCGTTGAGGCTGTGTTCGCCGCCATCACGGACGCCCTCAAGAAGGGCGATGAGGTCAAGCTTGTTGGCTTCGGCACCTTCTCGGTGGCTGACCGCGCCGCCGGCACCGCGCGGAACCCCCGCACGGGCGAGACCATCAATGTTCCTGCTTCCAAGGCTCCCAAGTTCAAGGCTGGCCAGGGCCTCAAGGATTCCGTCAACGGGAAGTAAGGCGGTCTTCCCGCGCCGACCAGCGCCGTCGCTTCAGCCGGCATGGCGGAGGCGACGCGGGTCGCCTGGATTGCATGCGTTCGGGGAGCCCGGGTCGAAGGACCCGGGCTTTCTTGTATTTGCACGCCGCATGGAGGGGGGCGCCCGGGCGTGATCCGTATCTTCGGCAGCCCGGCTGGACCGGCCGCCCGGATCCCCCGGGACAGGTTTGTCCCCTGAGCGGGTTTGCCCTGGACCGGATCTCTCCGGCGGAAGGGATCGATCGCGGTCGACGTCAAGCCGGGCGGCGGGCCTTGCGCCTTGTGCGCCTCCGCCTGGCGGCGCGGCGCTTGTGCGGCGTCACTGGCCCATGGGGAGCTCCCCGCCCACTGGCTTGCGAATCGCGTGTTCTGCTGCGATTGCGCGGCGCTGGCGGGGCCATGCGATTGGCGGGCGACGGGCCCGGGCAAGGGCAATGCGCGCCACGGCCGGCGAGGGATCCGCGGCAGGGGGAAGGGCGGGCGAGACATGGTGTCGGCGAGACACGGGGTGGGATTGTCAACAGGCGCCGGAGCGGGGCTGTCTGTTGGGGGTAATCAGACGACGGATGGACTGGCGTTCGGCGTCGCCATGCTGTAGAGCAGGCTCCAGTTGCTTCTGTGGTCTGGCGTCTGGCCCGTGCGCCATCGCGCGTCGGCCTGAACCTGATGATACAGGGGCAGGCGCTGCCCCGGATCCCCGGCTATTCCGGATGGCGGCTGCGTCAGGGCGGTTAGCTCAGTTGGTAGAGCATCTCGTTTACACCGAGAGGGTCGGCGGTTCGAGCCCGTCACCGCCCACCAGACGCGTCGCGCCTGCCAGGTTGGGCATGCCTGCTGCTTCTTCAGATCATCTTCAGACAGGCTGGACTGCCACGCTGGCGAGCGCCGACGTTCCGGCAATTGCCGGCGGCTTTGTCTGCGGCGCTGCGCCCAGGCATCGCCGGGGTCCGCGAGACGCGCTCCGTACAGACGTATATTCAATCGTTCCGGGTGGATGATAGTTGGCCGGCGGCGCCATCAGGCTTTTGGAAACGCCAGTTCTTTCGCAGGGGTCTTCCGGATGCCGTCAGGCGGTCGTTGCTGCTTGATCTGCCCGCAAGCCATCAGACGTTCGAGCCAGATTGGCGTTCCGCCAATAAAAAAGCGCGGCCAGGCCGCGCTTTGTATCAACCGTGTCTGGGTGGCGAGAGTGACGGGACTCGAACCCGCGACCTCCGGCGTGACAGGCCGGCGCTCTAACCAACTGAGCTACACCCCCAAACCCGGGACACTGAACCCCACAGAGCCTGAGCTCCTGATCCAGATACTGGCGCCAAATCCTTCCACCATCCCCTAAAGGAAAGTGGCGAGAGTGACGGGACTCGAACCCGCGACCTCCGGCGTGACAGGCCGGCGCTCTAACCAACTGAGCTACACCCCCGAACAGGCGTCTTGGCCGCCGGTGATGCGGGGTTTAAGGTTCGCCCCTTGCGGTGTCAAGCGAGCATTGGCCGCAATCTGCGCCGGCTGCTGTGGATAGAAGGATGAATGTGGGGCGCCCCATGTATTTACCGCCGGGATAGCTGTTCCCAGGCCAGGGTCGCGCGTTCGGGTCACAGGCAGGGCGCGCGCGTCTGGAAACATCCGGGCGCTCACCGGTGGGCGCTGAATCGGCTTCGACCGCAAGTTTCGGGCTGGCGGAAAGTCGCCGGCATCGAAGGCAATGCGTTCGTGGCCGGAGCCAGGGCGTTTCGTGATGGCGTCCGGCGGGGCCGTAGCTGCGTGACGGGGCAAGGGCAGGGGGCAGGGGCAGGGCAAGGACTGGGACAACGCGGTTGCCGCCTGCATGATGCGGAGGCGGTCCATGGCGGCGCCTCGCGGCGTCGGCTGTGTTCCGCTCAGGCCTGGAGATGTGAGGGGTGTTTCACGGTTCGATATCTGAAGCAGGCGGGGCGCTATCATGGCCGCTGCGCAGTTCGTTCCGGCAGGGGCGACTCAAGCGTGACGGGAGGGGATGATCCGGTTGCATGCCGGCGCTGACATTATGAGGCAGGCATGCATGCGGCATTGGGCTGCGGCGGGGTCAGGGCTGCGGGCAGGTTCGGGGCTGGCTGGGGCGCGAGGGCTGGAGGGGCGCAGGCCAGAACAGGGATTGTCCTGCGCCAGGGGAATGCCCTGAGTTGCATGGCGTTGAGACAATTCTCGCAGGCAATTGCCGGAATGAGCCCATCGCAGGAAGGGGAAGCCGGCAGAAAGGTCCCGTTTATGTTGCATTTGCAACAATACGAACTTTTCAAGGCGAGGCTTGCACGGCTCTGGCCCCTGGGTTAAGCCTGCCCTCGCAGCTACGAACTGTTCCAAGGTGCGGGCCATTGACGGCCCCTTTTCAGGGAGCGGGTCGCAGCGGAATCTGCCGGGTGAAAGCGACGCGTGAGCGGCGCAGGCGGCCGCGAAGGATTGGGTGCAGAATGCACAGCTTGCTGAACGACTATCTTCCCCTCGTGGTGTTCATAGGCGTCTCGCTTGTCATTGGACTGGCGCTGCTTGTCGCGCCGTTCCTGGTGGCCTTCCGGAACCCTGATCCGGAAAAGCTGTCGGCGTATGAGTGCGGTTTTAACGCGTTCGACGACGCCCGCATGAAGTTCGACATCCGCTTCTATCTCGTCGCCATTCTCTTCATCATCTTTGACCTTGAGGTCGCTTACCTGTTCCCCTGGGCCATCGGCTTCAAGGAGGTGGGTACGTTCGGTTTCTGGTCGATGATGACGTTTCTTGCGGTGCTGACGGTCGGTTTCGTCTATGAATGGCGCAAGGGAGCCCTCGAATGGGATTGATTGGCGACTCCACCCCGGCGATCGCGCCGGCTCCGCGTGGAATCATTGATCCGGCGACTGGCAAGCCGGTCGGCTCCAATGATCCGTTCTTTACCGGCATCAATGACGAGCTGGCCGACAAGGGTTTCCTCGTCACCTCCACTGACGAGCTGATCCAGTGGGCCCGGACCGGCTCGCTGATGTGGATGACCTTTGGTCTGGCCTGTTGCGCCGTGGAGATGATGCAGGCGTCGATGCCGCGTTACGACGTTGAGCGTTTCGGCTTTGCTCCCCGCGCCAGCCCGCGCCAGTCGGACGTGATGATCGTGGCCGGCACCCTGTGCAACAAGATGGCCCCGGCGCTGCGCAAGGTCTACGACCAGATGCCGGAGCCGCGTTACGTCATTTCCATGGGGTCGTGCGCCAACGGCGGCGGCTATTATCATTACTCCTATTCTGTGGTGCGTGGCTGCGATCGGGTTGTGCCGGTCGACATTTACGTGCCGGGCTGCCCGCCCACGGCCGAGGCGCTTCTGTACGGCATCCTGCTGTTGCAGAAGAAGATCCGCCGTACGGGCACGATCGAGCGCTGAACTTACGACCACGGCCGGTGGCTGAGCCCCGGCCCGGCAACGCGGCGGGAGGCGGCTTCAGTCTCCGGTCGTAACCGGTTGCAGGTGTGATTGGACGGATGATGGCAGAGGCAAGCCTCAATCAGACAGTCGGGGGCCAGGCGGGAGGCGATCCCGAGGCTCTCGGCGCGCGGATTCTTCAGCTGACCGGCAGCGACGGCGTATCGGCCCGCACAGCGTTCGGCGAGCTGACGCTTGACGTGGATGTGACCCGCATCGCCGACGTGGCGCTGAAGCTGCGCGATGCGGACGGCCTGCGCTTCGTTTGCCTGATCGACATATGCGGCGTGGATTATCCGGAGCGCGAGAAGCGCTTCGACGTGGTGTATCACCTGCTGTCGCCGACCCTGAATGCGCGGGTCCGCCTCGCTGTCCAGTCCGATGCTCAGACGCCGGTTCCGTCGCTGGTCGATGTGTTTCCCGCCGCCAACTGGTATGAGCGCGAAACCTGGGACATGTATGGCGTGGTCTTCTCCGGACACCCGGATTTGCGCCGCCTGCTGACCGACTATGGTTTCGAGGGGCATCCGCTGCGCAAGGATTTTCCGCTCAGCGGCTTCGTCGAGGTGCGTTACGACGATGCGCAGAAGCGCGTGGTCTACGAGCCGGTAGCCCTGCGCCAGGAGTTTCGCCGTTTCGACTTCCTGTCGCCGTGGGAGGGCGTGGATTACGTCCTGCCGGGTGACGAGAAGGCTTCAGGGCAGAAGGATTCGGGGAAGACGCCATGAGCGAACATCAGCTCCGCAATTTTTCGATCAACTTCGGCCCCCAGCATCCGGCAGCCCACGGCGTGCTGCGCATGGTGCTGGAGCTTGACGGCGAGGTGGTCGAGCGCGCCGACCCGCATATCGGCCTGCTGCACCGTGGCACCGAAAAGCTGATTGAATACAAGACCTACGCCCAGGCAACGCCCTATTTCGACCGCCTCGATTATGTGGCGCCGATGAACCAGGAGCACGCCTTCGCCCTCGCGGTGGAGAAGCTGCTGGGCATTGAGGTTCCCCGGCGCGGCCAGTTGATCCGGGTGCTCTATTCGGAAATCGGCCGCATCCTGTCGCATCTGCTCAACGTCACCACCTTCGCGATGGACGTTGGCGCGCTCACGCCGCCGCTATGGGGCTTTGAAGAGCGCGAAAAGCTGATGATCTTCTACGAGCGGGCCTGCGGCGCGCGCATGCACGCCAATTACTTCCGCGTCGGCGGCGTGCATCAGGACCTGCCGCCAGATCTGATCGACGATATCGAGGCGTTCTGCGATCCGTTCCTGAAAACCATTGACGATCTCAACCGTCTGGTCACCGGCAACCGCATTTTCAAGCAGCGCACTGTCGACATCTCGCCCACCACGCTGGATGAGTGCTGGGCGCATGGCTTCTCCGGCGTGCTGGTGCGCGCCGCCGGCGCCGAGTGGGACCTGCGCAAGGCGCAGCCCTACGAGTGCTACGAGGAGATGGATTTCGACATCCCCGTTGGCAAGCACGGCGACTGCTTCGACCGCTACTGCGTGCGCATGGAAGAGATGGTGCAGTCCGTCCGCATCATGCGCCAGTGCGTCGACAAGCTGCGCGCGCCGGACGGGCAGGGGCCGGTGCTGACCCAGGACCACAAGGTGACGCCGCCGAAGCGTGGCGACATGAAGCGGTCGATGGAAGCGCTGATCCATCATTTCAAGCTGTACACCGAGGGTTATCACGTCCCGGCGGGCGAGGTGTACGCTGCGGTCGAAGCTCCCAAGGGCGAGTTCGGCGTCTATCTCGTGGCGGATGGCGGCAACATGCCGTACCGCTGCAAGATCAGGGCCCCGGGCTTCGCCCATCTGGCGGCCATGGATCACCTGTCGCGCGGCTACATGCTGGCCGACGTCTCGGCGATCTTGGGTTCGATCGACATCGTGTTTGGCGAGGTGGACCGGTGACCGGCCCGCGTCCTGAAAGCCAGGTTGCTGGCGTCAGCAAGGGATTTGCGTAAGTCATGAGCGTACGTCGTCTGGCCCCGCCCGAAGTACAGCCGGCAGAATTCGTCTTCACGCCGGAGAACGCCGCGTGGGCGAGCCAACAGATCGCCAAATACCCGGAGGGCCGGCAGGCTTCCGCCGTGATTCCGCTGTTGTGGCGGGCCCAGGCGCAGGCCGGCGGCTGGCTGCCGCAGCGCGCCATTGAGCACGTCGCCGGCATTCTCGGCATGAACTACATTCGCGTGCTCGAGATCGCCACCTTCTACACCATGTTCGCGCTGGAGCCGGTTGGGCGTTTCTTCGTCCAGCTGTGCGGCACCACGCACTGCATGGTCTGCGGCGCCTATGATCTGCGCGAGGCCCTGCGCGGTTTCGTCGGGCCGGAGCGCACGGTTTCCGCCGACGGCAATTTCTCCTGGCTCGAAGTTGAGTGCCTTGGCGCCTGCTGCAACGCGCCGATGGTGCAGATCAACGACGATTATTACGAAGATCTGACGCCGGAGATCCTCATCAACCTGTTGAAGGATCTTGCCGCGGGCCGTCCGGTGAAGCCGGGTCCGCAGCAGGGCCGTCACGCGGCGGAGCCGGCCGGCGGCAAGCTGACCTCCCTGACGGATCCGTCGCTGTATGACGGCTCGGTCGTCGGCGCCTGGCGCGCCAGGTTCGCGCAGAAGGACTGAGGCCATGCTGTCGGACAAGGATCGCATCTTCACCAACGTCTACGGCCTGCAGCCGGCGAGCCTTCAGGCCGCCCAGCGCCGCGGCGCGTGGGACGGCACCAAATTCCTGCTGGAACAGGGACGCGACTGGATCATCGACGAGATGAAAAAGTCCAACCTGCGCGGCCGTGGCGGCGCGGGTTTCCCGACGGGCCTGAAATGGTCGTTCATGCCGAAGCAGACGGGCGACCGTCCGCATTATCTGGTCATCAACGGCGACGAGTCCGAGCCTGGCACCTGCAAGGACCGCGAGATCCTGCGTCACGATCCGCATCTGCTGATCGAAGGCGCGATGATCGCCTCCTTCGCCATGGGCGCCCACGCGGCCTACATCTACATTCGCGGCGAGTTCATCGCCGAGCGTGAGGCGCTGCAACGCGCTGTTGATGAAGCCTATGCGGCGCGGCTCATCGGCCAGAATAACATCAACGGCTATCCGTTTGATTTTTATGTGCATCACGGCGCCGGCGCCTACATCTGCGGCGAGGAAACCGCGCTGCTGGAGAGCCTTGAGGGCAAGAAGGGCATGCCGCGGCTGAAGCCGCCGTTCCCGGCCAACATGGGGCTCTACGGCTGCCCCACCACGGTGAACAACGTGGAGTCGATCGCCGTCGCCGGCACGATCCTGCGTCGCGGCGCCGACTGGTTCAACGGCATTGGCCGCCCCAACAACGTCGGCACCAAGCTGTTCGGCATCTCCGGCCACGTCGGCACGCCCTGCGTGGTGGAGGAGTCGATGGGCATTCCCTTCCGTGAGCTGATCGAGCGTCACGGCGGCGGCGTGCGCGGCGGCTGGGACAATCTGCTGGGCATCATTCCTGGCGGCGCCTCGTGCCCGATCATTCCCGCGCATCTGTGCGAAGACCTGATCATGGACTTCGACGGTTGCCGCGCCGCCACCTCCAGCTTCGGCACCGCCGGCGTGCTGGTGATGGACAAGTCGACCGACGTGATCCGCGCCATCGCCCGTCTGTCCTACTTCTTCAAGCATGAGAGCTGCGGCCAGTGCACGCCGTGCCGCGAGGGCACGGGCTGGATGTGGCGCGTCATCAATCGCATGGCCGAAGGCCGCGCCCAGAAGCGCGAGATCGACATGCTGCTGGACGTGACCAAGCAGATCGAAGGCCACACCATCTGCGCCCTCGGCGACGCTGCGGCCTGGCCGATCCAGGGGCTCATCCGTCATTTCCGCCCGGAAATCGAGAAGCGCATCGACCAGTATGCGGCCAACCCGCATATCGATCCGGTTCCGGTGGCCGCGGAGTAACGGGCTGAACATTTCGCGCCGACCTGCTGGCCGGCGCAATCATCCAGGCGATATCCCGAAGGCAGGCTCTGCCAAGGGAAATCGCGGAACCAAAAAGATCAGGGCGCAATCCCGGCAACCCGGAGCGCTCCCACGGCCCAACGTCGCCTGAGACGGAAGGAAGCCATGCCGAAGCTGATTGTCGACGGAAAAGAGATCGAGGTCCCGCCGGAGTACACCATACTCCAGGCCTGTGAGGCCGCTGGCGCCGAGATCCCGCGCTTCTGCTATCACGAGCGGCTGTCCATCGCCGGCAACTGCCGCATGTGCCTCGTTGAGGTGCAGGGCGGTCCGCCGAAGCCGGTGGCTTCCTGCGCCATGGGCGTGCGCGACCTGCGTCCGGGGCCCAACGGCGAGCCGCCGGTGGTCTTCACCAAATCGCCGATGGTCAAGAAGGCCCGCGAGGGCGTGATGGAGTTCCTGCTGGTCAACCACCCGCTGGACTGCCCGATTTGCGACCAGGGCGGCGAGTGCGACCTGCAGGACCAGGCCATGGCTTATGGCGTGGACTCCAGCCGTTTCCATGAAAACAAGCGCGCCGTGGAAGACAAGTACATCGGCCCGCTGGTTCGCACTTCCATGAACCGCTGCATCCATTGCACCCGCTGCGTGCGCTTCACCAATGAGGTGGCGGGCGTTGGCGACCTGGGCGCCATTGGCCGCGGCGAGGACATGGAGATCACTACCTATCTTGAACACGCGATGGGTTCGGAGCTGCAGGGCAATGTCATCGACCTGTGCCCGGTCGGCGCGCTGACGTCGAAGCCGTACGCTTTCAAGGCCCGCCCGTGGGAACTGATCAAGACCGAATCCGTCGATGTGATGGACGCGGCTGGTTCGGCCATCCGCGTCGATACGCGTGGTCGTGAGGTGATGCGCATCCTGCCGATCGTCAATGAAGACGTGAACCAGGAGTGGATTTCGGACAAGAGCCGCTTCATCTGGGACGGTCTCAAGACCCAGCGGCTGGACCGGCCTTACGTCCGTGAGAACGGCCGTCTGCGCCCGGCGTCGTGGAGCGAGGCTTTCGCGCTGATCGCAGCGAAGGTGAAGGCGACGCAGCCAGCGCGTATTGGCGCGATCGCCGGCGACCTGAATGCCGTGGAGGAGATCTTCGCCCTGCGTCAGTTGATGCAGGCGCTGGGTTCGCCGAACCTTGACTGTCGCCAGGATGGCGCCCAGCTCGATCCGGCCTTTGGCCGCAGCAGCTATCTGTTCAACGCTACGATTGCGGGCATTGAGGACGCGGACGCCGTCCTGCTGATTGGCTCCAATCCGCGTCGCGAAGCTCCGGTGATTAATGCCCGTATCCGCAAGCGCTGGCTGGCTGGCAATCTGCCGGTCGCCTACGTTGGCGAGGCGATGGATCTGACCTACCGGGCCGAGCAGCTTGGCGCCGGAGCCCAGACGCTGGTCGATCTGGCCAATGGCGCGCACGGATTCGTCGAGGTGCTGCGCCAGGCGCAGCGGCCGCTCATCATCATCGGCCAGGGCGCCCTGGCGCGCGCCGACGGCGCGGCCGTGCTGGCTGCCGCCACGCGACTGGCGGTTGACGTCGGCGCTGTTGGCGAGGACTGGAACGGTCTCAGCATCCTGCACACGGCGGCGGCGCGCGTTGGCGCGCTCGACGTGGGCTTCTTCCCGGGCGAGGGCGGATTGACGGCGCGGCAGATGGCGGAAGCCGGTGCGCTCGACGTGGTTTACCTGCTCGGCGCCGACGAGATCGAAGTGGCGCCAGGCGCCTTCGTCATCTACCAGGGCAGCCACGGCGACAATGGCGCGCACCGCGCCGACGTCATCCTGCCGGGCGCGGCTTATCCGGAGAAGTCCGGCACTTACCTCAACACGGAGGGCAGGGTGCAGGTGGCTGACCGGGCCTCGTTCCCGCCGGGCGACGCCCGCGAGGACTGGGCGATCATCCGCGCTTTGTCAGACGCGCTGGGGCATCGCCTTGGCTATGACAATCTCGGCGCGTTGCGCGCGGCGCTTGAGGCCGAGGTTCCGCACATGGCTGATCGCAACCAGATTGCCGTGGGCGCGCTGGACCTGCCGGCTATCGCCGCGGCCATTGCCCAGATGGGACCGGCGCCGTTCGCCAGCCCGATCACTGATTTCTATCTGACCAATCCGATCGCCCGCGCCTCGGCCGTCATGGCCGAATGTTCAGCGCTGGCGCGCGGCGCCGTCGCCCAGGCTGCTGAGTAAGGGGAGCCGTGATGTCTTTCTGGGATGGTCTCCTGCACGTCCTGCTCATCGCCTTGCAGAGCGTTGTGCTGCTGGTGGCGCTGCTGCTGTTCACAGCCTATTACCTGCTCGCTGACCGCAAGATCTGGGCTGCGGTGCAGCTGCGTCGCGGCCCCAACGTGGTGGGCGCATTCGGCCTGTTGCAATCATTCGCCGACCTGCTGAAGTTCGTGCTGAAGGAGCCGGTGATACCGGCGGGCTCCAACAAGGGCCTGTTCCTGCTGGCGCCGCTGATCACTGGCGTGCTGGCGCTGTCGGCCTGGGCCGTGGTGCCTGTGAACGCCGGCTGGGTGGTTGCGGACATCAACGTCGGCGTCCTGTTCATCCTGGCGATCTCGTCGCTGATGGTCTACGGCACCATCATGGCCGGCTGGGCGTCGAACTCGAAGTATCCGTTCCTGTCGGCCCTGCGCGCCACGGCGCAGATGGTCAGCTACGAAGTCTCGATCGGCTTCGTCATTGTCACGGTGCTGCTCTGCGCCGGCACGCTGAACCTGTCGGGCATTGTCGAGGCGCAGCAGACGCGCGGTCTGGCTTCACTGCTGGGCGTGCCGCAGCTCACCTTCCTGAACTGGTACATCATTCCGCTGTTCCCGATGTTCGTGGTCTTCCTGATCTCGACCCTCGCGGAAACCAACCGTCCGCCCTTCGATCTGGCCGAGGCCGAGTCCGAGCTGGTGGCCGGCTTCATGGTTGAATATTCGTCCACGCCGTACCTGCTGTTCATGCTGGGCGAGTACATCGCCATCCTGACCATGTGCGCCATGGGCGCCATCCTGTTCATGGGCGGATGGTCCGCGCCGGTTGATCTGCCGCCGTTCACCTGGGTGCCGGGCGTTGTCTGGTTTATCCTCAAGCTGTCGTTCTTCTTCTTCCTGATCGCGATGGCCAAGGCGATGGTTCCCCGTTACCGCTACGACCAGCTGATGCGTCTGGGCTGGAAGGTGTTCCTGCCGATTTCGCTGTTCATGGTGGTTCTGGTGGCGTTCTTCCTGCACTTCACCGGGTTCGCTCCGGGCGCATGATGCAGCTGCTGACGCCGGCGGCCATCGCCGGCGCCGCCATCGGCCTGACGATGGCGGTTGTGCAAATTCTGGTCGCCCGGGCGCTGATCCGCCGGGCGATCGACCAGGAGACGGAGGCGGAAGGTCCGTCTCCCGATGAACCGGAGTTCCAGAAGCGCCTGGCGACGATCCGCCGGATGGTCTGGTCCTCCCTTGTGGTCCTGCCGCTTGCCGGTTTCGCGCTTGGCGTGGCGGTCAGCAGGGGCCTTTGAATGAATGTGCTTTCGGGGAGGCCTGGCAATGCCGGCCTTGCAGGAAAGCGCTCCAGGCGGCCCGTTCCGGTCAAGGGGCAGGCTGCTGGCGTAAGCTGGTTGCGCGGGGCTGGTTTCCGGTTCGCGCAGCGTTGACGGAGTAAGATCATGGCGATCGGCCAGGCGGTGTCGTCGTTGTTTCTGAAGGAGTTCGTGTCGGCGTTCGCGCTGTCGATGCGCTATTTCTTCCGGCCCAAGGCGACCCTCAACTATCCCTTCGAGAAGGGCCAGTTGTCGCCGCGTTTCCGCGGTGAACACGCGTTGCGCCGTTATCCGAACGGTGAGGAGCGGTGCATCGCCTGCAAGCTGTGCGAAGCCATCTGCCCGGCCCAGGCCATCACCATCGAGGCCGGGCCGCGTCGCAACGACGGCACGCGCCGCACCACCCGTTACGACATCGACATGGTGAAGTGCATCTATTGCGGCATGTGCCAGGAGGCCTGCCCGGTCGACGCCATCGTCGAGGGTCCGAATTATGAATTCGCGGTCGAGACGCGCGAGGAGCTCTACTACGACAAGCAGAAGCTCCTCGATAACGGCGACCGGTGGGAGCGTGAAATTGCGCGCAACATCGCGATGGACGCGCCCTACCGTTAATTGAGTTCAACTCCACGTCCTGTCCGGCGCCAGCGCCCGGGCAGGGCAGTCACCGCAGCAGGACCCGTTCGTTCCGGACCGGAGTTTTGCGCCATGTTTTGAATTGATGCGCTTTTCAGAGGCAGGGCCGCATACGCTTTGCTGAAAAACGCTCCAGGACGGGTTGAGGGCCTCACCGGGACCTGAACCGCAACCGACGCCGGGCAGGCTGTCAAGGACGCAGACGGATGATCGCCGCAGCAGTCTTCTTCTATCTCTTCTCAGCAGTGGCCGTCGCTTCGGCGCTCATGGTGATCGCCTCGCGCAATCCCGTGCATTCGGTGCTGTTTCTGATCCTGACGTTCGCCAACGTCACCGGGCTGTTCATTCTGCTGGGCGCCGAATTCCTCGGCCTGCTGCTCATCATCGTTTATGTGGGCGCGGTGGCGGTGCTGTTCCTGTTCGTCGTGATGATGCTGGACGTGGACTTCGCCGAGCTGAAGAAGGGCGCGCTGCAGTACATGCCGGTGGGCGCGCTGGTTGGCCTGGTGCTGCTGGCCGAGCTGGTGATGATCATCGGCGCCCGGCTGGCTCCCGCCGGCATTCCGCGCACCGTGGCCGCGCCGATCCCGCCGGCGAACCAGCTCACCAATACCGAGGCGCTGGCCCGGGTGCTCTACACCGACTTCGTCTTCTACTTCCAGGCGGCTGGCCTGGTGCTGCTTGTGGCCATGATCGGCGCCATCGTGCTGACCCTGCGCCACAAGCCCAATGTGCGCCGCCAGGACGTCAGCCGTCAGGTGGCCCGCACCAAGGAAGATGTTATCGAACTGCGGAAGGTTCCCTTCCGTCGCGGCCTCTGAGGGAGATCAGCCAGATGATTATCGGACTTGGCCATTACCTCACCGTCGCCGCCATCCTGTTCACGCTCGGCGTCTTCGGTATCTTCCTCAACCGCAAGAATGTCATCGTCATCCTGATGTCCATCGAGCTGATCCTGCTCTCGGTGAACCTGAATTTCGTGGCCTTCTCGAGCTTCCTCGGCGACATGATGGGCCAGGTGTTCGCCCTGATGGTGCTCACCGTCGCCGCCGCCGAAACCGCCATTGGCCTCGCTATCCTGGTGGTGTTCTTCCGCAACCGCGGCTCCATCGCGGTGGAGGACGTCAATACGCTGAAGGGCTGACGCCCGCCGCCGGCCCACTGCCGGCGGAACTACGGATCCGCTGCGTCGCGCCTCTGGTGCGATGCGGCTCCAGAGCCGGAACCGCGAGCGCCTGACATCCGTCGGGCAGGGGATCTTCCCCGCGAGCGGCGCCGAAACAAGCCACAGGACGGCGGGGCGCAAGCTGCGGCCGTCCACATGCACGAACGGCCGTCATGTATCACGCGATCGTCTTTCTTCCGCTTGCCGGATTTCTGATTGCAGGCCTCTTTGGCCGCATCATTGGGGCGCGCGCCAGCGAAATCGTCACCACGTCGCTGCTGTTCGTTTCAGCGGCGCTGTCGTGGGTGGTGTTTTGGCAGGTGGCGTACCAGTCCGGTCCCGTCCATGTGACGATCGTCAACTGGATGACCTCTGGCGGGCTGGTTGCCGACTGGGCGCTGAAGATCGACACGCTGACCGCCGTGATGCTGGTGGTGGTCAACACCGTGTCGGCGCTCGTGCATCTGTATTCGATTGGCTACATGCATGAAGACCCGGCCCGGCCGCGGTTCTTCGCCTATCTGTCGCTGTTCACCTTCGCCATGCTGATGCTGGTGACGGCTGACAATCTGGTGCAGATGTTCTTCGGCTGGGAAGGCGTCGGTCTGGCTTCCTACCTGCTGATCGGCTTCTGGTATGAGAAGCCCTCGGCTAACGCCGCCGCCATGAAGGCGTTTATCGTCAACCGCGTTGGCGACTTCGGCTTCCTGATCGGTATTTTCATCGTCTTCGTGATGACGGGTTCGGTCGCCTTCGACCAGATCTTCCCGAAGGCCGCCGAGATGGCTGGCAAGACGTTCCACTTCCTGGGGTATGACTGGAACGCCATGACCATCGCCTGCCTCATGCTGTTCATGGGCGCGATGGGCAAGTCGGCGCAATTCCTGCTGCACACCTGGCTGCCGGACGCCATGGAGGGCCCGACCCCGGTGTCGGCGCTCATTCACGCCGCCACCATGGTGACCGCCGGCGTGTTCATGGTCGCCCGCCTGACGCCGCTGTTCGAACTGGCTCCCACGGCGCTCGTGGTGATGACGGTCGTCGGCGCCACCACGGCTTTCTTCGCCGCGACCGTCGGCCTGGTGCAGAACGACATCAAGCGCGTCATCGCCTATTCGACCTGCTCGCAGCTCGGCTACATGTTCGTGGCCCTGGGCGTCGGCGCCTTCGGGGCGGGCGTGTTCCACCTGTTCACCCACGCCTTCTTCAAGGCCCTGCTGTTCCTTGGCGCCGGCTCGGTCATCCACGCCTGCCACCATGAGCAGGACATGCGGAACATGGGCGGGCTGCGGAAGTACATTCCGTACACCATGACCGCCATGCTGATCGGCAATCTGGCGCTGACCGGCTTCCCGTTCACGGCTGGGTACTATTCGAAGGACGCGATCATTGAATCGGCCTTCGCCTCGCACTCGCCGGCGGCTACCTACGCTTTCCTTTGCGTGGTCATCGCAGCCCTGTTCACATCCTTCTACTCCTGGCGCCTCTTCTTCATGACCTTCTTCGGCGAGCCGCGCTGGAAGCAGCATGACGCGCACGGTCATGACGATCACGCGCACGCCGCCCATGGCCATGATGACCATGGTCACGCCGGTCATGGCCATGGTGATCACACGCCGCACGAGAGCCCGATGGTCATGATGATCCCGCTGGCCGTGCTGTCGGTTGGCGCGCTGGTCGCGGGCGCGGCGTTCGCCGGTTCGTTCATTGGCGACAATTACGAGCACTTCTGGAAGGGCGCGCTCTTCACGGCGAAGGACAACCATATCCTGCACGACATCCACAACGTGCCGCTGTGGGTGAAGCTGTCGCCGATGCTCATGATGATCCTGGGCTTCGTTATCGCCTGGTGGTTCTACGTCAAGAACCCGGCCCTGCCGAAGCAGCTCGCCGCCGACCAGCCCATCCTGTACCGCTTCCTGCTCAACAAGTGGTACTTCGACGAGATCTACGACTTCCTGTTCGTGCGTCCGGCGAAGTGGCTCGGCAGCTTCCTCTGGAAGAAGGGCGATGGCTGGCTGATTGACGGCTTCGGGCCCGACGGCGTGTCAGCCCGCGTGGTCGACGTGGCCAACCGGGCGGTGCGGCTGCAGTCCGGCTACCTCTATCACTATGCGTTCGCCATGCTGATTGGCGTTGCAATCCTCGTTACCTGGTACCTCGTTGGAGGGGCCCACTGATGTTCGGCTTTGGCATCCTCTCTGGCCTGGTCGCCGTTCCGGTTGTCGGCGCGCTGCTGATCCTGGCGCTGCGCGGGGCAAAGGAATCTGTCGCCGCCAATGCGCGCTGGATCGCGCTGGCGACCACAATCGCGACGTTCATCCTGTCGCTGGTCGCCTGGCATCGTTTCGACACGGCCAGCGCCACGTTCCAGCTGGTCGAAAGCCATGCCTGGATCGCGGAAACCATCCGCTTCAAGCTTGGCGTCGACGGCTTCTCGCTGCCGTTCATCGTGCTGACGGCGTTCCTGATGCCGTTCTGCGTGCTGGCGTCGTGGAATTCGGTCGAGCACCGGGTGCGCGAATATTTCATCGCCTTCCTCATTCTGGAAGCGACGATGATCGGCGTGTTCGCCGCCCTCGACCTGGTGCTGTTCTACCTGTTCTTCGAAGCCGGCCTGATCCCGATGTTCCTCATCATTGGCATCTGGGGTCATGACCGGCGCATCTACGCCAGCTTCAAGTTCTTCCTCTATACGCTGCTCGGCTCGGTGCTGATGCTGCTGGCGATCATGGCCATGTACTGGCAGGCCGGCACCACCGACATTCCGACCTTGCTGCAGCACAAGTTTGGCGCGCAGTTGCAAACCTGGCTGTGGCTGGCCTTCTTCGCGTCGTTCGCGGTGAAGATGCCGATGTGGCCGGTGCACACCTGGCTGCCCGACGCCCACGTGGAGGCGCCGACCGCCGGTTCGGTGATCCTGGCCGGCATCCTGCTGAAGATGGGCGGCTACGGCTTCATCCGCTTCTCCCTGCCCATGTTCCCCGACGCGTCGGCGTATTTCGCGCCGCTGGTCTACGCCATGTCGGTGATCGCGATCATCTACACCTCGCTGGTCGCGCTGATGCAGGAGAACATCAAGAAGCTGATCGCCTATTCGTCGGTCGCCCACATGGGCTTCGTGACCATGGGCATCTTCTCGATGACCGAGCAGGGCGTTCAGGGCGCCATGTTCCAGATGGTGTCGCACGGCCTGGTGTCCGGCGCGCTTTTCCTTGGCGTCGGCGTCATCTATGACCGCCTGCACACCTTGCGCATCGACGCCTATGGCGGCCTTGTCTCGCGCATGCCGAAATACGCCATCGTCATGCTGATCCTGACCATGGCCAACGTCGGCCTCCCGGGCACCTCGGGCTTCGTTGGCGAGTTCCTGACGCTGCTTGGCGCCTTCCGGGCCAACCCGTGGGTGGCGTTCTTCGCCTGCACCGGCGTGATCCTGTCGGCGGCTTACGCCCTGTGGCTGTTCCGCCGGGTGGTGTTCGGCCCGATGGAGAAGGACTCCCTGCGCAAGATGACCGATCTCGACGTGCGCGAGGTGGTGATCTTCGTTCCGCTGATCCTGCTGATCATCTGGTATGGCGTGCAGCCGGGCCAGATCCTCGACGTGTTCGCCGCGCCGACCGCAGAACTTCTCAAGCACACCCAGGCAGCGCTTTCCGCCGTGAAAACGGCCGCGCTCGCGACCCATTGAGGCAAGCATGACCGCCGCAGCGATTTTTCCAGCGCTTCCGTTGTTCCTGCCCGAGCTGCTGCTCGCGGGGAGCGCGCTTGCGCTGCTGCTCATCGGCGCTTTCGCCGGTCCCCGGTCCACGGCTTTCGTCAATGGCGTGACGCTGCTGGTGCTGATCGTCGTGGGCGCCCTGGTCGCGATGCAGCCGGAAGGGCGGACCGTCGCCTTTAACGGCGCCTTTGTGGTCGATGGTTTTGGTCGCTTCATGAAGGTGCTGGCGCTGGTCGGCGCCGCCGGCGCGCTGATGCTGTCGTTCGACGATTTCCGCCAGCGGGGTCTCAGCGCCTTCGAGTATCCGGTTCTGGTGCTGCTCTCCGTCACCGGCATGATGGTGATGATCTCGGCCGGCGACCTCATCGCGCTGTATATCGGCCTGGAGCTGCAGTCGCTGGCGATCTATGTCATCTGCGCCTTCGACCGCGACAGCACCCGCTCGACGGAGGCCGGCCTGAAGTATTTCGTGCTCGGCGCCCTGTCCTCCGGCATGCTGCTGTATGGCGCTTCGCTGATCTACGGCTTCACCGGCACTGTGTCGTTCGCCGGCATTGCCACTGCCGTCACCGGCGCGCCCCATAGCGGCGTGATCTTCGGCTTGGCCTTCCTTGCCGCCGGTCTGGCGTTCAAGATGAGCGCCGTGCCGTTCCACATGTGGACGCCGGACGTTTACGAGGGTGCGCCGACGCCGGTCACCGCCTTCCTCGCCAGCGCTCCCAAGGTCGCCGCCGTCGCCATCACCGTGCGCGTGCTGGTTGGCGCCTTCCCGGGCATCACCGGCCAGTGGCAGCAGATCATTGTGTTCGTGTCGTTTGCCTCGATGGCGCTGGGCGCCTTCGCCGCCATCGGCCAGCACAACATCAAGCGCCTGATGGCCTATTCTTCGATCGGCCACATGGGCTTCGCCCTGGTCGGCCTTGCCGCCGGCACGGAGCAGGGCGTCTATGGCGTGCTGCTGTACATGGCGATCTATGTGGCGATGACCCTTGGCGTGTTCGCCTGCATCGTCACCATGCGCCGCAACGGCCAGCCGGTGGAGCAGATCAGCGATCTCGCCGGCCTGTCGAAGCAGAACCCGGCGATGGCCTATCTGTTCGCCCTGCTGATGTTCTCGCTGGCCGGCATTCCGCCGCTGGCCGGCTTCTTCGCCAAGTTCTATGTGTTCGCCGCCGCTATTCAGGCCAAGCTGACGCTGCTGGCGGTGTTCGGCATCCTGACCAGCGTGGTCGGCGCCTTCTACTACCTGCGCATCGTCAAGGTGATGTTCTTCGACGAGCCGAAAGAAGCGCTGGATCCGATGCCGGTTGCGGCGAAGGTGGTTCTTGCCCTGTCAACCGTGGTGACGGTTGGCTATTGGGTGGCGCCGGCGCTGCTCAATGTGGTGGCGGGCGCCGCGGCGAAGACCCTGTTCTGACAGGGGGGCGGATCAGGTCCCGGGGCCTGGCTCAAGGGTTTGTCCCAGAAGGCTCGATCTGGGGCTCGATCTGGGGCTGGATCAGGGCAGGAATTGGAAGGCGCGGCGTTGTTTGACGCCGCGCTTTTTTTGACGGTCGTCGCGGGCGCGGCGGCCCGGCGGTATCCTGTCATTTTTGCCTGCCGGGTCAGGCAATACAGATGTAGCGTTGGCCCGGCGGCTCTGGCATACACGGGGAGATGCCCGGGATTGTTGACGCCGCCGTTTCCTCTGACGCTGCGGGCCTGTCGTTTCACGGGCGCCACGAAGCGCGACATCGCCATAACCCGATGGAGGCAGGCAGCGCTGCGCAAGCCGGAAAGGGCGTCTACATACATGCGGTTTTCACTGGCGCCTCAGGCGGAAGCGACGGGCTACAGGCTTCTGGCCTTTGACGTGGTGGAAGGCTCCACGAACACTGACGCCATGGAGCGCGCGCGCGCTGGCGCCGGGTCCAATTTGTGGGTGGTGACGTCGCAGCAGCGCGGCGGTCGCGGCCGGCGCGGCCGCAGTTGGGAAGGGCCGCGCGGCAATCTGGCGGCCTCTTTGCTGGTTGAGCCCCAGTGTGAGCCGGGCATGACCGCCACCATCGGGTTCGTCGCTGGCGTCGCGCTGCACGAGGCGGTCCGGATCTGTGCGCCGCACCTGGCGGGCGGCCTTCGGGTCAAGTGGCCCAATGATCTGCTGATCAATGGCGGCAAGGCATCCGGCATGTTGCTGGAGAGCGAGGTGCTCCCGCGCGGCAGGCGCGTGGTGGTGATTGGCATTGGCGTCAATGTGGTGGCGGCGCCAGAAGGCGCGCCTTATGCCGTGGCATCGTTGCAACAGGCTGGCGCGCACGTGTGTGCTGCTTCAGTTTTTGAAGCATTGTCAGCTACATGGCTTGAATATTTCGCGTTATGGGATAACGCGCGCGGCATGGCGCGCATCCGCGATGAGTGGCTGGCCAGGGCGCATGGCGTTGGTGGTCCGGTTGCCATCCAGTTTGGCGAAGAAATTATTCGCGGCGTCTTTGAGACGATCGACGCCGCTGGACAACTGGTCGTGCGCCTGCCCACGGGCGCGGTGCGGACGATTACCGCGGGCGACGTCCATTTTGGCGACGTGGGTTCATTCAGGGGGGGAGCTGCGGCTGCGCGCCCACAAGATGAGGCGTTGCAGAACGCTGCAAGGATTTGATGCACATGACACAGCCGGTTGAGGAACTCGTTTTTGCGCCGCTTGGCGGGCTGGGCGAGATTGGCATGAACGCGGCCCTGTACGGTTTCGGGCCGCGCAAGAGCCGGCAGTGGATTCTGGTGGATCTGGGCGTCAGCTTCGCCCAGGCAGACCTGACCCCCGGCATTGATCTGGTGTATCCGGATCTGCAGTTCATCCAGTCGATCCGCAACAATCTGCTTGGCCTGGTGGTGACGCACGCCCACGAGGACCATATCGGCGCCATCGCCCAATTGTGGCCCCAGCTCGGCGTGCCGGTCTACGGCACCCGCTTCTCGCTGGGTCTGCTGGAGTCGCGTCGGCTTTCGGAATTCAACGCCCCCAAAATTCCGCTGCGCGAGGTGAAACAGGGCGGCGTGCTGACCCTGGGCCCCTTCAGCATCGAGTTCGTGCCGGTGTCGCATTCGATCCCGGAGGCGAACGCGCTGTGCATTCGCACGCCCGCCGGCACGGTGTTGCACACCGGCGACTGGAAGCTGGACGCCACGCCGGTGGTTGGCCGCGCGACGGACGTGGAGCGCCTGAAGGCGATTGGCGATGAGGGCGTGCTGGCCCTGGTGTGTGATTCCACCAATGTGGTCCGCGCCGGCTCCAGCCCCAGCGAGGCGGATGTCTCACATACCCTGAAGGACCTGATCGCCAGCGCCAGCAACCGCGTGTGCGTCACCGCCTTTGCCTCCAACGTGGCGCGCATCCGTTCGGTGGCTGAGGCTGCGGCGGCGTGCGGGCGTGAGGTGGTTGTGGTTGGTCGCGGCATGGACCGGGTGATCCAGGTGGCCGATGAGTGCGGCTATCTCGGCGGCCTGCCGCCATTCCGCGCGCCGGATGCGCTGGCGCGCCTGCCGCGTAACAAGGTGGTGGCGCTGCTCACCGGCAGCCAGGGCGAACCGCGGGCCGCCATGTCGCGCATCGCCCGCGATGACCATCCCGCGCTGAAGATTTCGCCTGGCGACCGGGTGATTTTCTCATCACGCACCATTCCGGGCAACGAGCGCGCCGTCGGCGAGATCATCAACCGGCTGATGCTGAAGGATGTCGAGGTCCTGACCGACCGCGATCATCTGGTCCACGTCTCGGGCCACCCACGGCGTGGCGAGCTGGAGCAGCTCTACAGCTGGATCCGCCCGAAGATCGCCATTCCGGCCCATGGCGAGCCGCTGCACCTCACCGAACATGCGGCTTTCGCCCGCGCCCAGGGCGTGCCGACGGTTATTCGCGCCCTCAATGGCGATGTGGTTGCGATTGCCGAAGATGCTGCCGGCGTGGTGGGCAAGATTCCGTCCGGCGTCCAGTACAAGGACGGCGATATCGTTGTGCCGTCCACCGAGCCGGCGATTGCCGAGCGCCGTCGGCTGTCCTTCGCCGGCGTGGTCTCGGTTGCCATTGCCGTGGATGATTCTGGCAATGTGATCGGCGAAGCCGAGGTGCAGATCGCGGGCGTGCCGGCAAAATCGCCGCAGGGCGAGGAGCTGGCGGGGTTGATCGGCGATATTGTCGACGAAACCATCGACAATATCCCGCCGCGCAAACGGCGCGATTCCGGGGCGTTCGCCAATGCCGTGGAGCGCGCGGTGCGCAATGAGCTGCGCAATCTCTGGGGCAAGAAGCCAGTCTGCCATGTGCTGATCGTCGGCGTCTGACCGGAGGGTGGGCCGCTCTGGCGCCAACGGGCCGCATGGACAGGCGGCGCGCGGCGTGGGATGCGCAACTGGCGTTGCTTTGCCGCGCTCTGCTTTTCGTGGCGCGGCCTTGCGCGGCCTGGCGCCGACGCCGTCCGCTACCGGGGCCATGCGCCCCGGGGGACTGGTGGGGCCGGATCAGAAACCTGATTCAACAGTCTGTTTTGGCGCATTTCTGGCTGCGCAATCGCATGCCGCCGGAAATGCCGCAGTCGGGGAGAGAACACTATGATCGGTCGGCTCAATCACGTGGCGATTGCCGTCAAGGACATCGAAGCGGCGACCCGCGTTTACAAGGAGACGCTTGGCGCAACGGTCTCCGCCAAGGTACCGCAGCCGGAGCACGGCGTTTATACGGTCTTCGTCGAACTGCCCAACACCAAGATCGAGCTGCTTGAGCCGCTGGGCGACGACTCGACCATCCAGAAGTTCGTTGACAAAAATCCGGACGGCGGCATCCACCACGTTTGCTACGAGGTCGAGGACATTATTGCCGCCCGCGACCAGCTGGTGGCCAAGGGAGCCCGCGTGCTCGGCGGCGGCGAGCCGAAAATCGGCGCGCACGGCAAGCCAGTGCTGTTCCTGCATCCGAAGGACTTCTGCGGCACGCTTGTCGAGCTCGAGCAGGTCTGATCCAGCCAACGGGCAGGCGTTCGCGCTGTTGCGGCTCCTGCCCCCGACATGGTTCCGGGCGATCCCGTCAGCGGGGGCGGCCGGAAGCCGCGGCGCGGGTTTTCACATTGGCGCGGCCTGGCCCGCCCGTCTGATGTGATGCATTTCCCCGGGCGATGACGGCCAGCCCGCCGGCCGCCGCCCATCCGGGCATGACGCTTTTACGCGGAACATGCCCCAGCGCAGGAAGCCATTGCCGGCATGAGTCTGACCCTGTCCGTCGCCATATATTTCGTGACGTGGTGGATCACGCTGTTCGCGATCCTGCCGTTTGGCGTGCGCAGCCAGCATGAGAGCGGCGAGGTGGTGGAGGGTTCCGAACCCGGCGCGCCGTTGCGGCCGCAGCTGTGGTGGAAGGTGCTGTGGACGACCGTCGTTTCCGCCGTGCTGTTCGCCTGCTTCTATGCCGCCCTTCCTTATCTCTCGCTCTGAGCCGGCAAAACGCGCCGCGGCGATGCCGTCGTCGCAGCCCGCGCCGCGCCCCGGCGACAAATCATGTATGGTCACGGCGTTGCCGGCGCTTGTCTTCCGCGTCGCGCGCGTGTGATGTTTCCAGCGATTCTCACCCGTTTCCAGCCTGTCCGGAGCTGTCATGCGTCTCAGCCGTTATTTCCTTCCGATCCTGAAGGAGAATCCCAAGGAAGCCGAGATCGTCTCGCACCGGCTGATGCTGCGCGCTGGCATGGTCCGGCAGGAGACGGCGGGCATCTACGCCTGGCTGCCGCTGGGGCTGCGCGTGCTCAACAAGGTGACGGGCATCATCCGTGAGGAGCAGAACCGCGCCGGGGCCATCGAGCTGCTGATGCCGACGATCCAGCCGGCGGACCTGTGGCGGGAATCCGGCCGTTACGACGCTTATGGCAAGGAGATGCTGCGCATCACCGATCGACACGATCGCGAGATGCTGTATGGCCCCACCAACGAGGAAATGATCACCGAGATCTTCCGGGGCTATGTGCGTTCCTACAAGGATCTGCCGCTGAACCTGTACCATCTCCAGTGGAAGTTCCGCGACGAGATCCGGCCGCGCTTCGGCACGATGCGTTCGCGTGAGTTCCTGATGAAGGACGCCTATTCCTTCGATCTGGACAAGGAGGGCGCCCGCCACTCCTACAACGCCATGTTCACCGCTTATCTGCGCACCTTCGCCCGCATGGGGCTGAAGGCGGTGCCCATGAAGGCCGACACCGGGCCGATTGGCGGCGATCTCAGCCATGAGTTCATCATCCTGGCCGACACCGGCGAGAGCGCGGTGTTCTGCGACAGCGACTATCTGTCGTTCGACACCCCCGCCGCGGATACGGATTTCGGCGACCGCGCCGGCCTGCAGCAACTGGTCGACAAATGGACCTCGCTGTACGCGGCGACGGAAGAAATGCACGATGAGGCGGGTTTCGCCGCCGTTCCTGAGGGCAAGCGCCTGGCGGCGCGCGGCATCGAGGTCGGGCACATCTTCTATTTCGGCACGAAGTATTCCGAGCCGATGAACGCCGTCGTCACCGGGCCGGACGGGCAGTTGCGTCCGGTGCACATGGGATCCTATGGCATTGGTCCGAGTCGTCTTGTCGCCGCCCTGATCGAGGCGAACCATGACGAGGCCGGCATTATCTGGCCGGACGCCGTGGCGCCGTTCAACGTGGCGATTCTCGACCTCAAGGCGGGCGATTCGGCAACCGGCGCCGCCTGCGAGGAGCTCTATCGCCAGCTTTCCGCCCGGGGTCTGGATGTGCTGCTGGACGATCGCGACGAGCGCGCTGGCGGCAAGTTCGCCACCGCCGATCTGATCGGCGCGCCCTGGCAGGTTCTGGTGGGTCCGAAGGGACTGGCCAACGGGCAGGTGGAGCTGAAGCGCCGCGCCACGGGTGAACGCGAGCTGCTTTCGCCGGCCGACGCCGTGGCCCGCATCTGCGGCTGAGGCGCGGGCGGTGCGTCCAGGGCGGCTGGCGAGCATCCCTGCCCATAAAACAGAAGTCGCCCGGCGGTCCGGGCGGCCTGCTCCGGCGTGAGGCGGGCGGTATATCCCCGGCGCACGGCTGGATCAGCAAATTTTAAGCATATTTGGCTTTATTGTCGCGACGTCAGCGCCCGGACCTTGCTGCATGGGCAACCGTTCGTGTGGCGGGGCGGGCGCGCATGACGTTCGGCGCGCCGGTCTGGCGCGACGTCGGGGCGCTTCCTCATTGGTGTGTGGAAGCGCTTTGTCCTTTTTTGTTTGTCGCGATTTCGGCCGCATGTGGCGGCGGCTTCGCCGGAATTGCATCGGCTGGTCTGGCGCGGGGCAACAGCGCCGCACCGTCCGTCACCGGAGGCGCAACGTATGACCAGCCCTGCAGGCATATTGGATCAGGACAGGTTCGCCGGGCCGCCGGAAGGGCGCGCCACCCGGCCGTTTTCCGCCTTCGAATGGCTGATCGCCGGTCGTTACCTGCGCGCCCGGCGCAAGGAAGGCTTCATTTCGGTTATCGCCGGCTTTTCGTTCCTTGGCGTCATGCTTGGGGTGGCGACGCTGATTGTCGTCATGTCGGTGATGAACGGCTTTCGTCAGGAGTTGCTGTCGAAAATTGTCGGCGTCAACGGCCACATTTTCATCCAGCCCATCGACAGGCCGCTGGACGACTACCGCGACCTCACCCGCCGCCTCGACGCCATGAAGGGGATTTCCTTCGCGCTTCCGATGGTCGAGGGGCAGGCGCTGGCGTCCTCGAAGGGCGGGCCGTCCAGCGGCGTGCTGGTGCGCGGCGTGCGCGGCGAGGACCTGTCGCGGGTCAGTTTCATCGCCAAAAATATCCGCGAAGGCACGCTGGACGGCTTCGACGCCAAGGAAGGCGTGGTGATCGGCAGCCGGCTGGCGATAAACCTCGGCCTGCATGCCGGGGACACCCTGACCCTGGTGGCGCCCCAGGGCGCCTCGACGCCGTTCGGCACGGCGCCGCGGATCAAGTCCTATACGGTGACGGCGATTTTCGAGATTGGCATGTCGGAGTTCGACGCCAGCTTCGTCTACATGCCGCTGGCGGAGGCCCAGGCCTACTTCAACAAGGGCGATGAGGTGAGCGTGATTGAGGTGTTCCTCAAGAACGCCGACGCCGTCGACGCCGCCCGTGAGGTGATCGACGCCAATATCGGCCGGCCGGTGATGCTGACCGACTGGCGCATCCGCAACCAGACCTTCTTCAACGCCCTGCAGGTTGAGCGGAACGTCATGTTCCTCATCCTGCTGCTCATCGTGCTGGTCGCGGCGCTGAATATTGTTTCCGGCCTCATCATGCTGGTGAAGGACAAGGCGCAGGACATCGCCATTTTGCGCACCATGGGCATGTCGCGCGGCGCGGTCATGCGCATCTTCCTGATCACTGGCGCGGCGATCGGCGTTGTCGGCACCGTGACGGGCGCCCTGCTTGGCGTGACGCTGGCGTGGAACGTCGAGGCGATCCGCACCTTCCTGAACCGGGCGCTGAATTCCAACATGTTCCCGGCCGAACTGTATTTTCTGAGCCGGCTGCCGGCGGTGATCGACCCCGTCGAGGTCACGGTCATCGTCATCACCGCATTCGTGCTGTCGCTGCTGGCCACGCTTTATCCAAGCTGGCGCGCCGCCCGGCTCGATCCTGTCGAAACCCTTCGCTACGGCTGATTCTGGAGCATCCGGACATGAGTGAGCCTCCCGCGCTTTATCTGACCGGCATCATGCGCAGCTATGCCCAGGGCGAGCGCTCCCTGGACATTCTGCGCGGCGCCGAACTGGCGATCTGGCCAGGTGAAATCGTAGCTCTGGTGGCGCCTTCCGGCACCGGCAAGTCGACGTTGCTGCATGTTGCAGGGTTGCTGGAAAAGCCCGACGCCGGCGAAATTTATGTGGGCGGGGAGCCCACCTCGCTGCTCGACGACCGCGGGCGCACGGGCTTGCGCCGCACGCACATCGGCTTCGTCTATCAGTCGCACCATCTGCTGCCCGAGTTTTCCGCGCTGGAAAACGTCGTGTTGCCGCAACTCGTCGCCGGCCTGAAGCAGAGGGAGGCGGAGCGCCGCGCCTCGGAGCTTCTGGGATTTCTGGGGCTTGGCGAGCGTTTGAAGCACCGGCCGGCCGAACTGTCCGGCGGTGAGCAGCAACGCGTGGCGCTTGCCCGCGCCGTGGCCAATGCGCCGCATGTGCTGCTGGCCGACGAACCGACCGGCAACCTCGATCCGGAAACGGCCGAGCATGTGTTCGGCACCCTGGTGACCCTGGTGCGGGCCACGGGCCTTGCGGCGCTGATCGCCACGCACAACCTGTCGCTGGCGGCGCGCATGGACCGGCGCCTGACGCTGCTTGACGGGCGCATTGTCGATATGGACGAAGCTGCGGCGCGCCAGTAATTCCCGGACAGGTTGGCGTGACGATTCGCGCAGGCGAAGCGTGGCTGGCGGAGGGGCGCGGGCATGAATGACAGACTGCGTGGCGATGGCGCCGCGGGCGCGGCGCGCCTCGCGAAGGAGCGGATTGGCAAACCAGGCCGGGCAGGGCTCGGCGCCGTGCGGCGCGATTTCGCGCCGTGGGCCGATCCGGCGGCCACGCCCCTCATCCACTTCGAAGGCGTATGCAAGCGGTTTGGCGACGCCATCGCTATCGACAACCTCGATCTGTCGATTTACCGCGGCGAATTCTTCTGCCTGCTGGGCCCCTCCGGCTGTGGCAAGAGCACGCTGATGCGCATGCTCGCCGGTTTCGAGCAGCCCGACGCCGGTCGCATTCTGCTTGATGGCGTCGATCAGGCTGAGATCGCGCCCCACAGCCGGCCCGTGAACATGATGTTCCAGAGTTATGCCCTGTTTCCGCACATGAGCGTGGAGCAGAACATCGCCTTTGGCCTGCGGCAGCTTGGCCTGCCGAAGGCCGAGATCCAGGCCCGTGTCGACGAAATGCTGGCCATGGTGCAGCTCACGCCGCTGGCCCGGCGCAAGCCGCACCAGCTTTCGGGCGGCCAGCGCCAGCGCGTCGCGCTGGCCAGGGCCCTGGCCCGGCGGCCGCAGGTGCTGCTGCTCGACGAACCCCTGGGCGCCCTGGACAAAAAGTTGCGGGAAGAAACCCAGTTCGAGCTGATGGATATCCAGGAGGAGCTGGGGGCGACATTTCTTGTGGTCACTCACGACCAGGAGGAAGCCATGGTGATGGCCGACCGCATCGCCGTGATGAACCAGGGGCGCATTGCCCAGCTTGATGCGCCCGGCCGCATCTATGAGGAGCCGGCGAGCCGTTACGTGGCGGATTTCATCGGCGATGTGAACCTGCTGGAGGGCGCGGCGCTGGGCCGGGAAGACGGTCTGTGGCGCATTGCCTGCCCGGCGACGGGCGGCGAAATCCTCGTCGCTTCCGACGCGGCGCTGGCGGTGGGGCAACAGGTGGCTGTCGCCGTGCGGCCGGAGAAAATCCGTATCGACCGCGCCCGGCCGGCGGGCGTCGCCAATGTCATTTCCGGCGAAGTCTGGGATATCGGCTATCTGGGCGACTGGACGACTTATGTGCTGAAACTGCCAGGTGGCGACACCCTCAAAACCTCCCGGGCCAATGTGTCGCGGCATGTGGCCGAGCCGGTGACCTGGGAAGAAAACGTGTTCGCCAGTTTCGCTCCTGACGCGGCGGTGCTTCTGACAGGCTGACGCCAGCGCATGATCAGGATGAACGGCAGCGGCCTGTCCGCCAAACACCATGCGAAACCGAAAAATTGGGGCGGAGGCGCGGTTTAACCTGAGCGCATCCCGCCCCCAGGGGCGCCGGCTTTCGCCAGCGATGGCGCGCCTGGTTGAAACCGCGACCGTTTCATGAACAGGGTCATGTCACGCCGCTTTCCGTTCGCCGCACAGTTCCGGTAGCCGCCGCATGACGATGTTTCCAGATCACAATCGGTTCGCGCCAACGTCTGGTCGCAGATGGCCGGGAGCGCGCCCGTGAGCCGGCGCGGCTATCGCGCCCCGGGCGCGCAGCGTCTGGTGCGCTGGGCTCCGGCGATCTGGCTGACGCTATTCTTCGCCACGCCGTTTCTGCTGGTGTTGCGCCTGAGTTTTTCGGAGGCGGCGACTGCCCAGCCGCCCTATCGTCCGGTTGTCGACTGGAGCGAGGGGCTGGCCGGCGTCTGGGCCGCCCTGCGCGGCCTGCGGCTGGACAATTACGCCCTGCTGCTGTCGGACCCGCTTTATCTCGCCTCGGCGCTGACCTCGTTGCAATACGCGGGCGTCGCGACCGTGTTGCTGCTGCTCATTGGCTTCCCCATTGCCCATGCTCTGGCGCGCCAGCCGGAGGGACGGCGCGAACTGTTGCTCCTTCTTGTGATCTTGCCGTTCTGGACCAGCTTTCTGATCCGGGTCTACGCCTGGATCGGCATTCTGAAGCCGGAAGGATTGCTGAACGCGGCGCTGCTCTGGCTCGGGCTGATTTCGACGCCGCTGCAAATCATGAACACGGGCGTCGCGGTGATGATCGGCCTTGTATACTCCTATCTGCCATTCATGGTGCTGCCGCTCTACGCCACGCTGATCAAGCTGGACCATAGCCTGCTGGAAGCCGCGCAGGACCTTGGCGCGACGCCGGCCCGGGCCTTCTGGAGCATCACGCTGCCGCTTTCTGCCCCAGGCGTGGCTGCAGGCGCATTGCTCTGCTTCATCCCGATGATGGGCGAATTCGTCATTCCCGACCTGCTTGGCGGCTCCGACACCCTGATGATCGGCCGCACCCTGTGGAGTGAATTTTTCAGCAACCGGGATTGGCCCATGGCGTCTGCCATCGCCGTTGTGCTGCTTGCGGTGCTGCTGGCGCCGATCCTGGCCTGGCGGCGGCTCGAAGAGCGGGCGGCCGAGGCGGAGGCGGGACAATGATGGGCCTGCGTCGCGCGGCGTCGCCGCTCATTCTTGGCCTTGGCCTGTTCTTTCTGTACGCGCCAATTGTGCTGCTGGTGCTGTGGTCGTTCAATGATTCGCGCCTGGTCACGGTCTGGGGCGGCTTCTCGCTGCGCTGGTACACGGCGCTGTTCAGCAATGCGGCGTTGATGGAAGCCGCCTGGGTCAGCGTGCGGATCGCCGTGGTTTCGGCGGCGCTGGCCACCATTCTGGGCACAATGGCGGCCTTGACGTTGACCCGGCATGGCCGTTTCGCCGGCCGGACGGCCTTCACCGGCATGGCTTACGCGCCGCTGGTCATGCCGGAAGTGATGATTGGCCTCGCTTTGCTGCTGTTGTTCGTCGGGCTGGGCGTTGATCGCGGCTTCTGGACTGTGGTGATTGCGCATACGACAGTCACCATGTGTTTCGCGACGGTGATTATCCGCGCGCGATTGACGGATTTCGACATCAGCCTGGAAGAGGCGGCCATGGACCTGGGAGCGACGCCTGTTCGGGCGTTTTTCCTGGTCACCGCGCCACTGATCGCGCCCTCCATGGCGGCCGCCTTTCTTCTGGCGTTCACCATGTCCATGGACGATCTGGTTATCGCCAGTTTCGTTTCGGGGCCGGGCGCCACCACCTTGCCGATGCGGATCTACAGCCAGGTGCGCCTTGGCGTGACCCCCGAGATCAACGCCGCCTCTTCCGTGCTGATCGCATTGGTGGTCATTGGGCTTGGTTGCGCCTTTGTATTGATGCGTCGCAGAAAGCCTGCGTCGCGCTGATTTTCGATCTCCCTGTTGTGCTGTCTCCCCATGCGCGCCGGTCTCCATGTTTTTCATGGCAAAATCGGTGATTTGTACACTGATGAATCAAAAGTAATTCAAAGTATATATGTGTTGTGCTGTCGCATCAGAAAAATATATCTTCGAAAAAATATCAAGAATAATACTTGAAACTCATAATTATTATTCTGATACTTCTGTCGTCGCGCAACAGCGCGAGCGACGAGGTGAGCGATGTTCAACTTTCGGACGAGCGGCTGGCGCCGGCACACGGACCGGGTGGACGAAGCAGCGGCCCAGTATTCTGAAGCTGACCCCGAAGCAGGGGGTGAGGCAAAGCAGCTCGCCGTCACCCATGAGGCGGCGGGACGTGCGCAGGAGGTGATCCGGGCGCAGCTCGCGGATTTGTCCCAGCGGCACCTGGTTTTGCGGCAGGCGGGCGAAACCCTGGAGGGACTTGAGCGCTCCGTGATGCAGCTGCTGTCTGACCACCAGCGCGTACGGCTGAATTCGGATGCAACGCATGGCGAGCTGGAGGCGGAGCGGGAGCAACATACGCGTTTGCGGCATGAATTCGCCAGGCTGCAGGAAGAAACTCACGGCCACAAGCAGGCGCGGTTGCACCTCGAAACCTCGCTCGACAATTTGCAGCACAGCGTTCAGGGGCTTGGCGGCGAACTGGCCGACGCCAGGCGCGAGCACGCCGCCCTGCAGGGGGAAGCCGGCCAATTGCGCGGCAACCTTGCCGATGCCCTGGCCCGGGCGGGCGACGCCGAGGACAAGGTGGCCTTCTACCGGAACAAGTTCGAGGAGCGGCAATCGCAGATCGGGACGCTGGATGCCTCCCTGAAGAAGGAATTGCAGCAGAACGCGGTATTGAGCGAGGAAGCCCGGGCGCTACAGGAAAGCCTGGAAAATCTGAACCGGACGCTGGCGCGCCGCGATCGCGAGCACGCGGCGGCGCAACTGGCGCTGGAGCAGGCGGCCGAGCGGCGCAAGGAACTGGAAAACGGCCTTGCCGAGGCGGATCGCAAGCACAAGGGCGCTGAGGAAGAACTGCGCGAGGCGCTTGAGAGCACGCGGGCCACCTCCGGCTCAACGGCGAACCGGCTGGAGGCGATGGCGTCGCGTTTGCAGGTTACCGAGAACCTCCTCGCCCAGGCGCGGGAGGAGATCACCGCCCGGACTGAAGAACACTCGGGCGCCCAGCGCCAGGTGTTGCAGATCACGCTGGAGAAGAACTCGCTGGAAAAGCGCGTGGAGGAAACCCGACGGGAGCGGGATCGCGCCGATCGTCTGGCGCGCGAGACCAGCGAAATCAACGCGCGCCTGGCCGAAAGAAGTCATGCCCTCGTCGCGAGCCTGAAAACGCGGGAACGCGAGCACGAAGTCGCCAAGCAGAAATTGATATCGCTGACCGAGGAGTTGTCGCACATCAAGGAAGCGATGCGTGTTTCGGAGCAGCAGTTCCAGTCGCACGTTGCGGAGCTGAACGCTCAGGTGGCCCATGAGCGCAGCAGCCGGCAGATGGCCGACGGCTCCCTTGAGGCGGCCCGCGGCACCATTGACAATTTACGACAGGAAATCGCCCGGATGCGTCCTGGAGGCATGATTGCCGACCCCGGCGAGCATGAGGCGCGGGAGGCGACGGCGAGAATGCCCGTCGCGGCGCGGATGATTACCCGCGATGACCTCGATAGCGAGGAGGATGTGCCGGCGTCCACCGGCGATGGCGCCATGGCTGCGGAGGCGACGGATGAAAAGCCGGGAAAGCTGGCCAGCGGCGGTGGCGCGCCCCGCCGTAACGGCGCCCGGATGCCCATGGTCGTGGTGCAGGCGGAAGACAATGATCGTTTTCACAATTGAGGGCTGCAGGACCGGGTAGCGCATGGGGCGCAATCCCCCGGCGCCCCTGCTGATCCGCGATGCGCTGCGGCGTCTGTTTCGCCGCGCCGGCAGTGACGCCTGTCCGCGCGTAACATCAGTCCAAACATACTTTGCCAATATCAACGCCGATATCAACACGGAGTATTGTCGTGTGGCCGTCGTTTGAAAGCCCCTTGCATTTAATCCGCCATCTGAGCGTTTTGCAGAGTCATACCATCCGGATTGGAGCCAACGGATCTGAGCCTGCCAATGTGCGGCCGCTCGCCATGTTTTTGCGACTGTTCGCAACCCATGATTGCACGATCTGCCTTGAAGATGTGGATGGCAGCCGTCGCCAGCTGGATGTGGGCGCGCGGCAGGCCTGGTTTGTGCTGGCTGATGGCATTTCTCAGGTCCAGGCGGCTCCCGGCAAAACTTCCGGCCGTCTCTATGTCAATGAGTTTGGCTGAGAACGGCGCGCCAGGCCCTGGCGCATGGTCCGTTGCCGGAGCCCGAAGCTGCTACGCATCCGCGACCGCATGACCTGAATGCGCGCGGCATGTCCTTGCGCGGCTTGCCCTTGCGGGGCATGCCGCACGCGGTTCATGCCTCGCCAGGCCGGACGCGCCGCATCCTTTCGAATCAGGGCATCGCGCCTGCCGCCCCATTCCTGAATGGCGTCCCTTGTCTGGCCGGGCGATACGTCCGCCTCGCCTGACGGTGCGTTGTTCAGGTGAGTGTGCTGTTCAGGTCCGGCGCCGTTCAGGGGGAGGCGTTGTCCGGTTTGGGGGCGGCTGGGGGAAGCGGGGCGATCGTTGGCGTCTTCCAGGGACCCGTGATCTGGAACTGCGCGGTTTCAGCCCCCGTCCCGGAAGGGATGGAGCCAGCCAGCGCCAGAATGCCATTGGCGTCCAGGGAGCCCGTAAGGCGGAGGCTTGCGAGGCTTCCCTGAATGAGGGCTTCGTCAATGAGGACGCGGCCGCCGTTCAGCATCCAGTTGACCCTCAGGCTGGAGAATTTGGTTCTGCCGCGCAACCCGGCCAGTTCGGCGGAGCGTTTTTTCAGGTCGGCCAGACCTGTGAGGCTGATGCCGGTCAATTCGCCTTCGCCCATCTGCAGGTGGCCGCGGCCATCCATCCTCTGCCGCAGTTCCGTCGCCGTGACGCCACGGGTTTCCAGCATGAAGGCGCCGGATACGTTGCCGGCGATGCGCTCTGTCCCGGCGACGAGGGTGGAAAGCTGGCTGGCGGAAATGCCATCCCCTGACGCCTGGGCGCGGATCTCCACCCCGTTCCCACTGGCGGGGACGATGGTCATGCGCCCCTTCAGGCGACCGTCAAAAGCCTCCGCGATGCCGAGGACGGCCTCCAGCCTGCCGTTGCGCAGGAGCATGCTGGCGGCGACATTCCGGGCGGCAATTTTATCGGGGAGTTGCAGCCGTCCGGCTGAAAGTCTGAGGTCAATATCCCATGCGCGCCAGCGATCCGGCGACATCATGGCGACGCCAAGCTGCCGGGAGAATTCCGGGGCGGCTCCCACATCCAGGTCATCGGTCGCCAGCGTGCCGCTGAGGCTCAACCCGTTTGCGCCGCCGCGCAGGCTGAGCGCTCCCTCAAGGGCATTGTCATTGATGTTCAGGGCCGCCGAGGTCAGGGCCACTCCCCTGGAGGTCAGGCTGCAGGTGGCGTCGATCGACAGGGTTGTGGCGGCGCCGGTCAGCGGCAGGCGCAGGTCCAGCCAGTCATTCACCCGGGAGAGACTGTCGGCGGCGATCCGGGTTTTGCCGTCAAAGCGGCGGCCGCCATCGGTTAGGGCGCCGCGCAGTTCAATGTTGAGGGACTCGCTGGCAAGCCGGGCGGTGAGGTCGGTGTCGCCGCCGCTGGCGATGGCGCGCGGCGCGAGGCCGCCCAGGCTGAACTGCACCGCCTGGCCGTTGAAGACGGCGTTGCCGGACAATGACAGGGGGGCCTCGGGCGAGGTCCAGGCAAGCGTGGCGTTGATATTCTCAGCCTGCGGCCGCTTTGCGTCCGCTTCCGTCAACGCGCCGCCGATCACCGTCAGACGGTTGAGGTGCGGGGCGCCGCCGCTGGCGCGACGATAGGCGCTGGCGAGCGCAGCCAGCGCGCCTGTCCAGATATTCTCTCCGGAAACAGACCCGGCGCCCGCGCGGACCGCCGGATCGACCAGCGTTGCATCCGCCAGCACGAAACGTCCGGAGAGCAGCGGCGCCAGTTGCAACTGCCCGCGCAGCTGCCGCGCCGTCACGCGCGTCGCTCCGTCTGCTGTCGCCAGGACGATATCTTCAAACTTGATCCGCGGCGCCGGAAGAATCGCGAGGGTGACCGGACCCCGGACATCGAGCCCGAGGCCTGTGAGCGCATTCACATGCTTGCTGATCTGCCGGGTGGCATGATCGTCGGCCAGGGTCCATGGCGCCATGCCGACGCCAATGGCCGCCAGGCCGACGGCTGTCAGAATCAGAACGCTGCGTCGGCGCATGAGCCTTCCTGGAACATCTTACCCGATACGTGGATATCATGTTCCTGAAGGAAAATGCGTCAACACGGAGGTCAGGGAGAAAAATCTGGCGCGCGGGCCGATGTTTTGCCCCATATCCCCAAAGTTAAGGGCCGCCCCGGCGGCGCCTGGGCGGCCGCCCAAGGCCCAATGGCGCGCCTGGGCGTCATGCTCATTCCCGGTCAGTGACCACCCGGACCATGCGCTTGCCGCGATTCTCGCCGGCCAGAAGGCCGATCAGCGCTGCCGGGAGGTTTTCCAGACCGTCAATGATGTCTTCCTGGACCTTGAGCTGGCCTGACGCGGCCCAGGCGCGCAGATCGGCGAGGGCGGCGGGCGCGTCGTCGTAGAAGTCATGGACAATGAAGCCTTCCATGCGCAGGCGGCGGACGACAATCAGGCCCGGCACCCCGCGCACGCCGCGTGGCGAGGCCGTGTCGTACTGGGAGACCGCGCCGCAGCAGGCGATGCGGCCGCGCTCGTTCATGCGGAACAGCATGGCCTCCAGCACATCGCCGCCGACATTATCGAAATAGACGTCGACGCCATCCGGGGTCGCGGCCTTGAGCGCCTTGTGGAAGTCGCCAGCCTTGTAGTCGACCGCGGCATCGAAGCCGAGTTCACGAACCAGCCAGTCGCATTTTTCAGCGCCGCCGGCGACGCCAACAACCCGGCAACCGTGGATTTTCGCGATCTGGCCCACAAGCGAACCCACGGAGCCGGCGGCGGCGGAGACAACCACGGTTTCGCCGGGCTTCGGCTGACCGACCCTGAGCAGGCCGAAATACGCAGTGAGGCCGGGGATTGTGTAGAGGCTGATGAGATGGCTGAGCGGTCCCGAGCGCTCCAGCCGGGTCAGGCCGCTGGCTGGAACGGCGGCGTATTCCTGCCAGCCGGTGTCAGCGAAAACCAGGTCGCCAGGCTTGAAGCCGTCAGCACGCGATTCGACCACCTCCGCCAGCGCGCCGCCGGCCATGACCGCGCCCGCGCCCAACTCGGAGCGATAGGTGGCCGCCTGCATCCACGCCCGGTTCGCCGCATCGAGCGAGACGATCAGCACGCGCAGCAGCACCTCGCCGTTTTCCGGACTGGGGACCTTGCCGTCGACCAGCCCGAAATGGTGGGGGGCCAGCTTTCCTGTCGGCTTCTCAAGCAACAGAATCTGGCGATTGGCGGCTGGCGTCGGCGACATGGCTGGTTTCCTCCCGATTTTTTTATGGGTGTGCCATTGGCGCGATGGAACGGGTTCAGGTCAAGTCGGCGGCAGAGCTCCTGGCGTGAGAGGTTGCCAGGGAAAGGTCGACGAACAATTCACATTATATATATAAAACAAATTATTATTGGAGAAATTTAATCTGAATCCTGACATCCCGTGGGGCTGGGTGACTTCAATGGACCTGGAAGGCCGGTTGGCGGGATGTTGTCATGTTCTGGATAAAAATTTCATGACAAGTGTATGAAAAAAATAAAGGACGCCGGATAGTTCCGGCGTCCCGCTCCATCCGCGAAGGATGGGTGTAGTCAGAGGCGCTCGACGATGGTGACGTTGGCGAGACCGCCGCCTTCACACATGGTCTGGAGGCCGTAGCGCTTGCCGCGCGCCTGCAGGGCGTGCAGCAGCGTGGTCATCAGCTTGGCGCCCGAGCCGCCGAGCGGGTGGCCGAGGGCGATGGCGCCGCCATTGACGTTCAGACGCTCCGGATCGGCGCCAAGCTCCTTCAGCCACGCCATCGGCACGGAAGCGAAGGCTTCGTTCACTTCGTACAGGTCGATGTCGTTGATCGACATGCCGGCCTTCTTCAGGGCGACGCGGGTCGCTTCGATCGGGGCCTCGAGCATGATGACCGGGTCGCCGCCAACCACGGTGAGGTGGTGCACGCGGGCGATCGGGGTCAGGTTATGCTCTTTGAGCGCCTTTTCGTTGACCACCAGCAGGGCGGCTGCGCCGTCGCAGATCTGGCTGGACGTGGCGGCGGTGATGCGGCCGCCTTCCTGGAGCAGCTTCACGCCCTTCACGCCATCGAGCGTGACGTCGTAGCGGATGCCCTCGTCGATTTCGTGCACGATCTTCGAACCGTCATCGAGGGTGACTTCGACCGGAACGATTTCTTTCTTGAAGGCGCCTTCCTTGGCGGCGCGGATCGCCTTGAGCTGCGAGTTGTAGCCAAATTCGTCCATGGCGTCCTTGGTCAGGCCGTGCTTGATGGCGATGGCTTCGGCGCCGGCGAACTGGCTGAACTGCACGCCCGGATAGCGGGCTTCCATGCGCGGGCTCTTGTAGATGCCGAAGCCGTTCTTCATCGGCAGGATCGCCGGAAGACCCATCGGCACGCGCGACATCGACTCAACGCCGCCGGCGATAACCATGTCCTGGGTGCCGGACATCACCGCCTGGGCGGCGAAGTGCAGGGCCTGCTGCGAAGAGCCGCACTGACGGTCAACCGAGGTGGCCGGAACGCTTTCCGGAAGGCGCGAGGCCGAAACGGTGTTGCGGGCGACGTTGGTGGCCTGTTCGCCAGCCTGGCCGACGCAGCCCCAGATCACGTCGTCGACGCGGCTCGGATCAATGCCGGTGCGGTCGAGGAGGGCGTTGATGACTTCCGAGCCCAGATCCACCGGATGCCAGTCCTTCAGACGACCAGCCTTGCGACCGCCGGCCACGCGCGCCGCTGCAACGATATAAGCTTCTGCCATTTTCTCACTCCCACGGACCTGTCTGGCCCTTGTCTGCGCCATACGGCCGACGCCGCTGGGTCAGGATTTGTTGCCGCGCGGACCGCACGTCAAGGCGCCCCGGGGGCGCCATGCGGCCAGGCCCCACGGAAGGGCAGGCGGCAGCACGCCAGAAACGCAAAACGACGCCGGCGGTCTGTTCACAGCCCGCCGCCCGGCATTCGCAGTTCCTTGCATATACACACTTGAAATTCTAACGATCGTTTGGTCAATGTTGTCAAGCTCCGCCGGCATCATCCTTCGGCCAGGGCAAAAAAATGCGACGGCGGCCTCCTGGCGCTGCGCCTTTCATGGCGCTGGGGCAAGGGGCCAGATCTGTGGCCATATGAGCGCCCGCTCGGGCGCATGGGAGGAAGGCGGCGCAACGCTTGCGTCGCCTGAGGAGGAAAAAGGTATGGATTTCAACATTCCGGCCGACATCAAGGCGTATCTGGACGTGCTCGACAAGTTCATCGAGGACGAGATCAAGCCGATCGAGAACTCCGACGACAACATTCGCTTCTTCGATCATCGTCGCGAGTATGCCCGCACCGATTTCGAGAACCAGGGCCTGCCGCGCCATGAGTGGGAAGAGCTGCTGACCCGCGTCAAGCGTCTGGCCGACAAGGCTGGCCACTTCCGTTACGCCCTGCCGAAGGAGTTCGGCGGTCAGGACGGCACCAACCTCGGCATGGCGATCATTCGCGAGCACTTCGCCTCCAAGGGCCTGGGCCTGCACAACGACCTGCAGAACGAGCACTCCATCGTCGGCAACCAGCCGATCGTGCTGATCCTGCGCGACTTTGGCACCCATGAGCAGAAGCAGGACCTGATTCCCAAGCTGCTCGACGGCCGCGCCCGCATCACCTTCGGCCTGACCGACCGTCACCACGGCTCTGACGCCACCCACATGGAAACGCATGCGGTTGCCGAAACCCGCGACGGCGTCGCCGGCTGGCGCATCGACGGCGAAAAGATGTGGATCACCGGCATGCATGTGGCGACCCACTGCATGATGTTCGCCCGCAGCCACGGCAAGGATGGCGACGCCTCCGGCATCACCGCCTTCCTGGTTCCGGCCAACGATCCGGGCATCACCATCGACGAGTACATGTGGACGTTCAACATGCCGACGGATCATCCGCGCATGACGATCCGCAATGTCTGGGTGCCGGAGAGCGCCATTCTTGGCCCGGTGGGCGGCGGCCTCGCCCTTGCCCAGCACTTCGTGCACGAAAACCGCATCCGCCAGGCGGCGTCATCGCTCGGCGCGGCTGTCTACTGCATCAACGAGAGCGTCAAATACGCCCGCCAGCGCCAGCCGTTCGGCGAAGCGCTCTCCACCAACCAGGCCATCCAGTTCCCGCTGGTGGAACTGGCCACCCAGGCTGAAGGCCTGCGCCAGCTGATCCGCAAGACCGCGTGGGAAATGGACCAGATGCCGAAGCCGGAAGTGGCCAAGGTGCTCTCGGACAAGGTCTCCATGTGCAACTACTGGGCCAACCGCCTGTGCTGCGAAGCCGCTGACCGCGCCATGCAGGTGCACGGCGGCATGGGTTACTCCCGCCACAAGCCGTTCGAGCACATCTACCGCCACCACCGCCGCTACCGCATCACCGAGGGTTCGGAAGAGATCCAGATGCGCAAGGTCGCCGGCTACCTGTTCGGCTACATGGGCCCGAGGAAGGCGGAATTCACCAAGATCGAGGCCGACGCCCGTCGCCCGACCAACAAGTGAAACGGTAGCAACGTCTCATGACCTCCAACGCGCCTTTTTCGCAGGCGGAGCTCGCTGAACGGCTTGGGCGCGTTGTCGCCCGCCGTATCGGCGGCGCCGGCGAAATCCTTGAGTTGCGTCGCCTGACTGGCGGCGCAACCAAACAGACCTGGGCATTCTCGTCTGTCGTCGATGGCGACAGGCGCGACTACATCCTGCAGATGGTCGGTGAATTGCCTTCCGTGGACAGCGACCATCCGCGCGCCGGCATGCCGCGCGTCGCTGGCCGCAATGAAACCCTGCTCATGCTGGCCGGCATGTCCGCCGGCGTGCCCACGCCGCCGGTGCGCGTCGCCTTCGATGCCGGCGATGGCCTTGGCGCGGGCCACATCACCGATTTCGTGCCTGGCGAAACCATTGCCCGCAAGCTGCTGCGCGAGCCGGAATACGCGGAGTTGCGCGGCAAGTTTGCGTATCAGTGCGGGGAGGCGGTCGGCAAACTGCACCGCATCGATCCAGCCAGCCTGCCATTCCTCGTGTCCTTTGGGGCGGAAGTGCAGGTGGCGAAGTACAAGCAGATCTATCACGGCTTCGGCTATCCGATTCCGGCGCTGGACGTCGCCTTCGCCTGGGCCGAGGCCAACCTGCCGCGCGGCGTTCCTGATTCAGTGGTCCATGGCGACTTCCGCATGGGCAATATCATCTGTGGCCCGGAAGGCATTCGCGCCGTGCTCGACTGGGAGCTGGCCTGCGTCGGCGATCCCATCGCCGATCTTGGCTGGCTGTGCACCAACACCTGGCGCTTCGGCGGCAAGCACCCGGTCGGCGGCGTGGGAACGCGCGAGGATCTGGTGGCCGGCTACGAGGCCGCCAGCGGGCGCAAGGTTGATCCGGCCCATCTGGAGTTCTGGGAAGCCTGGGGCTCGGTGAAATGGGCGGTGATGTGCCTGCTGAAGGGCCAGGCGCACAAGCGCGACGCCTCCGAGCGCACGGTTGAGGCTTTCGCCATCGGCCGCCGCATGGAAGAGCCGCTGTATGATTTCTACCAGTATCTGACACGGAGGGGCTGAGATGCCGTCCAGTCTGCCGCAATCTTCCGATCTGGTGGCTGTCGTGCGTGAGTTTCTCGAGCGGGAAATCCTGCCCGAGTCCACTGGCGCGCGCTGGTTCAATGTCAGGGTCGCCGCTAACGTGCTGGCGATGGTCGAGCGCGAGTTGCTGCTCGGCAAGGATCTTGACGCTGCGGAGGCCGGGCGCCTGAAGCAGTTCGTTGCCGGCGACAGCCGCGAGGCGATGGAACTGGCGTTGTCCGACGCGATCCGCGAGGGCGTGCTCGACTGGCGCACGGAGGGGCTGGCGCAGCACCTGCGCGAGACCTGCGAAGGCGCCCTGCAGATCAACAATCCAAAGTGGGTCCGCTGAAGCTGGCCAGTTCTGGCGCGGTGCGTGACCCGGCAAATACCTCAGGAGAACAGCATGACGACTGAAGCAACTGGCCCGCTCAAGGGTGTCCGCATCGTTGAGTTCGCCGGCATTGGTCCGGGTCCGTTCGCCGCCGGCATGTTCGGCGACATGGGCGCGGACGTGATCCGTCTCGACCGCGTGGGCTCGAAGTTCACCGCCCAGAAGTTCAGCGCCCGCGGCCGCCGCGTCGTCGACGTCGATCTGAAGAACGCCGAGAGCATCGAGGGCGTCCTGGAGCTGCTGGACAGCGCCGATGCGCTGATCGAAGGCTTCCGTCCAGGCGTCATGGAGCGTCTGGGTCTCGGGCCGGACGTTGTGCTGGCGCGCAACCCGAAGCTGGTCTACGGCCGTATGACCGGCTGGGGTCAGGAAGGCCCGCTGGCCCAGGCCGCCGGCCATGACCTCAACTATATCGCGATCACCGGCGCCCTGGCCGCCATCGGCCCGAAGGATGGCCGCCCGGTGCCCCCGCTCAACCTGGTCGGCGATTTCGGCGGCGGCGCCCTGTATCTGGTGGTCGGCGTTCTCGCCGCTGTCATCAACGCCCGCGCCACCGGCAAGGGCCAGGTGGTCGACACCGCCATGTGCGACGGCGCCGTGTCGCTGATGAGCATGTTCTACGAATTCCGCGCCCAGAAGATGTGGAAGGAAGAGCGCGAGTCCAACTTCCTCGATGGCGGCGCGCCGTTCTACGGAGCCTACGAGACCAGCGACGGCGAGTATGTCTCGATCGGTTCGATCGAGCCGCAGTTCTACGCGCTGCTGCGCGAGAAGGCCGGCCTGTCCGAACAGGTGTTCGACGCCCAGCAGGACCAGTCGAAATGGGCCGAGCAGAAGGCCAAAATCGCCGCGGTGTTCAAGACAAAGACCCGCGCCGAGTGGAACGCCATCATGGAAGGCACCGACATCTGCTATGGCCCGGTGCTGACCATGTCGGAAGCGATCGAGCATCCGCACCTCAAGGCGCGCCAGACGTTCGTGGAAGTCGGCGGCGTCGTGCAGCCGGCTCCGGCCCCGCGCTTCTCGGCGACGCCCTCCAACGTGCGCCCGGTGGGCGCCGCGAAGCTGGCCGACGTCGTCGCTGAGTGGAAGAAGTGATCTGAGGCCCAGGAACGCGTGACATTCCAGAACGCGTGACATTCCAGAACGCGCGACGTTCCAGCCTGTGATGCAAACGGCCCCGACGGATCAACCGTTGGGGCTTTTGTCTGCGCCGATGGCAGTGTTCGCGCCGGATCTGGCGCGCTCCAGCCGTTGCGGCGGATAGGCTTCGGCTGCCGTTGTCATGGGAGGCGGGCGTGAGCGGGGTTCGCGGTTCGCCCGGCAAATGCCGTGTGGCTGGCATCCGGAACGCGCGCCATGCCATGAGGGCAGGATAAACACGCGCCGCCTGGAGCGGATATTGTTTCAGGCCCTTGTTCTGAAACGGTTGGTGCCGGCGTCTTTCGCCTACCGTTTCGCGGCCTCCACATAAGCGGCGAAGGCGCGCTTGGTGGCGTCGTCGATCATGGGCGCGGAGTCCCGGGCCAGGTCAGCCAGGGTCTGGCCGCGCAGGGAGTCGCGCCAGAGCTTCTCGGCCTGCAGCATGCGCACCTTGATCAGGCAGCTCTTTTTGTAATTGCAGGGCTCCTTGCTGGCGACCGGCCCACATTGCCGGACCTCCTTGCACACGAACGCCGGGCCGGGGCCATCAATGGCCTCCACCACATCCAGCATGGTGATGTCGGCCGGTTTGCGGGCCAGCCGGTAGCCGCCGCGCGGCCCTGGGGTCGCCTCGGTGACGCCGGCGGCGGTCAGCGCGCGAAGATGTTTCAGCAAATAGCTTTCGGACAGATCGTACAGCACGGCCAGGTCTCGCCCCGACATCACCGCGCCGTCCGGCAGCGCTCCCAGCACCAGGGCGCAATGCATGGCCGCTTCAACTCCGTCTCCCAACCGTCGCACCAGAGATCCTCCCCGCGCTTGACAGGGATATTATAGCCTGTTTTTATCATGGATACAAAATATCGACGATTAACGCGGCGGACGCGCCATCCCTGACGCGGCGTCGGGCATGGCGTCTGGCGCGATCCCTGAAAGGAGCGGAACATGCAGCAACGGATGAACATCGCCACGGCGGCTCCGGCGCTTTACAAGGCCGTCTATGGGCTTGAGGTCGCGGTCCTGAACTCGGGGTTCGACAGGGACCTGTTGCACCTGATCAAGATCAGGGCCTCGCAGCTCAATGGCTGCGCCTATTGCGTCGACATGCATGTGAAGGAGGCGCTCGCCGCCGGGCTGCCGGACCGGAAACTGCATCTGGTCTCCGTCTGGCGGGAATCGCCGCTGTTCGACGCCAGGGAGCGGGCGGCGCTGGAATGGACGGAAAGCGTTACGCTTGTTGCGCAGACCGGCGTTCCGGATGCGGTATACGACCAGGCGCGCGGCGTGTTTTCCGACGAGGATCTGGCGCGCCTGACCGTGGCCATTGGGACCATCAACGTCTGGAACCGGATCGCCGTGAGTTCGCGCCTGATCCATCCGCTGGACTGAGGGTCAGCCGGAAACAAAAATGGCCGGGATAACCCGGCCATTGTCATGTTCGCGTCAGGGCTGCGACAGGGGGCTGCTGGGGCGGAAGCGGGTCCTGCCCCCTGGTTGCCCTGCGAAACTGAATCAGCCCGCCATCTGGTCAGTCGGCCATCGTCACGCGCAGTTCGCGCTTCAGCAGCTTGCCGGCGGTATTGCGCGGCAAATTGTCGACGAAGACCACGCGCTTCGGCACCTTGAACGGGGCGAGCTTCTCGCGGGCGTGGGCGATCAGGGCCTGCTCGTCGCCGGCCTGGCCGTCGCGCAGCACCACCACCGCCGTCACCGCCTCGATCCATTTCGGATCTGGCAGGCCAATCACCGCCACTTCCGAGACGCTCGGGTGGGTGAACAGCACTTCCTCGACCTCGCGGCTCGCCACCATGGAGCCGCCGGACTTGATGATGTCCTTCACGCGATCGACCACGTAGAGGTAGCCTTCCTCGTCCAGCACGCCGATGTCGCCGGAGTGGAACCAGCCGCCTTCGAAGGCTTCCGCCGTCTCCTCCGGCTTGTCCCAATAGCCCAGCAGCAGCTGCGGCGAGCGGTGGACAATCTCCCCCTGAACGCCAGGCGCCACGTCGTTCATGTTCTCGTCGACGACGCGGGTCTGGACGTTCAGCACCGGCCGGCCGGCGGATGCCGGGCGGGCGTCATGCTCCTCGGGCCGCAGCACGGTCGCCAGCGGGCCGATCTCGCTCTGGCCATAGCAGTTGAAGGCGCGGGCGCCGTTGAGGCGCTGGCGCAGTTCCTGCAGCACCGGCACCGGCATGATCGAGGCGCCATAATAGACGTTCCTGAGCTGGCCGAGATCGCGCGTCGCGAAGTCCGGGTTGCGCAACAGGCTGATCCACACGGTGGGCGGGGCGAAGAAAGAGGTGATGCGATGGCGTTCGATCAACTCCAGCACCTGCTCGGGAACCGGGGTCTCGATCAGCACGGTGAAGGCGCCAAGCATCAGCGCCGGCACTGTGAAGCAGTGCATTTGCGCCGTGTGATACAGGGGCAGGGCGGCGAGCCAGCGGTCGCCGCGCGACAGCTCCAGATCGTTGATGCAGCTGAAATATTCATACATCTGGGCGCGATGGGTCATCATCGCGCCCTTGGGCATGGCGGTGGTGCCGGAGGTATAGGTGATCTGCGCCAGGTCGTTTTCGTCCTGCTCGACGTCGACCGGATCGATGACCGCGCTGTCCGTCGCCAGCGCCAGAACGTCGATGTCGCCCCCGTCAGCGAACGTGCCGATAAAGTCGAGGCCGGGCCTGCCCCGCATCTTCTCCGCGTTGCTGGCCAGGAAGCTGTCATAGATCAGCGTGCGGACGCCGGCCTGCCCGACGATATAGGCAAGCTCAGTCTCGGTGAGCGCGTAATTGATCGGCACATGCACCACGCCAGCGCGGGCGCAGGCGAGAAACAGGATCAGATAGGCGTCGGAATTGCGGCCGTAGGCGCCAACGCGCTCGCCGCGCTTCAGGCCAAGCCCGAGCAGGCGGTCCGCGACCCTGTCGATGGCCTGATCCAGGCTACGGAAGCTCCAGGTCCTGTCGGAAAACGTGAGCGCCGGCGCGTCGCCCATGCGCAGGGCGGAGCGGCGAATGGCGTCAGAAATGGTGTTGCGGCGCGCGCGCGCGCCATGAATTGTGTCGACGCTCAAGGGGAACCTCCCGGGCAGTGTCTTGTCGCCGCGCGCCTGGTCGCCGTTACGGTCATGCCAGCCGCACATAAACTCTGGAAACAGGGTTGTACCGCGCCGGGGTTCCGGGCGCCATATCGGCCCAGCGCCTGTTCAGGATTGATCCGGCGCGCCCCAGGCCGGGCGTCCGAACGCCCCGTCCAGATAGAGCAGCGGCTGGCCGGCCTCCGCTGAACTGGCGGCGCGCGCGCGGCCGGTGATGATTGAATGGGTGCCGGCCGTGACGATGGTGTCGACCGTGCACTGCACCCAGGCCTGGGCGCCGTCCAGCGCGAGCGCCGGCGCGGGCTGGCCGTTGATGTGCGGCCGGAACCAGCGGCCGGTGGCGAAGCGGCTGTGGCCGGCTCCGCGCCTGGCGAATGCTTCGCCGATATCCTGCTGGGAGGCGTCGAGGATGTTCAGGCAAAAGCCATCGCCATGGACCAGCGGATCGTGCAGCGAGGCGGTGGTGTTGATGACCACCAGCACCATCGGCGGATCGAGCGACACGGAGCTGAAAGCCGTGACGGTCATGCCGTGATCGACCCCATTCAGCCGGGTGGTGACGACCGCCACGCTGCTGGCGACGCGGCGCATCGCCTGCCGCAACGCCTCGGCGGGAGGGGCGGGGGATACCGCGCCGGCGGCAGGGGACGACGGGGGCTTCGCGCTGTTTGCCATGGCCGCCTGCATGTCCCGTTCAGGCGCGGGGCGCAATGGAAAAATCGAGCGGCGGCAGACCGTCGATGCGCGCCGCCACAACGTCGCCGGGCAACAGGGGCCCCACGCCCGCCGGGGTGCCGGTGAAGATGAGATCGCCAGGCGCCAGACGCATGGCGCTGGAAACATTGGCGATGATCTCGGGGAGGGACCAGATCATGTCCGCAATCACGCCGGTTTGCCGCAACTGGCCATTGACCGTCAGGGCAAGCCGGGCGTCCGGGGCTGCGCGGCCGCCGGCGCTGACTGGGGACAGTGGGCCGCACGGGGCGGAAAAGTCGAAGGCCTTGCCCCATTCCCATGGCCGGCCGGCGGATTTCGCGGCGTTCTGGAGGTCGCGCCGGGTCAGATCAACGCCAACGCCATAGCCGTAAACCAGCGCCAGCGCCTCGCTGGGGGCGACATGGTCGCCAGGCGCGCCAATGGCCGCCACCAGTTCAACCTCGTAATGCAGATTGCCGGTGAGCGGCGGGTAGGGAATGACGCCGCCGTCCGTCACCGCGTCGGCTGGCTTCATGAAGAAAAACGGGGGCTCACGATCCGGGTCGCTGCCCATCTCGCGGGCATGATCCGCATAGTTGCGGCCAACGCAGATGATGCGGCGCACCGGAAAGCGGTCAGACATGCCGGCAACGGCGATACTTGCCTGCGGCGGCGGATCAATGACGAAGCGGCTCATAACGTCTGGCAACTGATGCCTCCCCTAAGGTGAGAGTCTCCAGCCTCGGCCCGTTCGTAGCCGTCCCGGCCCGGCGCTGCAACCGCAAGCGGCGTGGCGAAGCGGCCCTGTGATTCAGTCTGGCGATGCGGCCGGCGGCAGGGGCGCGCCGATCGCGCGGCGGCGTTTCTTCCGCCCGGGGCGCGGATGTCAACAATGCGCGCCGGGAGATTGATGGCGATCTGGCTTGCGCTATATTCAATACAGTTATGTCGCAATCGCATTGGCCGGTGTTTTCCGGTCGATCTGGAAGGGAAAATGCTGAGCGATTCCGCCCTTCTCGTCACTGGCGCTGCGTTCGCCGCAATTCTTGGCGGCGCCTGGTATTTGCATCGTCGGGCGCTGGGGGAGACGCGCGCCCCTGCGCCTACTGCCCCGGTCGTGGTCAGGGAGCCGGCCGCATCTGTTGCGCCGGCCGTTGCTCCTTTGACAGGAGGCCCGGTCAGGCCAGGCGTCGCGGGCCAGTCAAAAATTGAGACGCTGGTTCTGAAAGCGGCGCTTGAGGATGCGCTTGAGCACCTTGCCGAAGTGTATGGACAGGAGTATCTCGACGCCTTTCACGCCCGGCGCATGGGGCGCAATGTCGAGCCATATCGCAAACTGATGGCGGCTGTTGATGATCCCGCCATGGCGGGGCAGGGGTTGCGCCAGGCGCAGGAAGCTGAGGATGCGCTGAACGCGGTTATCGCGGCGGTGCGCAAAAGTCCGGGCGTCATGCAGGCCTGACGCGATCGCACCATGCCAGATGCAACGATTGGCGCGGCTGTATTATTGCCCGGGCCGTCGTTGTCATATTTTTACTTGTAAATATTTGTTACTTTACTATTTTACGTGCGTTATTTGAATGCGATTCGATTTTTTGTGGCAGGCCCGGCGCGTCGTTGCGCTGGTGGGCCGGGCGCAGGTCAGATGGCGGCTTTTGGCCTCTCCCCAGCCATCGTTCCGGCTTTCATATTTGTTGGCGAGCGGCCACAGTTTGGGCTGGTATCTGTGAGATGGGCGTCAGGTTGTGATTTGTGTCTGATTGGTTGCTGGCCGGTCAGCGGGTTTATGGCGTGAGCGGCGCTGGTTCGCGCGCCAGACGTGGGAAAGGAGGGGAGATTGAAGCGTACGGAAGGTTCTCAGGTCGCCGCTCTTCCTTATCGTCGCCTGGTCGATGGTTCCCTGCAAATCATGCTGATCACCTCGCGCGAGACGGGGCGTTGGGTTATCCCGAAAGGCTGGCCCATGAAGCGCCGGACCGCGCCGCAGGCAGCGGCGCAGGAAGCGTTTGAGGAAGCCGGTTTGCGCGGGCGCATGGGCGAGCAGCCATTGGGCGTCTATGGATATGTCAAACGGCGCAAGAATGGGCAGCTGCAGCAATGCACGGTAACGGTCTACCCTTTGCTGGTTCGCGGCCAGGAGGCTGACTGGCCGGAGCAGGGGCAGCGTCATTGCGTCTGGCATGCTCAGGACAATGCGGCGGCGCAGGTGGCTGAGCCTGAGCTGGCGGAAATTATCGAAACGCTGGACGAGCGGTTGCTGGGCGCGTTGCCGCGGTCGCGCCCGCGCGCGCGGCTGCCCATGTTGGGCGGCGACGCGTATTTGTCAGGCGTTCGGGAGGCGCCGTCGCTTTCGACTGGCAATGACGCCTCTGCGGTGGAAGCCGCGGATCTGGTCCAGGACTGAGGCAGGGCGCGGGCTGGCGCTTGGCGCCGGCATGGGTGGACATCCCTTTCGCAAATCAGGTGCTTTAAGAGGCCGCTCGCAGGCCGGTTCATGATGGGCAAGATCACGGCGCCCGCCGCGCGGCCTGATCATGACGCGCCTGGTGAGCATGGGCGCAGGTCTGCGATCGCGCGATCGTCGTGCTGTATATTCCTTCGGAATTAGGTTGCACCCGCCTGTACAGCCCCTCCCGGCAACCGGTCTTTTGGCTCCCGGCCGACGCGACCTCGCGCATCGATCTCGTGCATCGATGCAGATTGAGCGCGTTTTCGGGGTTGTTGTGCTTGCCGGCAGCCGTACATTTCACGCATGCCCCGCGAAACCGTTCCCCTCACTCGGGCCCGGAAGTATTTACGCGCGTTGCTTGAGGCGGGAGCCCAATTGACCTGGCGCATCCAGCTCCGGTCAGGCCGGCCAGCGCCTGCATGGCTTGCAGGGGGCTGCGTCACGCCGGTTTGAGCTTTGCAGGTCGCGGATGGAGGAAGCAGGCCGGCGGCGGCGTGTTTCTGCCGGCATGGCGCATTTGGCGGCGCGTAAAGGATTCGCGCGAGATTTCGTCCAGACAGACCGACTTCGCGGCCCGCCTTTCGAGAGGCTGCTGACGGGGGCATTCAGCCGATGTCATCCAGCAGATTTTTTGCCGATGACGTTTGCCGATGACGTCGCGGCCAGTTTTCCACCGGGTCCCCGGACCGCGGAGGGATGGGCGTCTGCTGCCGCTCCAGTCTCGCCTAAAAGTCGCGTGCGCCAGGCGATTGTTATCAATTATCTTTTTTTATCAAACGTCCTGCGCGACGGTTGATGCGGCTGGCTGTTCATGGCCATGCGCCGGTTTATTTCGCGCTTGCGAGAGCTGGCGGTGACTATGCTATGGTCGTTGACATAATAATTTGGGGAGAAATGCTTTGAAGAGTGGCAGGCGCGCCTTGTTGGCCGGCATTTGTCTGGCTTCCGTCCTGGGTCTTGCGACGGTTTTCCCGGCTCACGCCGAAAAGAAATATAGCCGGGGGGCCAGCGATACGGAGATCGTCGTTGGCAATTTCGTCCCCTATAGCGGCCCGGCTTCCGCCTATGGCGTCGTCGGCAAGACCGCCGCGGCCTATTTCAACATGATCAACGAGCAGGGCGGCGTGAATGGCCGCAAGATCCGCTTCCTGAGCTATGACGATGCTTACAGCCCGCCGAAGGCTGTTGAGCAAACGCGCAAGCTGGTGGAGAGCGACGGCATTCTGGCGTTGTTCGGCACGGTCGGCACGCCATCGAACACGGCGATCATGAAATACATGAATGCCAAGAAGACGCCGCACCTGCTCCTGGCTTCCGGCGGCACGCGGTTTGGCGATGATCCAGCCCAGTTCCCGTGGACCATGCCGTTCAATGCGTCCTACAACTCGGAAGGGCGCGCCTACGCCAAGCTGATCAAGACGCGCTATCCCAATGCCAAAATCGGCGTTCTGGTGCAGAATGATGACTACGGCAAGGATATCTACAAGGGCGTGAAGGACGGTCTGGGCGACAAGACGTCGATGATCGTGGCTGAAGCGCATTACGATCTGTCGGATGCGACGGTCGATTCCCAGATGGTGAAGCTGAAGGCCTCCGGCGCGGATCTGTTCCTCAACCTGTCGACGCCGAAGTTCGCCGCGCAGGCAACGCGTAAACTGGGCGAAATGAAGTGGCGTCCGGTGCACATCCTCAACAATGTCGCGGCCCAGGTTGGCGCGGTGATCATCCCGGCCGGGATTGAAAACGCCCAGGGCGCCATCACGGCGACCTATATCAAGGATCCGACTGATCCTGCCTTCGTGAATGACGCGGATATGAAGGCTTTCAAGGCGTTCATGGCCAAATACATGCCGGATGGCGATCTTAACAATTCGCTTTATGCCTATGGTTACGCCATCAGCAGTGCGCTCGTGCACCTGCTGAAGGAAGCGGGCGACGAACTCACCCATGAGAACGTCATGAAAGTCGCGACCAGCATGAAGGGATACAAGGCGGATCTGCTGTATGAGGGCATCAAGATGACCACGTCGCCGACCGACCATTTCCCGATCGAAGACTTGCAGATGATGGTGTTCAAGGGCGACCGCTGGGTCCCCGAAGGGGGCGTGATCAACGCTCGCGAAAACCGCTAGGCCCTTGCCCGGCAGACGCCTGACGCTCCGCGCCCATTGTGGAGCGTCTTTTCGGCGCGTCCTTCCCAGGCCGGCCCGCAGCGGCGGGCCTGGTTGGTCTCCCGTGCTGTGAAAGACTTGCCGTCTGGCGCGATTGAGGCTTGCCATCAGCCTGTCGCGACGGCAAAAGGTCACGTGGAATTGGCCGGCGCATCGCCGGATTCCACGTGGCGTAACGGTCGTTGTCCCGACCGTGCTGACGCGCCTGCTGGATGGGTGGCCGAGTGGTTTAAGGCAGCGGTCTTGAAAACCGCCGTGCGGGCAACCGTACCGTGAGTTCGAATCTCACCCCATCCGCCATTCCCCAGGGGTGGCCGGCATTCGTCACAGCCGCATCATTCTGGCATCAGGATATGTGAATCCTGCGCAATTGATGACCGTATGGTCATAACGCGCGGTAACGTGTTTGAGCGGCTGGGGCAGCGCCCCGCCCGCCTGAGCCGGCAGCCCCCAAAATGTCTGTTCCCGCCTGACCTGATGCCGGACGGCCTCAAACCGGATCCCGATCGGACGGATCTGGACTGGTCGTGGTTCTGGACAGGGCCGGGGGTGACGTCGGGCGAATTTGCAACATTCGCATCTCCGGGCGCGGCAGGGCTCGGCCGGAGCCTGTGGGCTCCCGATGAAATCTGGTTGATTGAAAGCGTTATATATTTTCGCTTTGATGTACTTAATTTACGATGGTCGGAATTCGTTTTTTCCCGGTATGGTTCAGTCTTTGCGGTCGGGAGCGAGCGCGTTGCAAAAACAGCAAACTCTGGCGGGTGAATGCGAAAAATCTATATGGGCGTCCGCCTGCGGCGGTTGCGCGAAGAGCGGAGCCTGAAGCAGGTTGAGCTTGCCGCTGCGTTGGGCATTTCTCCCAGTTATCTCAATCAGATCGAGCAGAACCAGCGCCCGCTCACCGTGGCGGTGTTGCTGCGGATCAACGCCATTTTTGGCGTCGACATGCAGCTCTTCTCGGAGGATGGGGAAGGGCGGCTGATCACTGAATTGCGCGACGTCGCATCCGACGGACCGGAAGCCATTTCCATGGCGGAAATCCGTGAGCTGGCGATGAACATGCCCGTGGTGGGGCGGACGCTGGTCGCCTTGCATCGCCGTTACCGCGAGGCTGTCGAGCAGAGCGAGGCTCTCGCGGCCCAACTGGGCGACGAATGGATTGCCGGGGGACCGGCGCGGGCGCCATTCGAGCAGGTGCGGGACTTTTTCTATGCCCGTCGCAACCATGTGGCTGCGCTGGATGAGGCCGCCGAGCGCCTTAATCGCGATGCAGGCCTGGGGCCTCTGTCGGTGCATCCGGGACTTGTGTCCTGGCTCCGCGACCGGCACGGCGTCGCGGTGGTGGTGACCGGCAGCGACGATGACCAGCGCCGTTTCGATCCTGATACCCGCACCCTGTTCATTTCCGCTGATCTCAAGCTTGGCCAGCAGGCGTTCCAGATGGCCGCCCAGATCGCCTTTCTCGAACTCGGCCCGGTCATCGATCGCCTGGCGGATGATCCCGTCCTGACCAGCCCAGACGCGCGGCGGCTGGTGCGGGTGGGGCTGGCCAATTACTTTGCCGGCGCGCTGGTGTTGCCTTACGGGGATTTTCTGGCTGCCGCTGAAGCTGAGGCCTACGACATCGAGAAACTGGGACGGCGCTACGGCGTGGGGTTTGAAACCGTGTGCCATCGCCTGTCGACCCTGCAGCGGCCTGGCGCGCGCGGCGTGCCGTTCTTTTTTGTGCGCGTGGACCGCGCCGGCAATATTTCCAAGCGCCAGTCCGCCACCGACTTTCATTTTTCCCGCGTCGGCGGCAGTTGCCCGCTGTGGAATGTTTACGAGGCGTTCACCCAGCCCGGCCGGGTTCTGACCCAGATCGCCCGTATGCCGGACGGTCGCGCTTATCTGTGGATCGCCCGCACGGTGGGGCGGGGCATCGCCGGCTTTGGCGCCCCCGGCAAAACATTCGCCGTTGGCATTGGCTGCGATATCCGCCACGCCAGCCGGCTGATCTATGCGCGGGGGCTCGATCTTGACAATCCGGAAGCCGCGACGCCCATCGGGGCCGGATGCAAGGTCTGTGAACGCCCCGCATGTCCCCAGCGCGCCTTTCCGCCCGTTGGGCGGACGCTGGCGGTGGATGAAAACCGCAGCGCGCTTGCGCCTTATCCGGTGGCCTGAACCTCGCGGCGCGAACTTGACGGTTGCGCTCCCAAAGTGCGCGGGAGCGTAAAAGCCAAAATCACAGGTTACGCCGGAAATTCAGCAAATTGCTGGCTGCCCACCTGATGCCTGCATTCGGGCCACCAGATGGGCGCGTCCCGCGATCAGCCCTTTTTCCGCAGCTTGATCACCGTGATCTGCCCATTGACGCGATCGGCGTCGAACAGGATCCGGTCGCCGGCCTTCAGGCCCTCGAGCATCGCCGGCTCGCCGGCGCGAAACACCATGGTCATGCCGTCCATATCCAGATTGCGGATCGGACCATGATCGATGGTGAGCTTGCCCTGGGCCCTGTCGATTTTGGTGACCACGCCGCTGACGGATTGCGCTGCCGCCGGCAAAGCGAAAGCGATGAAAGCAAGGGTGACTGCTGTTCTGAACATCCTGGTCCCTTTCGTGTGATGCCAGACCCAATGCGCCTGGCGTGTGGATGGTTGAGACGCCCGGGCTTTTCAGCTCATGGCGGCGGAACTGGCCGGGCCTGGTGAAAATCCGGATGGGGCCGGCGTGACGTTGGCGCCGATGCTGGCGACAGTGATTTCACCGGGCAGAAAGTCGCCATGTCAGTGGCCGGAGTGCGGGTGGCCGCCAGGCGGCCGCGGCTGGCCGTCGGCGCCCGTCGCCGGCTTGCGCGGATCCTTGACCCGCCACGCCGGCGCGCCGGCGCCGGTTGCCGGCGGCGCGGCGCGCGCCGGCGCGGGCGGCTGGCCCTGGTATTCAAAGGCCACCGTTCCCTCGGGGTTTTTGTACCAGCCGGGGTCCTTGTAGTCGGTCCTCGCCAGCCCCTCGCGAACTTTCACCACGGAGAACATGCCGCCCATCTCCACCGGGCCGAACTGGGCGAAGCCGGTCATCATCGGCAGGGTGTTGTCGGGCAGGGGCATTTCCATGGAGCCCATTTCGCCCATGCCGGTCGCGCCCATGGGCATGTAGCCCGGCGTGAGTTTGCGGATGCGTTTGGCCAGCTCTTTCTGGTCGACGCCGATGTAGGTTTTCACGGAGTGGCCCATGGCGTTCATGGTGTGGTGCGATTTGTGGCAGTGGATCGCCCAGTCGCCGGGCTCGTCGGCGACGAAGTCGAAGGCGCGCATCTGGCCGACGGCGCAATCGATGCTCACCTCGTCCCAGGCGGCGGCGGGATCGACCCAGCCGCCGTCGGTGCAGGAGACCTTGAACTCATAGCCATGCATGTGGATGGGATGGTTGGTCATGGTCAGGTTGCCAAAGCGCACCCTGACCTTGTCATTCCTGCCGACAACGAGCGGATCAATGCCCGGGAACACCCTGCTGTTCCAGCACCACAGGTTGAAGTCCAGCATGGTGTTGACCTTGGGCACATAGGCGCCAGGCTCAATGTCGAAAGCGTTGAGCAGGAAGACGAAATCGCGATCGACGCGCCTGAAGGCCGGGTCCTTCGGATGCACCACGAAGAAGCCCATCATGCCCATGGCCATCTGCACCATCTCGTCGGAATGCGGGTGGTACATGAAGGTGCCCGAGCGCCGGAGCTGGAACTCGTAGACGAAGGTTTTTCCCGGCGGAATATGCGGCTGGGTCAGGCCGCCAACCCCGTCCATGCCATTGGGCAGACGCTGGCCATGCCAGTGGATGGTCGTGTGCTCCGGCAGTTTGTTGGTGACATAGATGCGCACCCTGTCGCCTTCGACCGCCTCGATGGTCGGACCTGGCGACTGGCCGTTGTAGCCCCACAGATAGGCTTTCATGCCAGGCGCCAGCTCCCGCTCGACCGGCTCCGCCACCAGATGAAACTCTTTCCAGTCGCCGTTCATCCGCCACGGTAGCGACCAGCCGTTCAGGGTCGCGACGGGCTGGTAGTCCGGGCCGGTGGTGGGGGCGAGCGGCGGCTGGGTCGCGGCGTCCGCCATGGTGGGCGCCTCGGGAACGCTGGCGAAGGCCGCGCGGCCGGAAACCGCGCCAGCCGTCAGGCCGCTCGCCAGGGCCAGCCCCGATGAGCCGAGAAATCCCCTGCGGGACAGATTGGTCATGGCTGGGCTCCTTCAATGGCCGGCGGCGCCGGCGGTGGCGACGGCGGTTTCGGACGCCCCGCCGCCGCTTCCCACGCCGCCGCCAATGAGGGCGTGCCTGAAATTGGTGTGAGCGATCCAGAAATCCCGCTGGGCGTTGATGGCGGCGACATTGGACAGGATGCGGTTGCGGGCGTCGGTCAGCAGCTCGGTGACATCGGTCAGCATGCCGTTGTATTGCAACAGGGATTCGTCCTGGATGATTTTGCGCAGCGGCAGGATGTTGTTCTGGTATTGCCGGACGATGTCGTGGCTGGCGCGATAGGTTGCATAGGCCTCCCGGGCTTCAGAGCGGATGTTGACGGCCTTCTCCGCCAGCCGGTTGGCCGCCTGCATGTAGGTCTGCTCCGCCATGGCCACCTTCGATTGTCCGAAGTCGAAGATGGGGATCTCGATATCCAGCTCCAGCGTCGTGCTGCGCGCGGTTTCTCGCTGGACCGAACCAGGCCCGGTGATGTCGCGGCCGCGGTCGTATGTCCTCCGACTCAGCAATTCAACGTCGTTGACGAAGCGCACGGCCTGGGTCAGCCCCAGCGAGCGCGCCAGCATGGCCAGTTCGTCGCGGGCGATCCGCATGTCGACGCGCTGGCGCAGGGCTTCCGCCTCAATGGCTTTCGCGGTCTGGGGGCGCGGCGCCGGCGGCAGGGCCGAGGGCAGCCGCAAGCTGGCGTCGGCGCCCCACAGGCCGAGCTGCCGCACCAGGCGCTCGCGCTCCTCGCCCTGGCGGCGGCGCGCCTCCGCGAGTTGCACTGTGAGCTCCGCGTCGAAGGCAAATTCGCGCGCCTGGTCGATCTTGTTGACGCCGCCGCTTTCGCCGAGGCGCCGGAACAGCTCAGTCGTCGCCGTCGAGGCGGCCCTGGCCTGCTGGTAGAACGCGACCTGGGCGTTGGCGGCGACGGCGCGCCAGTATTGCCGGCGGGTATCCGCCGCCAGTTTCAGCACGGCCTCGGCCGTTTGCTGCTGGGCAATGCGGAACTGGTCGCGGGCGATTTCCGCCCGCGCCGGCAGGGTGGCGATCGCCAGCAGGTTGCCGACGATCTGCCGTTCGATCTCCACCTCAAAGCGGCCCGAGAGTTTCGATATGCCAAAGCGGGGATTGGGAGGCAGGCTGGCGGCGACCATCTGCGCCTCGGCGGCGCCAAGGCGGTTGAAGGCTGCCTGCAGGCCCCGGTTATTCAGCAGCGCCACCTGCACCGCCGCGTCGGAGGTCAGTTTCTGGCGCAGCAGTCGGTCGACCCTCTCCTTTGCCATGGAGGCAGTCTGGTCGTCGCTGATGCGGACCACGTCCTTGCCGATGCTGGCGCTGGAGCCGCTGACCACGCTCGCCATGCCGCCGTCGCCGGAAAAACCGACGCAGCCGGCCAGCAGCAACGCGGCCCCCGAAACCAGGCCATGGACCAGGCCGCGCCGGAGCAGGTTTTGCATGCGGCCGCCGGCGCTGGAATCAGCGCCTGCCTGGCCGGAAAGGGCATTGCCCGGGAGGGAGGAACTGGGGCGGCCGGTCATGTGGCGGGTCCCTTCTGCGGGGTCACCCGGCGGTTGATTTCGCGCCAGTTCAAGGGACCAGTGGGGCGCAACGTCGCCGCGCCAGCGGTGACGCTGTGGTAGGCAGGCGGCGGGACCGGCGCGTCGGGATTGGCGGGGCGGGCGAGGCTGTCGGGAATCGTTGGCGCCGTGCAGGCGCCGAGCGCCAGCAACGCGACCGGCAAAGCCGCCCTGGAGCTGCGCGCGACCAGGGTAGAGGCAGGTTTTGCGTCAGGTGTCTGATTTGACGGATCTTTTTGACGGGAAGCGGCAGTTGCTTCGCTGAAAACTGCTCTGGCGGCGCGCACGCTTCTGTCCCTCCCGGCGGTGTTTCGGCTGGCGCGGGCGTGAAAACCGCTGCGCCGTCCTGACTGCTGCAATGGGTAGCAATCCGCCGCGCCGTGCGTCCGTTACAAATTGTTTCAAACCGGCGCGGGCCGCGGACGGCGCGGCGCGCTATGGTCCGCCGGACAGGATGAGCCGCATCCTTGCGGCCTGATGTTCCGGCGGCCGGCAGGCAAGGGCGCGATACTGGAGCGCCAGGCGCGCAAGAGGCCTGCTCGGGAAGCCTGCGCAAGCAATCTGCGCAAGCGATGCGTGCAAGAGACGCGTGCAAGAGACGCGTGCAAGAGACGTGTGAAGAGCGATGCAACAGCCAGAACGGCCGGCGGCGCCCGGCGCGGATTACACTGGAGAAGATCAGGCGCGGGAGCGACATGCGCCTGAGGCGGCGGAACGCGATTCCAGCCTGGACTCCGGGCTGGACTATGGGCGCGTGCTTGTTGTTGATGATGATCCGGAAATCAGGCTGCTGGTGGCGCGTTTTCTGCAACGCCATGGCTATCAGGTCGCTGGCGCGGCCGATGGCGTTGCCATGATGGCGGCGCTGGCCCAGGGCGGCGTTGACCTGGTGATTCTGGATCTGATGCTGCCCGGCCGCTCCGGTTTCGATTTGTGCCGCGACGTGCGCGCCGTCTCGCAATTGCCAATCGTCATGCTGACGGCGCGCGGTGATGAGGCGGATCGCATCCGGGGCCTGGAAGGCGGGGCCGATGACTACATTGCCAAGCCGTTCAGCCCCCGCGAACTGCTGGCGCGCGTGCGCGCCGTGCTGCGGCGGGCGCGTGCGGCGCGTTCCGGCGGAAGCCCGGGCGCTGACAGTGCGCTGGTGACGTTCGACGGCTGGACCATGGACCTGCGGCGGCGCGAGTTGCTCTCGCCTTCCGGCGTGCTGATCGACCTGTCGACAGGCGAGTTCGACCTGCTGGCGGTTTTCGTGGAGCACGCCAACCGCGTGCTGTCGCGCGAGGCGCTGATGCAGTTCGCCAAGACGCGGACCAGCGACGATCCCTTCGACCGGACGATTGACGTGCAGATCAGTCGTCTGCGCCGCAAGCTCGGCGCCGACGCCAGCGGCGGCCAGCTCATCAAGACGGTGCGCGGCGCTGGCTACATGCTGGCCGCGCAGGCGCGACGCCAGCCCGGAGACGTTTAATGAAGGCGATGCTCCGCAGGCTCTGGCCCGATACGGTCGCCAGCCGGGCCATCCTGGTGCTGATCGCGGCGCTGTTGGGCTTCCATGCGCTGGGATACTGGGCCTGGCGGGTGGGCGCCGACACGCTCGCGGCCTCAGCCTCTGACAGGGCGCTGGCGGCGCGCATGTTGTCCATCAGCCGGGCCGTAGCGGGCGTCTCCGGCGATGCGGAGCGCAGCCGGGTGGCCCACGACCTGTCTGACGCCAGTCTGGAGGCGCACTGGAGCAGGGCCGGCCTGTCACTGGACGCGGGGACCGCGGACAAGGGGACGGCGAACGAGCGCGCCATGACGATGGCGGCGGGCTTGCGGGAGCTGGCGCCAGGACTTGCGCCGGACGCGTTGCAGATTGGCTTCGCCCAGGCCGGAGCTCATGATCACGGCGCTGGCGCCGTCTGGCGACATATGATGCTGGCCTCGCTGCGGCTGGACGACGGCTCCTGGGTCAACTTCTCCATCTCCACGCTGGAGCCTGGCTCATACGAGGGCTGGGGCGTTTTCGCGATGCTGATTTGCGTCGGCGTCGCCATCATTGGCGTGGCGGTGTTGCTGTTGCGCTGGGCGACCTGGCCGTTGCGCGAACTGGCCCTCGCGGCGGAGCGGTTCAGCATTGATCAGGCGCCGCAGCCGCTGGCCGAAACCGGGCCTGTCGAGGTGCGGCGCGCGGCGCGGGCGTTCAACACCATGCAGGAACGCATCCAGCGGCTCGTGACCGAGCGCATGCAGGCCATGGCGGCGGTTTCCCACGACCTGCGAACCCCCATCACCCGGCTGCGGTTGCGTTCGGAATTGCTCGAGGACGAGGCAACCCGCCGTCAGGTCGACGCCGATCTGGACGAGATGGAGACGATGATCGACTCGACCCTCGCGTATCTGCGCGGCGGCCGGTCGGATGAACGCATGCGGCCGGTCGATCTTGCCCCCGTGGTGGAAACCATCGTCGATGAATTTCAGGATCAGGGCCGCGACGTTTCCCTTGGCGGCGTTGGCTCCGCCCCGGTGCTCGGGCAGGCGCCGTCACTGAAGCGCGCCTTCTCCAATCTGATCGGCAACGCCCTGAAATATGGCGATGTGGCGCGGGTGAGCGTCGCGACGGCGGGCGATCACCATATCGTCACGGTTGAGGACGAGGGGCCCGGGATTCCGCCAGAGGCCCGGCAGCGGGTCTTTGAGCCTTTCGTCCGGCTGGAAGAATCACGCAGCCGCGAAACCGGCGGCTCGGGCCTTGGGCTCACCATCGCACGGGCTGTGGTTGTGGCCCATGGCGGTCAGATCACTCTGGATGACCGGCCTGGTGGGGGGCTGCGCGTGACGGTGTCGATCCCGAACCAGGGCAGACAGACCGGCCATGCCGGCGGTTTCCGATGATCGCGGGTTCTGGCTGCAAATTCACCGGAAACGCGCATTCCTTCTGACGCAGCGCAACTGCGCGCAATGGGCGCGCGGCCCGGGCGAAAAGCGTCGCTGGCGGGCGGCGCTTTCCCCATGCAGGCTCTCAGGAGCGCGTCAGCACGGTTTTGATGACCCCGGCCTCGCGCGCCTCGAACATGCGGTAGGCTTCGGCGCCAGCCTCAAGAGGCAGGCGGTGGCTGATGTAACGCTCCGGGCGCAGGCGGCCCGACTGCACCAGCGGGAACAGGGCCGGCAATTCCTCCGGCACCGAGCAGGTGCCGATGCGGAATGTCAGGCCGGCGGCGAAGGCGCGCTCAAGCGGGAAGGCATAGCGGCGCGACTGCTGGACGCCGATGACGGAAACCGTTCCCCGGCGGGTCACGAGGCGCAGCGCCAGATCGACGGTCGCGTCGAGACCCACGGCCTCGATCACGCAATCCACCTTGCGACCGCGCGTGGCTTCGCGCACGGCGTCGACAGCCTCATCTGGCGACAGGGCGATGGCTCCGGATTGCCGCGCCAGTTCGCGCCGCTCCGCCACCGGGTCGATGGCGTAGACCACATGGGCGCCCATGACGAAGGCGCTGTCCACCGCCATCAACCCGATCGGGCCAAGGCCGATGACGGCGACGCTGGAGCCGGGCCGGATGTCGGCGTTGCGGGCGCCGAACCACGCGGTGGACAAAGCGTCGGTCATCATCAACGCCTGCTCGGCGCTGACGCCCTCCGGGATCTTTACCGCGTTCATGTCGGCTGCGGGCACGCGGAATGCCTCGGCCTGCACGCCCTGGAGCTTCGCCGACAATCCGTAGCAGGCGCCGGCGCCAAACTCACAATGGATCACGTTTCCGGCGAGGCAGGACCGGCAGGCGCCGCAGCCAACGGCCGCCGGCATCATCACCTTGTCGCCCACCTTGAGCCGCTGCACGGCGCGGCCGGTTTCCACCACCTCGCCAACGGCCTCGTGGCCAACGCAAAAGCCCACGTCGGCCGAAAAGCCGTGGCCGTGATAGATATGCAGGTCGCTGCCGCAGATCGAACAGGCTTCCATCTGCACGATGACGTCACGATCGGACTGGAGCGCCGGATCATCCATGGAATCGCAGCGGATGTCGCGCGGTCCGAAATATCGCAAGGCCTTCATGGTCGTTTCCTGCTGTTTTTTGTCTCGTCATTGCTGCGGCGCGAAGCCCCGGGCGCGCTGGCCGCAAACGCAATTACGACTCTTTGAGTATGTTCGCCAGAGCGGATCGCCACCATTGGTGGAGGGCGCCAGTTCATTAACCCCGAATACCTTTGGGTGCGGGAGACCGCCAGGTCTTAACCAGCTGTTTTCGCCATCGCTTGCAACTTTCCGGTCCATGCAGGGTGCGGAGGCGCACGCCGGCCGGGAGGGTTTTTGCGCATGGTTCTGTGCAGGGAATGACCGATCAGACAGGAGGGCGCCATGTCCATTGTTTTCGCAGTCATCGCAGGGGTGTTTGTCGCTGGCTCCGTGGGCGCCGCTGAATGGTTCAGCGCCAGCCGGCGCGTGCGGGGCTGAGACATTTCCCCGAATGAGGAGCCCGCTTTCGGGGCGAAAGCGCGTAAAGTTAAAGGGGTATGGCATTTGGGGGGAACCGGATTTCCCCTGAATGCTCCAGTTGCTTTTGTCTTGGGCGAATCCTGACCGACCGGATGATTGCATCTGGCGGGGAGGCGCTCCAGGGCGTCGCGGCGCTTTCGCGCGCAGCTCATTCGGCTGCCTGGCGCAGCGGATATTGCTGGCGTGCGATATCGGCGTTGACCATGTCGCGCATGGTGTCCGCCGCGCTGAAGCGGGGTTTCCACCCAAGCAGCGCCTGGGCCTTGCTGGCGTCGCCAAGCAGGGCGTTGACCTCGGCCGGACGCAGCAGGGCCGGGTCGTGCGTCACATGCCGCTCCATGTCGAGCCCGGCGTGGGCAAAGGCAATCCGGCAGATGTCGCGAACGCTCATGCTGGTTCCGGTGGCGATGACCAGATCGACGGGTTCGGGTTGTTGCAACATCAGCCACATGGCTTCCACATAGTCGCGGGCGTGCCCCCAGTCACGCCGCGCCTCCATGCAGCCAAGCGACAGCTTCTCCTGCGCGCCGCAACGGATCGCCGCGACGGCGCGACTGATGCGGCGCGTCACGAATTCCGCGCCGCGCAGGGGTGATTCATGGTTGAACAGAATGCCGCAACTGGCGTGCAAGCCAAAGCTTTCCCGATAATTCACCGTCATCCAGTGCGCATAAAGCTTGGCGGCCGCATAGGGCGAGCGCGGCTGGAATGGCGTTGCTTCATTCTGCATGGCGGTCGCGGCCTGGCCGAACATTTCCGATGATGAGGCCTGGTAGAAGCGGGCGGACGGGCAGGCAATGCGCATGGCCTCCAGCATGTTGGCCGCGCCCAACGCCGTGACGGAGCCGGTGAGAAGCGGCTGCCGCCACGAAGTCATCACATAAGACTGCGCCGCCAGATTGTAGATCTCGTCCGGCCTGGCGTCCTGCATGGCGCGCAACAGGCTTGAAAGATCAAGCAGATCTCCTTCAAGTATTGTGATGTCCCGCGTGACGCCGAGCCAGTCCAGCCGTTCGGCGGAGAAAGCGCCTGATCCTGAACGGCGGGCCAGCCCGAACACCTCATAGTTCCTGGAGAGCAACAATTTTGCCAGCCAGGCGCCGTCCTGTCCTGTGATGCCGGTGATAAGGGCGCGTTTGGCCATCCAGATTGCATCCATCAGCTGGTTGCTTGATTTTGAATATTAATTACATATTATTATTTTAATCAACATGTGATTTATTTGTGGTTGCTTGCGAGAGCGGTCGCGGGGACCGAGGCGCCTGGCGCGCGTACGCTGGATGGGGGGCGCAGGCGGGAGCGTTAAACGCGCGTGATTTTGAGGAAAAGCCGTCGAAGGGTTAACGGCCCGTTGTGATTGTGGCGATTGTCGGGCGCGGGTGGGAGCGGTTGACGTCTGGCGGCTCATGGCCTCGGAAAAAATGTTTCGCTGCTTGAGGTTCACGCGAAGGAATGCCGGCAGGGGCAGCGTCCATCCGGCGTCGAATTGGCGCCGTTTTGACAAATATGCCCACCCAGGCCAGGTTCTGTGCGCGATCGGGTTGGTTCATTTTGATCCATCGCATCCTGAATTTGAGCATTGCATTAAGGCTTTGTTAACGCGCTGGGCCGGAAATGCAGTTTCAATCCTGTGACCAGGCGAACTGTTGCGCCTCTACAGAAGCGAGCCCAAGCTGGCCATGCCCGAATGCTATTCCCTGCAATCCATCCGCACTTCCGCCAGGTCAGCGCGTCCGTGTGACAGCCGGTGGGGAGACTGCGGGGAGCAGGGGCGCGCGCGGAGCGCCGGCGTTGTCGCCCTGCGTCTGGCGGGGGTCGCGGCGACGGCGCTGCTCGTGGCCAATTGCGCCGGGCAGGTGGAGCGCCAGGGCGGGCAGCAGGACCGGTTCAATAAAAAATATGGCGTCAGCTCCAGCCCGCGCGTGGTGCGCCCGGGTGATCCGGTGCCCAAGGGCGGCGGCCGGGCCATGGTGGGCAAGACCTATACGGTCGCCGGCAAGCGTTATACGCCCGTAGAAAATCCGCATTATTCGACCAAAGGCGTGGCTTCCTGGTATGGCATGAATTTTCATGGCCGCCTGACCGCCAATGGCGAGGTGTTCGACAAGGAATCCATCGCTGCGGCGCATCCCACGCTGCCGCTGCCGAGTTATGTGCGCGTCACCAATCTGGACAACGGGCTTTCGCTGGTGGTGCGCGTCAATGATCGTGGCCCCTACCATGGCCGGCGCGTCATCGACGTGTCGCGCCGCGCCGCCGAACTGCTGGAGTTCCGGCGGGTTGGTACGGCGAAGGTGAAGGTTGATTTTATCCGCAAGGCCTCGGTGAACGGCAGCGATGACCAGGTGCTGGCCGCGACGCTTTCCGACGGCGCGCCGGCGAGGCTGGACGGTCGGCAGACCCCGGTGCTGGCGCCTGTGATGGTGGCGAGCGCTGGCGGGTCGGCAGCATCCGCGCATGAAGCGCCGCGCATGACCGCGCGCGACGCCGGCATGGCCGAAGGGCCAGTCAGCGGAGCGCCGGCCGTACAGATGCAGGCTCGCGACACGCAAGCTGGCGAGGCGCAGATCCAGGAGACGCAGGTGGCCGGGGTGTCCACGCACATCCAGGGCGGCGAGACCAGCCTGACCATGGCCGGCCTCGTTGAGGAAAGCGTCGCGACGCTGCCGGCCACGGCTCCGTTGCCGCCGGTGCGTCCGGTGATGATGGCTTCGGGGAACTGAGCCACGGCCGACGAAGTCGTCGGCTCATGGTTTCCGCGCGCAACTGCGTCATCCATCCGTGGTCATTCATTGGCAGTCGTTCATTGGCGACGTGAGCGACCACGATACTGTCGGCCTAAATGGCGTGGGGCGTGCGCCCGTTGTCTTTGTCCTGGGCGGGTTCTGATGGGCTGACGCCTTCAGCAGATGCTCTGGCGGATCGCATTTTGCCGTGTGGCGAGGGGGGCGGCGGCAAGCTTTTCCATGGCTGACCGGCGCATCGCGCCATGGCGCGTCGGGCAGGCTTCTGGCGGGCCGGATGCGCCGGCTGGCCCGGTTGCGGGCTGCTTGTTTTTGCGCCGCGGTCGCCGCACATTCCCCTGATGAGATTGTCCGCCATGATATCCGGACTGAAGCGGCGAGACGGGCGGCGCGCCACCTTTTCGGTGGGGGCGAAGGCTGCGGCGCGTGCGCTTGTGGGCGTGGTCGCGTTGCTTCCCGCGACGCTGGCGTTGCCTGTCGCGCCAGCGGCCGCCCAGCATGGGCGCGAGGCGGCGGCCAAAACGCCGGCCGGGTTCGAAACGGAAGCCGCCCAGGCGATCCTGATTGATGACGCCACGGGCTCCGTGTTGTTCGACAAGGCGGTTGATGCGCCGTTCGCGCCCGCCAGCATGGTCAAGATCATGACCGCCGCCCTCGTGTTCGAGGCGCTGTCTGCGGGAAAGGTCACGCCGGATACGATGTTCCGGGTGTCGGAGCACGCCTGGCGCACTGGCGGCGGGCCATCCGGCGGTTCGGCCATGTTCGCCATTTTGAACAGCGAGGTGCGCGTCGGCGATCTGCTGCGCGGCATGCTGGTGCAGGCGGGCAATGACGCCGCCATCGTGCTGGCGGAAGGCATCGCAGGCAGCGAGCCGGCGTTTGTCGCCCGCATGACGGCCAAGGCGAAAGAGCTGGGCCTGATCCGGACAAGTTTCACCAATGCTTCTGGCCTGCCGGACCCGGGGCAGATGACGACCGCCCGCGACATGGCGCGGCTGTCGCGCCATGTCATCGCCACATGGCCAGAGCTTTACCGGGTGTTCAGCGAGCCGGAGTTCACCTGGAACAAAATTCGCCAGCGCAACCGCAATCCGCTGGTGCAGGCGGTGAACGGCGCCGATGGCTTGCAGACCGGCTATACCAAAGACGGCGGCTTCGCCCTGGCGGGCTCGGTGGTGCAGAACGGCCAGCGGCTGGTGTTCGTGCTCACAGGCCTCAAGACCGCCGCCGCGCGCTCGGATGAAGCGCGCAAGCTGGTGGAATGGGCTTACAGGACCTTCGAGGCGCGCAAGCTGTTCGAGGCGGGCGCGACGGTGGGCGAGGCCAGTGTGTTCGGCGGCGCCAGCGGCTCTGTCGCGTTGGCGGCCCGCGCGCCTGTCAGCGTGTTGGTGCGCCGCGAGGGAGAGGACAAACTGACGGCGCAAATCGTTTATACCGGCCCGGTGCAGGCCCCGGTTGCGGCGGGCGCGGAAATTGGCAGGCTCGTGGTGCTGCGCGGCGATGCGCCGGCGCTGGAGACGCCGCTTTACGCCGCCACGGCGGTGACGCGGGGCAGTCTGCCGCAACGGGCTATGGATGGCGCGGTTGAGCTGGCGGGTGGCTGGATCCGCAAGGCATTGAGGCGCGAATGAGCGACAGGGCGAAGCTGCGCGGGCGATTCATCACGTTTGAAGGGGGTGAGGGGGTTGGAAAATCCACCCAGATCCGGCTGCTGGAAGCGCGGCTGCGCGCCGCCGGCCTGGAGGTGGTGGTGACGCGCGAACCGGGAGGCTCGCAACGCGCCGAAACGATCCGCAATTACATTCTGGGCGGCGGCGCCCGCGCGCTTGGCCCCATGGCCGAGGCGCTGCTGTTCAGCGCCGCCCGCATCGATCACATCGACACCTTGATCCGCCCTGCGTTACAGGCCGGCAAATGGGTGCTGTGCGACCGCTTCGCCGATTCCACCCGCGCCTACCAGGGGGCGAATGGCAAGCTTGACGATGCGGTCATGCAGGCGCTGGAACAGGTGACGCTGGCCGGCGTCCGGCCGGACCTGACGCTGATGCTGGACATGCCGCCGGCCATCGGCCTGCAGCGCGCCGCCGCGCGTCGCGAAGCCGGCGCCCAGCCTGACCGGTTCGAAAGCGAGGGGCTGGGGTTTCACGCCCGGCTGCGCAAGGCTTTTCACCAGATCGCCAGCGCCGAACCAGGGCGCTGCGCCATTGTCAATGCGGACAGGGCCGTTCCTGAGGTCGAGGCGGCCATTTTTCAGGTCGTCGACGAGCGGCTGGGCGAAGCGGTGACGCCGCTGCCGGCGATCACGCGATAAAAGTCGGTCGCCGCATAAAATGACGGCCTCCCGAACCGCGATCCTGATATACCGCGCGCGTCACACACAGGAGACACAGCAGCATGGCAACCGGAGCGGATGAAGCGATCGGGCCGGACCAGCATCCTGGCGCGCCGCATCCGCGCGAGCAGTCGCTGCTGTTCGGCCATCAGGAGGCTGAGGACGCGTTCCTTGAAGCCTGGCGTAGCGGCCGGTTGCATCATGCATGGCTCGTTGGCGGCCCGGCGGGGATTGGCAAGGCCACCTTCGCCTGGCGGGCGACGCGATTTCTGCTGGCCAATCCCGACCCGTCAGCGTCTGGCGCGGCGGCGACCAGCCTGTATGTGCCGCCGGACGCCCGGGTTTTCCGCCAGGTCGCCAGCGGAGCCCATCCGGATGTGGCGGTGATCCGCCGCGGGCCGCGCAAGGACGGCAAGGGATTCTCCGCTGAAATCGCCGTTGCGGACGTGCGCCGGGCGCTCGATCTGTTCGGGGCGACGGCCAGCGGCTGGCGGGTGGTCATCGTTGACTGCGCCGATGACCTGAACGTCGCCGGCGCCAACGCCCTGCTCAAGGCGATCGAGGAGCCGCCGCCGCGCGCCATCGTGTTCGTGATTTCACACGCCCCGGCGCGCACGTTGCCGACCATCCGCTCGCGCTGCCGGCGGCTCAACCTGCGGCCGCTGGCCGACGCGGACGTGACCAGGGCGGTGCGATCGCTGGGCGCGCCATGGAGCGATGCGGAGGAGGCTGAACTGGCGGAGGCGGTGACGCTGGCGCATGGCTCGGTGGGTGAGGCGCTGGCCATGCTCGATGATACCCGGCGGGCGTTGATCCGCCAGACGCGCGCGTTGCTGGAGGCGCTGCCGCGCATGGAGGTCGCCGACGCCCTGGCGCTGGCGGACAAGGTGACTGGCCGCGACCAGGAAGAGGCGTTCCGCACGGTGCTTGAAACCGTTGGCGACTGGACCTCCGGGCTTGTGCGCAGCCAGGCGGGGCAGGGGCCGCGTCGCCTTGCGCCCCTGGTCGAGGTGTGGGAGAAGAACGCCCAGGCGGCGCGCGAGGCGGAAAGCTATAATCTGGATCGGCGGCCGCTGGTCATGTCCATGTTCGGCGACCTCGCGGAAGCTGTCCGGCGGCTCTGCGCCCCGTAAGCACGCGCCGGTCTGGCCGGAAGGATCCTGGCGGCCCGCGCCGCCCGGGATCCGGCTCAAAATCAACGGGTTATCGCAGATGGCAGCCGGCCGGCCGACCTACTACATCACCACAGCCATTTCCTATCCCAATGGCGCTCCGCATATTGGCCACGCTTATGAGGCGATCGCCGCCGACGCCATCGCCCGCTTCAGGCGGCTGGATGGTTATGACGTCTATTTCCAGACGGGCACGGACGAGCACGGCCTGAAGATGGTGCAGACGGCGGCCAAAGCTGGCGTGACGCCGCGCGAACTGGCTGACCGGAACTCGGCGCTGTTCCAGGCCATGTGCGATGGCCTGTCGGTGTCCTACGACAGGTTTTTCCGCACCACAGATCCGGCCCATTACGCCGCCTGCCAGGAGCTGTGGCGGCGGATGCGCGCCAATGACGACATCTATCTGGACACCTACGCCGGATGGTATTCGGTGCGCGACGAGGCGTTCTACGACGAGAGCGAAACCACGTTGCAGGGCGATGGAACGCGCCTTGGTCCGCAGGGCACCCAGGTGGAGTGGACCGAGGAGCAGACCTGGTTCTTCCGCCTGTCGAAATATCAGGATCGCCTGCTGAAGCTCTATGAGGAGCAGCCGGATTTCGTCGGCCCGGACAGCCGCCGCAATGAGGTGGCCAGCTTCGTGCGCGGCGGCCTGCAGGATCTGTCGATCTCCCGCACCACGCTGGACTGGGGCATCCCGGTGCCGGACGCGCCGGGCCACGTCATGTATGTGTGGATCGACGCCCTGGCCAATTACATCACCGGCGTCGGCTTCCCGGATGAAAACAATCCGCGGTGGCGCTACTGGCCGGCGGACGCCCACATCATTGGCAAGGACATTATCCGCTTCCACGCGGTGTACTGGCCGGCGTTCCTGATGTCGGCGGGCGTGACGCTGCCGAAGCGCGTCTTCGGCCACGGCTTCCTCTTCAACAAGGGGGAGAAGATGTCCAAATCGCTGGGCAATGTCATTTCGCCGGCCGATCTGGCCACGGCCTATGGCGTTGACCAGATGCGCTACTTCCTGTTGCGCGAGGTGTCGTTCGGTCAGGATGGCAGCTACAGCCACGAGGCCATCGTCAACCGCGTCAACGCCGATCTCGCCAACGATCTGGGCAATCTGGCCCAGCGCTCGCTGTCGATGGTGGCGAAGAATTGCCACGGCAAGATTCCGCAGCCGGGCGGCCTGACGGTGGAAGACGCCGCCATGCTCGCCCAGGCCGACGCCCTGCGCGACAAGGCGCGCGCCGCGCTCGACCAGTTTGCCCTGCATACCTACCTGGCGGAGGTCTGGGCGGTGGTGGCCGAGGCCAACCGCTATTTCGCCGCCCAGGAGCCGTGGAAGCTGCGCAAGACCGAACCCGATCGCATGGCCACCGTGCTGTATGTGACGGCTGAGGTGATCCGCAACGTCGCCATCCTGGCCCAGCCGGTGACGCCGGCAGCCGCGGAGAAACTGCTCGATCTGCTGGCCGTTGACGCGGACAGGCGCGACTTCGCGCATCTGGGGCAGGTTGGCCGGCTGATCGAGCATACGCATCTGCCGGCGCCGGCGCCGGTGTTTCCGCGTTATGTTGAACCGGAAACGGAAGCAGCTTCCTGATGCTTGTCGACAGCCACTGCCACCTTGACTATTTCGCCAGTGATTTCGACGAGGTGATGGCCCGGGCGGAGGCGGCCGGCGTGACGCGCATGGTGACCATCGCCACCAACGTGCGCAAGGCGCACGTTTACCGCGAGATCGCCGAGCGTGATCCGCGCGTCTGGTTCACCGTCGGCACCCATCCGCTGCACGCAGGTGAGGAGCCGGACGTTACCGTCGATGAGATCGTCGCCCTGGCGCAGCATCCGCGCTGCGTCGGCATCGGTGAGGCCGGGCTGGACTATTTTTACGACAAGGACCCGCCGGAGGTGCAGCAGGCGGTGTTCCGCACCAATATCGCCGCCGCCCGCATCACCGGGTTGCCGCTGGTGATCCATGCGCGCAAGGCCGATGACGACATGATCGCCATCCTGCGTGAGGAGATGGCGAAGGGCGCCTTCAAGGCGCTGCTGCACTGTTTCTCCTCCGGGGCGGAGCTGGCGCGGGTCGGCGTCGAGCTTGGGCTGTATGTGTCGTTCTCGGGCATTTTGACGTTCCCGAAGTCGCAGGACATCCGTGACATCGCCGCCGGGGTTCCGGCGGAGCGGCTGCTGGTGGAGACGGATTCGCCATACCTGGCGCCGGTTCCGGTGCGCGGCAAACGCTGCGAGCCGGCCTACACAGCCCACACGGCGCGGGTGCTGGCGGAGGTGCGCGGCATGGACGCGGCGGCGCTGGCCAGGCTGACGACGGACAATTTCTTCCGGCTGTTCGACAAGGCCGCGGCCCTTGAACAGGCCGGAAACCAGTAAGAGGTTGGGGGAGCGCATGAGCCTGAAGGTCACCATTCTCGGCTGTGGCTCATCGGCTGGCGTGCCGCGCGTGGGGCAGGGGTGGGGCGCCTGCGATCCCGCCAATCCCAAAAACCGCCGCAGGCGTTGCGCCCTGCTGGTGGAGCGGATCGGGACAGGCGGCGCCACCACGGTGCTGGTCGACATGGGGCCGGACCTGCGCGAGCAATTGCTGGACGCCGACGTGCGCAAGCTTGACGGCATCCTGCTGACCCACGAGCACGCCGACCATACCCATGGCATCGATGACGTGCGCCCCCTGGCCATCGCCATGCGCCGGCGCCTCGACGTCTGGATCGACGACAAGACCTTTTCCTTCCTCGAAGACCGTTTCGACTACATCTTCCGCACGCCGCACGGCAGCTCCTATCCGCCGATCCTGCGCCGCCATTCCATGACGGTCGGCGCGGAGGTGGTGATCGACGGCGCTGGCGGCGCGGTGCGGGCGCTGCCGTTCAACATGCTGCACGGCGACACCACGGCGCTGGGCTTCCGCTTCAACGGCCTGGCCTACGCCAGCGACGTGCATCTGATGCCGGAAGACAGCATCGCCATGTTGCACGGCCTCGACGTGCTGATCGTCGATGCCTTGCGCCACACGCCGCATCCGACGCATTTCAACGTCGCGGAAGCGCTGGAACTGGTGGCGCGGGTGCAGCCGAAACGGGCGGTGCTGACCAATTTGCATACGGACCTGGATTACGCGACGCTGGCGGCGGAGCTGCCGCCGCATGTGACACCGGCCTTTGACGGCATGGTTCTGGAGACGGCGTAAACACTATAAAAACGGCCAGCGATGGAGCCGGCCGATATGGGAGGAACCGTCATGTCGAAAGCTTTTGCGACCGAAATCCATGATGACGGCGCGGTGATATCCGGTCCGCTGCGCGGTCCGCGCCAGATGTTGCAGGCGCAGTCCTACGACGATCACGCCTCGATTCATGATGACGCCACCGCCCAGAAGCTGGGCTTCAAGGGCGGCACCATCGAAGGCCCGACGCATTTCAGCCAGTTCGCGCCGCTCGGCGCGCATCTGTGGGGCAAGGCCTGGTTCGAAACCGGCTGCATTTCCGCCCACTACCGCAGCCCCTGCTACGAGGGTGATCTCGCCCGGGCTTTCATGCGCAAGCCGGCGGACGGCGCAACGCATACGGAAATCTGGATGCAACGTGAGGACGGCGAGGAAGTGCTGCGCGGCACCGCCTCGGTTGGCGCCGGCAACCCGCCGACGGCGCTGGAGCAGCGGCTGCAGACCCTGAAAGCGCCGGACGTTCTGGTGATCCTGGCGGATGTGACGATGGGCCGTTTTGGCGGCCGCGTTCCGGTGCGCATGGCCATGGACCAGAACATGGGCGCCCTGTATCCCTTCAGCCTTGGCGACAAGCTTAAAGTCATCACCGAGCCGTCGTCGTGGTATGTCGCCGGCGACAATCCGTGGGGGCGGGCGATCATCCCGATGGAGATGATCAGCGTGCTGCTGGGTTCGCCGGAGAATGGTCGCCTGCCAGCGCGCGGCCCGGCGGTTGGCCTGTTCGCCGACCAGGAAATCCGCCTGGTCAATGGCCCGCTATTCGTTGGCGAACCCTACGAACTGGAGCGCGAGGTCGTTGGCCTCAGCGGCAGCCGGCGCACCGAAAGCGCCTGGGTGCTGACCCGCGTCTATCGCGCCGGTACCGACGATCTCGTGGCGACGATGCTGCTCAACAGCGCCACGCTGAAGGATTCCTACGCGCCTTACGAGGCCGAACTCCAGCAGATCATGGCGGCGCGGCAAAGCGCCTGAAGAGTGCGCCTGAAGGGCGCATTTGCAGCCGGCCGCATTTCTTGCCAGACCGGGCAATGTCCGGTCGCCTGCCTGACGAAAAGATCCGTCAGGCAGGCGCGGCTGCCGCCGCCCTCAGGACGGCGGCGCCCAGATCGGCGCGGAGGTAGCGTCGATTTTTTGTGGGATCAGCCCGGCGGCGAAGAAGACGTCGGCGATGCGCTGCTGGTCGCCCAGCCTGTCGCGCTGCACCGGGAGAACCTGATAGCTGCGCCGCTGGTTGACGGCCCTGACGACCTCTGGCGGTACATCGCCCCAGATCGGCGCGAGCTTCTTCGCTGCAGCTTCCGGGTTGGCTTTCACCCAGCGGCCCTGTTCGGCCAGCGCTGCGAAGACAATATTCACCACATCCGGGCGTTCGTTGGCGAAGCTGGTATTGACCGTATAATAACGGCTGTAGCCACTGAGGCCGGTGGCGTCGGCGATGGTGCGCACCGGATGCTGGTGCTCGGTGATTGACAGGAACGGATCCCAGATCACCCAGGCGTCGATGCTGCGTCCCTTGAACGCCGCCGCGCCGTCCGGCGCTTCCAGATAGGCCGGCGTGATGTCGCTGAATGACAGACCCTCGCGGGCCAGCGCCGCCGCCAGGATGAAGTGGCAACCGGAGCCGCGCGAGACGCCAACCCGTTTGCCTTTCAGGTCCCGCACGCTGCGTATCGGCGAATCCGCGTGCACGATGATGGCTTCAGCGGACGGCGAGGGCGCTTCCGTTGCGTAAAATGTGAGTTTTGCGCCGGCGGCCTGCGTGAAGATTGGCACGGCGTCGGCCACATCCGCATGAAACTCCACCGAGCCGGCGTTCATGGGCTGCAGCACGGATGTGAACTGTTTCCAGTTCACCTCCAGCCCCAACGGCGCCAGCCGTTTTTCCAGCACCCGGTCTTCCTTGAGCAAGGTCAGCAGCGTCGATGAGCGCTGATAGCTGAACCGCACCGGCGTCGCGGCGGCGCGGGCAACCCCGGACAACACAACGGGCGCGGCGAGCGCGCCGGCAAGAAGATGGCCAAGTACATGGCGACGTGTGTGCGGCATGGTTAATTCCTGATTGTCTAGATGTAATTTAATTTTGTTGGCGTGTACATCAATATAGTTTTCGTATATTATGTATTCATTCGTTGAGAATGGAATATTGTTCTTTAGCAATGCGACTGCGAGGAAGAAATGTCTCAAAACGCGCTACGTTTTGGCATATGGGCGCTGGTTCATGGCAACCGGGCTGCGCTGCATGATCCGGAAGAGCCCTATGACGCGTCGTTCGCGCGGAATCGTGCGCTGGTTCTGGAGGCTGAGCGGCTCGGATATGCGACGACGCTCGTGGCGCAGCACACCGCAAATCCACTGGACCGGGAACTGGACCAGCTTGAGGCGTGGACCGCCTCCGCCGCGCTGGCGGCCCTGACCAGCCGGATCGAGATCATCGCTGCGATCAAGCCATACCTGTATCATCCGGTCGTGCTGGCCAAGATGGCGCTACAGATTGAGGAAATCAGCCAGGGGCGCTTTGGCCTCAATCTGGTCAATGCCTGGAACCGCCCGGAACTGGAGAGGGCCGGATTGCCGTTCGCGGAGCACGATGCGCGCTACGCTTATGGCGCGGAATGGCTGTCCGTGGTCAGTCGGTTGATGTCCGGCGAAGCGGTGACCCATCACGGCGCGCATTTCCACATCGACGACTATCAACTCAGGCCGGTGGGCAAATTCCGGCGGCGGCCGGCGATTTATGTGGGCGGCGAGTCGGGGCCGGCGCGGGCGCTGGTCGCCGCCCAGGGCGACGTCTGGTTCATCAACGGCCAGCCGCTGGAGGCGGTTCGCGATCTGGTCGCGGATTTGCGGGCGCGCCCGCGCGTCGGCGCGCCGCTGCGCTTCGGGCTGTCGGCGTTCGTCATCGCCAGGCCGACCCAGGCCGAGGCCGACGCCGAACTGGCGCGACTTGCCGGCCTGGCGCAACTGGATGCGCCGCTGCGCGATATACAGCGGACCAACACCGATCCGGCTGTGGTGATGATGCAGACGATCGCGCGCACGCCATCGGTCGGCACCAATGGCGGCACGGCCGCCGGGCTTGTCGGCGACTATGATGCGGTGGCGCGCCGGGTCGCGGCGTTTCATGACCTGGGTATCGACACCTTCATGCTGCAGTTCCAGCCGTTCGAGCGCGAGATGCGACGCTTCGCGGCCGAGGTCATTCCGCGCGTCCGCCGATTGACCGGCGAAGCGCCGGTTGCGGCGCGGCGCGGGGCCTGAGCGCCGGCAGTGCCGGCGGGAGCTCCCGCCCTGGCTCGCCGCCATTGAGGCCGCCAGATCCTTCCGAACTGTTTCAGCCCGTGGAGCGTCCCGATGCACGACGTCCGGATCTCCAGGGGCTGAAAACCGCTCAAATCGCCAGAGGCGCCAGATTGGCCTGATCTGGAGATGATTTATAGTTCCATAATATATCTTCTGCGAATTATATATGAAGCCGGAGCCACGCTTCCCGCTCCGTTGCAATCCATTACCGGGCTGAATGGCTGGTGAAACCTGTTCGGTTACAACGGTTTTCGCCCTGGTTTCCCTGGCATGGTTTCCCTGGTATGGCTGCTTGGGCATGACTCCCTTGCCCGGTCTCGCTGCTGCTCGTTCCTGGGCATTCCCTTGCTGGCGTCCTTCTGGCGACGCCCTGCAACTGGCCTATTCGTAACCGTCGGCCTGGCTTCGTCGCCAGGTTCGCCCATCCCAGGGCCACCCGATCCCGTGTCCTTCCGATCTTTGACCAGCACGATCCCTGGCCAGTTCCCATCGCCGGTGGCGCGTCAGCCACCGGCTGCGCGGGCACGCGCCATGGCTTTCCCACAAGGTGTGAACGGTTTATCCCGGTTGTCCGATGGCCCGGCGGGTTCTGGCCGCGGGCTGCATGCAGACGCCAATTTCCGCATGGCGGGCCTGTTTCCAGCGGCGCACAACGGATGGAGTTGCGATTTTTCATGAATGATACGCGCGCGCTGGAACTGCGCCTTGGCGAGATGGTGCGCCGGCGGTTGCCCGGCTATGCCGCCGAGTTTGTCATGTTTGGGCTCAAGCAGGCCTGGGCCTGCCTGTTCGCCGGGCTGCTGCTTGGCGCGATCCTGGTCAGCCGGCTGATCTGGCAAGCGGATTGGCCGGCGCCGCGCTACGACGCGCTGTTCATCTTCGCCATCGTTGTCCAGGTGGTGTTCCTGGCGCTGAAGCTGGAAACATGGTCGGAGGCGCGGGTTATCCTGGCGTTCCATATCACCGGAACGGCCATGGAATGGTTCAAGGTGAGCGCCGGGTCGTGGAGCTATCCGGAGCCAGGCTTCTTCCGCGTCATGGACGTGCCGCTGTTTTCCGGCTTCATGTATGCGGCGGTAGGCAGCTTCATGGTCAGGGTCATTCGCATCTTCGAGATGCGGTTCACGCCCTACCCGCAATTATGGTTAACCCTGGCGCTGGCGGTGGGCATCTATGCCAATTTCTTCGCGCATCACTTCCTGCCGGACATGCGCTGGGCCCTGTTCGCCGCCACCATCCTGATCTATGGCCGCACGCGCATCTGGTTCAGGCTGGCGCGCTGGTACTGGATGCCCCTGCCGCTGGCGGCTCTTTTCTCCAGCCTGTTTCTCTGGGTGGCGGAGAATATCGGCACGCGCACCGGCACATGGCTTTACGCCGGGCAAAAAACGCCGGAACTGGTGTCATTTTCCAAGATCGGGTCCTGGTATCTGCTGCTCTATGTGAGCTTTGTCACCATCTCCCTGGTGACGCGGGAAACCATGCACGGGCCGGCGCCATCGCCTGACGACGCCGGTTCCGGCAAACATGCATTGGGAGGCTTTTCCAGTGAGGCGGACACTGCCTCACGGCGCTGATCAGGCGCGAACGCCCGAGAAGCCCCAACTGCCGATAAACCCGGCCGACACCTTGCCATCCATGTTGTCGCCAGCGACGCTGCCCTTGAATTCCAGCGTCAGGGGCATCGGGCTGGTGATCTTGATCTTCCAGGAGACATCATCGCCGGATGTTTTGCCGTCAAAAATCTCGCCGGCCTCATGATCGGCGCTCTGCGTGCCCGTCAGGGCGCCGCCATTGGCCGTCAGGTTCACAGTGGAGCTCCGTTCGCCCATCGGTGTCTGCATGGTCAGATTCCAGGCGCCGTCAACAGCCATTACAAACTCCATTCATCGTCATTGAATACATCGCCCGATACGGGTGAGAGACGTCGCAGCATGCTTTTTCCTGGCGGATGAAGCAACTTGTCAGATGGTAGGAGCCTGACTGTTGTGACAGCTGTTGGAAATATCCTGGGCACAGGCCGCATCGGCGACAATGCCCTGCTCCTCGCCCAGACAATTGCCGGGGCGCGCATCGGACATCGGCCAGCAGACCAGACGCTTGCCGCCGCGCCTTTTGCCGGATGCGGCTGGGTTAGCCGCCGGGAATCGGCCAGAGACCTGGCGTCGCCAGTTCAAGCAGATGGCCGTCCGGATCGCGAAAATAAATGCTGTGGCCGCCCTTGGGCCAGTCGGTGCGCCCCTCAATGGCGACGCCGCGCGCCACAAGCGCCGTTTCCCATTGCCCCAGCCCTTCGCGGCTTGTCGCGAAGGCGATGTGCTGCTGGATACGGTCATCCGGCCGGGTTTTCAGATAACCGTGCGGCGGAATGGTTCCGCCCGGCATATGCACGGTTTCCGTGGTGGCGCCGCGCTGGAACAGCAGCAACACGTTGCGATCGCCAGCCGCATAGGCCCGGAAGCGTCCATCCGCCACCAGCGGGCGCAAGCCGAGGATATTCCCGTAAAACGCCGCCGCCCTTTCCAGGTCGTCCACATAAAGCGCGCTCTCAAGCAGCTGGCCAAGAGGCGGTGGATCAAAAGGCGGCGGGCTGTCGCTGGCGGTCATCTGCGGCGTTCCTTCCATGCGGGCGCGCAACAACGAACCCGCCCTGTCAGGAAAGTATATCTCACCGGGCCAGATACCAGGCCTGGCAGCCCGACAATGTGTCCCGCGAGACTGCCGTCGCGGCGCTTACCACATATCGAGGGCGACGCGGGCCTCGTCGGACATGCGGCTCTGGTCCCACGGCGGATCAAACACCATCCGCACATCGACGCCGGATACGCCAGGCACGGCGGCGATGGCGTTCTCCACCCAGCCGGGCATTTCGCCGGCCACCGGGCAGCCGGGGGCTGTCAACGTCATGTCGACGTCGACATGACGGTCGTCATTGATCGCGACGCGGTAAATCAGGCCAAGCTCGTAAATATCGACGGGGATTTCCGGATCATACACCGTCTTGAACGCCGCGATGATTTCGTCCGTCAGGCGATCGATCTCTTCCGGCGGCAAGGTGGACGACGGCGTGACGTCAGGCGCGTTGGGCGCGGGTCCGTCGGTCATCTGGTTCTGGGTCACTTCGTCATCTCCCGGGAGCGGACCGCCACGCGGATTTTGCATCCTGCGGAAACCGCTCCTGATCCGGCTGGCTGGCCAAACGAATGAAGCCGCCGCCCAAACACGCATTCCAGAGCGCTATGCGGTTTCACCGAACCGCATCACGCTCTAACTTTATAATTTCGCATGACTATTCGCGGACAAGCGATGCCCACCTGCCCGCATCATGCTCCAGCCGACGGCATACACCGATGCCGTGGTCATGTCATCCAAACATGCGCTCGGCCTTGCGCAGCGCATCGACCAGCGCATCAACCTCGTCGCGCGTATTATACAGCGCAAACGACGCCCTGCATGTGGAGGTGGCGCCGAAGCGCGTCAACAGCGGCATGGCGCAATGGGTGCCAGCCCGCACCGCCACGCCAGCCCGGTCGATGATGGTGGCCACGTCATGGGCGTGGGCGCCCTTCATCTCGAACGACAGGATGGCGCCCTTCCCCGGCGCCCGGCCGATGATGCGGATGGAATTCATTTCGCCCAGCCGCTCATGGGCGTAGGCGCTCAATTCCGCCTCGTGGGCGTGGATGCGGTCGCGGCCGATGGCCTGCATGTAGCGTAGCGCTGCGCCGAGGCCGATGGCCTCGACGATCGGCGGCGTGCCGGCCTCGAAGCGGTGCGGCGGCGTATTGTAGGTGACCGTGTCCATGGTCACCGTCTCGATCATCTCGCCGCCGCCATTGAACGGCGGCATCTTCGCCAGCAGGTCGCGCTTGCCGTAGAGCACGCCGATGCCGGTTGGTCCGTAAACCTTGTGGCCGGTGAACACGTAAAAATCGGCGTCGAGATCGCGCACGTCGACGCTCTGGTGCACCGCGCCCTGGCTGCCATCGACCAGCACCGGAATGCCGCGCGCATGGGCGATGCGGATCATCTCCTTCACCGGCGCGACGGTGCCCAGAACATTGGACATGTGGGTGATGGCGACGATTTTCGTGCGGTCGGTCAGCAGCTTTTCGTAAGCATCCAGATCGAGCACGCCATCGTCATCCACCGGAATCCACCTGAGCACGGCGCCTTTGCGCTCCCGGTGGAAATGCCACGGCACGATGTTGGAGTGATGCTCCATGATCGACAGGACGATCTCGTCGCCCTCGCCGATCGCCATGCGGCCGTAGCTGTCGGCCACCAGATTGATCGCCTCCGTCGCCGAGCGGGTGAAGATGATCTCGTCGGTCGAGGCGGCGTTGAGAAAGGCGCGCACCGCCTCGCGGCCGTCCTCGAACGCCTCGGTGGCGGCGTTGGCCATATAGTGCAGGCCGCGATGGACGTTGGAATAGCCGGTTTCCATCGCCCGGGTCATGGCCTCGATCACCGCGCGCGGCTTCTGGGCCGAGGCGGCGTTGTCGAGATAGACCAGCGGCTTGCCGTAGACCTGCCGGGAGAGAATCGGGAAATCGTCGCGAATGCGCGCGAGATCGAGAGGCGCGGCGGGCGTGCTGTCTGTCATGGAGACAATCGCGGGGCTGTCCCCGCCCTCCTGAAATACTGATCAGGGCGCCTCTGGCCGGGCGGACTATCCCATCCGGCGGGCGCTCCGGCGCATGCGGCGAGGTCGCCGCATGCATTGTCAGGACATGGAAATGCCTGCCTGCTCAGCCGCGGGCGGCCAGCCAGCTTTCCACCATGGCCACGAGATTGTCGCGCACGTCCTCGCGCGCCACGAATTCCAGCGGCTCGCCCAGGAACGCCTCGACCATCAGCGCCTCGGCCTGCTTGCGCGGCAGGCCGCGGGCCATCAGGTAGAACAGCAGATCGTCATCGAGCTGGCCGCAGGTGGCGCCGTGGGCGCACTGCACGTCGTCGGCGAAGATCTCCAGCTCCGGCTTGTTGTTCATCGTGGCGTTTTCCGCCAGCAGCAGCGCGGCGGACATCATGCGTCCGTCGGTCTTCTGGGCGTGCTGGCGCACGATGATCTTGCCCTGGAACACGCCGGTCGACTCATCGTCCAGCACCGTCTTGAACAGCTCGCGGCTGTTACAGTTCGGCACGGCGTGATCGAGCGTGAGCGTGGTGTCGGCGAACTGGCGACCGCGCAGCATGGTGGCGCCGCCAATGGTGATGTCGGCGCCCTCGCCCGCGCAGCCCAGGAAGATCTGGTGCCGCGACATGGCCGGGCCGGTGGTCAGCCCGAACGAGCTGAAGCGCACGTCAGCGCCCAGCGTGACGGCCAGCGTCGACACGGCCTGGGCGGCGTCGCCCTCAGCGTTGATCCGCGTGTGGTTCACGCGGGCCCCGTCGCCGGCGCTGATTTCCACCACCGCATTGACCTGGTAGGCCAGGCCGTTGGCGCCGGCGTGCGTCTCGATCAGATCGAGGCTGGCGCCGTCATCAACGATGACCAGCACGCGCGGCGCGGACGAGAATGGCGCCCCGGCGGCATTGGCGAAGCGCAATTGCAGGGCAACGTCGCCGGCGTCCTTCGTCACCCGCACGATGGCGCCTTCCGCCATGAAGGCGGTGTTGAGCGCCAGCATGGGGTTGTCCTGGGCCAGCTCCAGCGCGCCCAGGCGGCTGGTGAGGGCGTCGCCCGCCGCCAGCGCGGCGTCCAGCGCCACGATGTCGACGCCAGCGATCGCCGGCGGTTGCGAAACCAGGTAGCCGTTGACGAAATCCAGCGACGGAATCGCCAAGGGCGCCGGGAAGGCGGCGTTGCCGGCCAGCACCGTGGCGACGACGGCGGCGTCCGGCCGGGCGGCCGGCTCCGGCGCGTCGCGCAGCAGGGCGCGCAGGTCGGTGTAGTGGAACTCCTCGATCCGGCGGGTCGGCAGACCCGTCTTCTCGAAGCGGTCGAATGCCTCCGTGCGGCGACGCCCGGTTGCGCTGTCGCCTGGCAGGGAGTTGGCGGCGGCCTGGAAACGCGCGATCAGCGCGGTCTCGGCGGCGGTCCGCAACGGCTTCACGTCAGCGCCCATTATTCAGCGGCCTGCTGGCGGTAGTCGGCGTAGCCATTGGCTTCCAGCTCCAGGGCCAGCTCCTTGCCGCCGGTGCGGACGATGCGGCCATTGGCCATCACGTGCACGGTGTCGGGCACGATGTAGTCGAGCAGGCGCTGGTAGTGGGTGATGACCAGGAAAGAGCGCTCCGGCGAGCGCAGGGCGTTGACGCCGTCAGCGACGATCTTCAGGGCGTCGATGTCGAGGCCGGAGTCGGTCTCGTCGAGAATGCACAGCTTGGGCTCCAGCAGCGCCATCTGCAGGATTTCCATGCGCTTCTTCTCGCCGCCCGAGAAGCCGAAGTTCAGCGGACGCTTCAGCATGTCCTGTTTGATCGAGAGCTTTTCGGCTGCCTCGCGCACCCGGCGCATGAGGTCCGGCGTGGTCAGCTCGGCCTCGCCGCGCGCCTTGCGCTGGGCGTTCATCACCGCCTTGAGGAAGGTCATGGTGCCGACGCCGGGGATTTCCAGCGGGTACTGGAAGGCCAGGAACACGCCAAGGGCAGCGCGCTCGGCCGGGTCCATCTCCAGGATGTTCTCGCCGTCGAGCAGGATCTCGCCGTCCACGACGGTGTAATCCTCCTTGCCGGAGATGACGTAAGAGAGAGTCGACTTGCCCGAGCCATTCGGGCCCATGATCGCCGCGACCTCGCCCTTGTTCACGGTGAGGTTCAGGCCGTTGAGAATGCGCTTGTCATCGATGTCGACGACGAGATTCCTGATTTCCAGCATGGCGTTGTTCCGGTCTTTCGGGCCGGGCGTCGCGTCCTGCGCGCCTGCCGCGGTCCATTGGGTCTTGTTGTTCAGTTGAGGCAGCCGGGCGTCAGCCCACGCTGCCTTCCAGCGAGATCGAGATCAGCTTCTGCGCCTCCACCGCGAATTCCATCGGCAGATGCTGCAGCACGTCCTTGACGAAGCCGTTGACGATCAGCGCCACCGCTTCCTCGTCCGACAGGCCGCGCTGCATGCAATAGAACATCTGGTCGTCGGAGATTTTCGAGGTGGTGGCCTCATGCTCGAACACCGCCGAAGCGTTCTTCGACTCAATGTAGGGCACGGTGTGCGCGCCGCACTGGTCGCCGATCAGCAATGAGTCGCAATTGGTGAAATTGCGCGCGTTCGACGCCTTGCGGTGGGCCGAAACCTGACCGCGATAGGTGTTGTCCGACTTGCCGGCGGCGATGCCCTTGGAAATGATCCGGCTCGTCGTGTTCTTGCCGAGGTGGATCATCTTGGTGCCGCTGTCGACCTGCTGACGGCCGTTGGAAATGGCGATCGAGTAGAACTCGCCGTTGCTGCCATCGCCGCGCAGGATGCAGGACGGGTATTTCCAGGTGATCGCTGAGCCGGTCTCGACCTGGGTCCACGAAATCTTCGAGCGGTCGCCGCGGCAATCGCCGCGCTTGGTCACGAAGTTGTAGATGCCGCCCTTGCCTTCCGCGTCGCCGGGGAACCAGTTCTGGACCGTGGAGTACTTGATCTCCGCGTCCTCCAGGGCCACCAGCTCGACAACGGCGGCGTGCAACTGGTGCTCGTCGCGCTGCGGCGCGGTGCAGCCTTCAAGGTAGCTCACATAGGAGCCCTTCTCGGCGATGATCAGCGTGCGCTCGAACTGGCCGGTGTTGCGCTCGTTGATGCGGAAATAGGTCGACAGCTCCATCGGGCAGCGCACGCCCTCCGGGATGTAGACGAACGATCCATCGGTGAAGACGGCGGAGTTCAGCGTGGCGAAAAAATTGTCCGAGGCCGGCACCACCGACCCGAGGTATTTCTTCACCAGCTCCGGATGCTCGCGGATGGCCTCGGAGATCGGGCAGAAAATCACGCCGACCTTTTTCAGCTCTTCCTTGAAGGTGGTGGCGACCGACACGGAGTCGAACACCGCGTCCACCGCGACCTTCGACGTTTTCACGCCGGCCAGCAGCTCCTGCTCGCGCAGGGGGATGCCCAGCTTCGCGTAGGTCTTGAGGATTTCCGGATCGACGTCGTCGAGGGAATCCGGGCCGGAGAAATTCTTCGGCTCGGAATAGTAATAGGCGTCCTGGTAGTCGATCTTCGGGTAGTCGACGCGCGCCCAGGTGGGCTCGACCATGGTCTGCCAGCGACGGAAGGCGTCGAGGCGCCATTGGGTCATCCATTCCGGCTCATTTTTCTTGGCCGAAATATAACGCACCGTGTCTTCCGTAAGGCCCTTGGGGGCCTTCTCGGTCTCCAGCACGGTCTCAAACCCGTATTTGTACTGGTCTACGTCGATCGCCTTGACGCGGTCGACGGTTTCCTGCACGGCGGCCATCTTGTCCTCCTGTCACGGCTTCAAGGGCCGTGGGCTGGCCAGTCACGGCGCGCTCCCGAAAGAACGGCCAAATCAGATTGCACCGGCGACCTTGCGGCCGCCTGTTCGCGGGGGCGTCATACGCCCGCCAGCGCGCCTCTTCGTTCGCGCGCGCCAGCCACGCAGGCGGCGAACGCGTCGGCGAAGCGCGCAATGTCGGCTTCGGTTGAGTTCCAGCCGGTGCTGATGCGCACCGCCCCCCCTGCGATGTCCTTTGTCACTCCCATGGCTTCCAGCACATGCGAGCGCCTGACCTTGCCCGACGAGCAGGCCGAACCGGACGAGAGGGCGATACCCCGAAGATCGCACTGCATCAACAGGGTCTGCGCTGAAAAGCCGGGCGCCGCGAACGCCGTGACATTGGGCGCGCGCGTCGCGTGCTCGCCAAAAATCACCACGTCAGGCGCGATATCGCGCAACCGCCGTTCGGCAAGGCTTTGAAGCTCCCGGCAATGGGCGGCATTATGCTCAAGCTCTGTGGCGGCAATGCGGGCGGCGATCCCGAAACCGCTGATTCCGGCGACATTCTCGGTGCCGGCGCGCGCGCCGCGCTCCTGGCCGCCGCCGCGCAGCAGCCGCGTGTCCAGCGTGACGAAACCACCGCCAAGCGCGATGGCGCCAACGCCCTGCGGGCCACCGATCTTGTGCGCGGAAACGAACAGCGCGTCCGCCCCCAGGGCGGCCATGTCGACCGGCAGTTTCCCGGCCGCCTGGACCGCGTCGCACGCCACCACGCCGCCAGCCGCGTGGACAATCTCCGCTGCGGCGCTCACCGGCTGGATGACGCCGGTCTCGCTGTTGACCAGCTGGATGGCGAGCAGCGCCGGGCCATTGGCGTCAAGATCCGCGCGCAGCCAGTCGAGATCAATGACGCCGTCGCCATTCACCGGCGCATGGCTGACCCGACCCGCGGCGAAACCGTGGCCTTCCAGAACGCAGGGATGCTCGGTCGCCAGCGCGATCAGCCTGGCCGGCTGGGCTCCGTGGAACGATAGTCCACCCGCCAGCAGCGTATTGGCGGCCTCAGTGCCGCCGCTGGTGAAAATAATGTCCTGGCTGGCCGCGCCCACCAGCATGGCGACCTCATCGCGCGCCTGCTCGATGGCCGCCCGGGCCCGCCGGCCTTCTGCATGGATCGACGAGGCGTTGCCGGCGGCGCACAGGGCGTGGATCATCGCCTCACGCACGGCGGGTCGCGCCGGCGATGTCGCGTTGTGATCCAGATATATGCGCGCTTCAGTCATTCATGCCGCCCCAGAAAGGCCGTCGCCACGCCAAATGCCCGGCGGGCGAACGCAATCCTTGCAATGGACCCCTCTCGCCGTGTTAAACAGGCGCTCGCGCCTGTCTCCGGGCCAGACGCGGCAAACGTGCGGCCGTGCAACAGATCCTGACCAGGTCCGGCGTCCTGTTCTGGCCTGACCTGTTTTGGCCAGCCCCCTGGGGCCATGGCCATGTCTGCCATATGGGGTTCGCGCGACGCGGGCGCCATGGCCCGGATTCTGCTGGACGCGGACCGACCTGAGCCGTATCGCGCCGCGCCCCGGAGACCTGTTGCGAACCGCGTGTTAATGTGCGTAGAACCGTTCTAAGCCCTTTTTAGGCCGACCTGCCCTGAAGTCAAGCGCGCCCCGCGCCTTGACCTTCCAGAGGCGCACGGTCAGCCGCATCAGCAAGGTTGAGTATGCCTGAAGTCATCTTTCCTGGCCCTGCCGGACGCATCGAAGGCCGGTATCACCCGTCAAAGCGCAAGGGTGCGCCGATCGCGGTGATCCTGCATCCGCACCCGCAGTTTGGCGGGACGATGAACAACCAGATCGCCTACAACCTTTATTACACCTATGTGAAACGCGGCTTCTCCGTGCTGCGTTTCAACTTCCGCGGCGTCGGCCGCAGCCAGGGCAGCTTCGACCATGGCGTTGGCGAACTCTCCGACGCCGCTGCGGCGCTTGACTGGGTGCAGTCGATCAACCCCGAGGCCCGCACCTGCTGGATCGCCGGCATCTCCTTCGGCGCCTGGATCGGCATGCAGTTGCTGATGCGCCGCCCGGAGATCGAGGGCTTCATTTCCATCGCCGCCATGGCCAACCGCTATGACTTCTCCTTCCTGGCGCCCTGCCCCTCGTCTGGCCTGTTCGTGCATGGCTCGGAAGACCGGGTCGCGCCGGTGAAGGACGTTGTGCCGGTGATCGAGAAGGTGAAGACCCAGAAAGGCATCCTGCTCGAGCATGCGGTGATCGAGGGCGCCAACCACTTCTTCGACGGCAAGGTCGACGAGCTGATCGCGGTGGTGAACGACTATCTCGACAAGCGGCTTGGCTCGGGTGAGGAAGAAACCGCCGCGCTGCCGCCGCCGCCGGACCCGGTTGAGGAAGAAGCCGGGGAAGACTGACAGTGGAAGACTGACTGTCAGACCCGACGTTTCCCAAGGTTTGGGTGAAGCCGGGGTGGCGTTTGCGCTTTTCAGGCCACGGATGCGCCGGCATCTCCGCGCCCCGGCATGAGAGCCACATCGCCGGAGCCGCCATTTCGCGCCAGTTATCAGAAGGCCGCCGCCAGGCGGCCTTTTTCGCGTCGCGCCCTTGCTGCAGGCCCTTGCCGCGGGCCCTTGCCGCGCTCACGGCTGACCGTCGGAATCTGCCCCCGAAAGGCGGCGCCGGATCAGGCGGTTTCGGCGATGGCCGCGGTTTGCCGCAGCGGCGGTGTGGCGAGCACGCCGCCGGTCATTGGCGCGGGTGCGCCGGTGGAGCCGGGCCAGGTAAGCGGCAGGCCGTCGCAGCTGCGGACCGCAAGGAAGGCGAAGGCCTGCGCCTCGATGAAATCGCCATCCAGTTGCGCTTCATTGGCCAGAATGACGCGGGCTTGCAGGCGCTCCCGCAGCAGGCGGATCAACTCCGGATTGCGGGCGCCGCCGCCGCAGACAATCCAGCGCGCCGGCGGCGGACCGCCCGACGCCTCCACCGCCCTGGCGATGGAGCGGACAGTGAAATGCGCCAGGGTGGCGGCTCCATCCGCCGCGCCCAGATGCGCCGCCACGCCGGGTGAAAACCAGTTGCGGTCCAGGGATTTGGGTGGCGGAGCGTCAAACCACGGATGCGACAGCAGCCAGGCCAGCAGGGCTTCGTCCGGAGCGCCGGCGGCGGCCATGGCGCCGTCAATGTCCATGCTGGCGCCGGCGCGGGTGCGCATCCAGTCATCGAGCAGCGCATTCCCCGGCCCGGTGTCGAAGGCGACGAGCGATCCGTCCGCATTGATGAAGGTGACGTTGGCGACGCCGCCGATATTCAGGAAAGCCACGGGCGGCGCCAGGCCAGCCCAGCGCGCCAGGGCGGCGTGAAACACCGGGACCAGCGGCGCGCCCTGGCCGCCGGCCGCCACGTCGGCCGCCCGGAAATCATACGCCACCGGGATCCCCGTCGCCGCGGCGAGCCTGGCGCCGTCGCCCAGTTGCACGGTCAGGCGGGCTTGCGGGCGATGCAGCACCGTCTGGCCGTGAAAGCCGATGACATCGACATCCGATGGCCCCAGGCCGTTGCGGCCCAGGAAGTCATTCACCGCCTCGGCATGGGCGGCGGTCACCAGATCCTCGGCCGCGGTGAGCGCCGGCGGCCGGTCTTCGCGGCGCGTGAGCGCCGGCGCCGCCGTCATGGCCTCCGCCAGGACGGAGCGTTCCGCCGGGCTGTACGCCCGATATCCGGTCGGGCCAAAGGCGTGAATGGTTTCACCGTCCGTTTCCAGCAACGCCACGTCGACGCCGTCCATCGACGTGCCGCTCATCAGGCCAATCGCCCGCCGGACAGTCATCCCGTTCAACTCCTCAACCTGTTATGGAACGTCTTTTGCGGTGGTTGGCCGAAGGCGGGCAGCGCGCCAGCCGGGCCGGCGTTGTGTGGCGACGCCAGCCCATGCGGTCAAGCATAGCAGCATTTCTGGTTGTGCAGGAGCGGCGGGAACGGGAGACGCGGGAGGAGCCGCCGGATGGCGCGGCAAGGCCGGGCAGGCTGTTGGCATGCAGCGACGGATAGGGGTGCAAGCCTGGAGTGCGGCGCGGCGCGCCAGCATCGAAACCGTCCACGCCGGGGCGCGTATCCGCCGCACGGCGGGTCATCCCCTGATTCGGCGTGTTTCTCGCGCGATGAAGGGCTTCCGTCAGGTCCCGTGCTTTCAGGTCTCCTGAAGGATCCGGTAAATCGTCGCGGTGGAAACGCCAAAGCGCCTGGCCACCTGGCGGGTCGACATGCCCTGCTCGGTGACGAGACGTTGGGCCCGCTCCCGTTGCGCGCTGGTCAGGACAGCCGGGCGTCCGCGTTGCCGCCGTTCCTGCTCATCGTTTCTGGCTTCACCGCCCCCTGCCGGACCTGCGCCGCGCGGCGTCGGGCGGATCCGCTCCGCCAGGTATCTGGAGACCGGCAGCAGCGCGTCGCCCAAAGGCGTGCCGGGCGTGATGTCGCTTTCGCCGACCTGAATGGCGGCGCCGGTTTTTGAAATTTTTTCGAGCGAATCAACAATTGCCTCGAGGCTTTGCCCGAGCCTTTCGAGGGAGGCTATCAAAAACACATCCCCTTGCCGCAAAAAGGCGATCGCGTGCGCGAGAGTCGACTGCCCGCTCTCCGGCGATTCCGCCAGGAAGATACGCTCTGCGCCATTGGATTCGAGGAAAGTGTTGTCGCTGACAACGCCCTCTCTCGCGGCCTGACCAAAACCAATCCGCACCCCCTCCCCCCTCACGTTCAGTTCTTCAGACTAGCTTCCGTTATCTTTTTTGCATTCGCGCCCGCATTCAGCCGGCGCGCAGGTTGATCCACCAGCTCCAGTCTTCACGCTCTCCGGCCTCACCCCATCGTTCCTCAAGGTGAGGGCTGGGTGAACCCCATGTATCTGGTGGGACAAATACTCGCATGCACTTGCCCGTCGGTATCCTTGTCCGTGCGATCCTGATTTTGCATAATTTCAAAAAAGATCGCAAAAATTACGATTTTTGCGAAGTTCCCCAAGTTACTACGCCAAAGGTCGTAAGCGAAAGCTTGTATTTGGAGCAAGGCTGCTTTTCTTGCCTCAGGACGATGCGCCAAACAGGCGGAAGCTTGACTGTAAATAAGAATTTTATCCCATAAATCAGCAGCATATGCGGGGCGCGTCTGTAGCCCCCCGGGGGCTGGGTTTTCATGGCTGGTTGTCCAGGACAGTCCGCCGGCAAGGGCCATGCCGGCGCCCTTCCTGCCATGCCTCCCGCGCGGCGGAGGCTCCCGGCGCGCCCGATCTCGCGGCGCCGGAGCGGTTCGCCCCTCCCGCCTGACGGCGCGCATGGTTCTGGCGCTATCCCGCGTGATCTCCCGGCGCAAAGATGTTAAACGCGCGCAAGCCAGATTTGCGTCTCCCGCCTTCCCGTCCCGCCTCCGCCATGCGCGGCGTCTGGAATGGAGGCGGAGACACGGCGACGCCCGGCCCTGAGCGCCGGGCTCGCCTCCGCCAGAGATATTCCGCCAGAGATATAAAGTGAGCGAGCTGATGACCGCGCCAAAATCCGACTTTCTGCGCGTCCTGACCGAACGCGGTTACATTCACCAGTGCTCGGATCTGCCGGGACTGGACGAGAAGGCGGCGTCGGGCCAGCTCACCGCTTATGTCGGCTATGACTGCACCGGGCCGTCGCTGCACGTTGGCCATCTGCTGTCGATCATGATGCTGCACTGGTTCCAGCAGACCGGCCATCGCCCGATCGCCCTGATGGGCGGCGGCACCACCCGCGTCGGCGATCCCTCCGGCAAGGATGAGAGCCGCAAGATCCTGACCCTGGAGCAGATTGAAGAGAACAAGCAGAGCCTGCGCACGGTGTTTTCGCGCTTCATCGATTTTGGCAAGGACCAGGAGGGCCTGGCGCCCGCGCCCCACGGAGCCGGCGCCGGCGCGCCCGCCTTCATGGTCGACAACGCCGAGTGGCTGGCGCCGCTGAACTACATCGACTTCCTGCGCGACGTCGGCAAGCACTTCTCCGTCAATCGCATGCTCAGCTTCGATTCGGTGAAGACCCGCCTGGAGCGCGAGCACGAGCTGTCGTTCCTGGAATTCAACTACATGATCCTCCAGGCCTATGATTTCGTGGAGCTGAGCAAGCGGCATGACTGCGTGCTGCAGATGGGCGGCTCGGACCAGTGGGGCAACATCATTAACGGCATCGATCTGGGGCGCCGCATGGGCCGTCCCCAGCTCTACGCCCTGACCTGCCCGCTGATCACCACCGCCTCGGGCGCCAAGATGGGCAAGACCGCCAGTGGCGCAGTCTGGCTGAAGGGCGACATGCGCAGCCCGTATGAATATTGGCAGTTCTGGCGCAACACCGAGGATGCGGACGTGGCGCGCTTCCTCAGGCTGTTCACGGTGCTGCCGCTGGACGAGGTCGCCCGTCTGGCGGCGCTGGGCGGCAGCGAGGTGAATGAGGCCAAGAAGATTCTGGCCACGGAAGCCACCGCTTTGCTGCACGGCCGCGCGGCGGCCGACCAGGCCGCCGAGACAGCGCGCAAGACCTTCGAGGAAGGCGCCCTGGCGGCGGATCTGCCCAGCGTCACCATCGCCCTGGCCGATCTGAAGACCGGCCTTGGCGTGCTCTCAGCCTTCACCAGCGCCGGCCTGGTGGCCTCGACCAGCGAAGCGCGCCGCCAGATCAAGGCCGGGGGCCTGCGGGTCAACGATGCTGTGGTGAGCGATGAACGCGCGGCGCTGACGGAGGCTGATCTCACCGGCGACGGCGTCATCAAGCTCTCTTTCGGCAGGAAGAAGCACGTGCTGCTGCGCGTCGCCTGAAGCCCGCCGCGTCTGCGAAGGGATTTCCGGGAATCATGACCCATGGGGCGGCCGCCAGGCCGCCCCTTTTTATGCGGGCCTCCGCGCACGGCGGGCTGGTGCATGAAGATCGGCTGATGCGTGAATGCGCCCGCTCCACTGCTCCGGAACGCGCGCCGGCTGTTCCCGCCTAGGGTACGCGGCCAGGGGGGGCCGGCGGCGCCTGTTGCGTACGGCCGGCTCCGTCCGGCGTGAACACCTCCAGGAACTTGCGGAAAATCCCCGGCGCCACCGCGGTGAGCGGATTGACGGTGAGCGTTGGCGCGCTGGCTGGCCCGGTGATGCGGAAGCTGACAGCGAACAAGCCTTCATTGGCGCCGCCGCCAATCAGCGGCCCCACCAGCGGAATCCGCGCAAAGGCATTGTTGAGCGCGTAGGCCGGAATGAACGTGCCGGTCAAATCCGTGCGGTCGCGCGCAAAATCGACGGTTCCATCAAGCTTGATGCCAACCTGCGGACCCCAGATGATGCCGTCGCGCAGCTGTACGCGGCCAGCCCGGCGGTCGAACGACCCCTGCAGGCGCTGGAACGGCACTTCGGAGACGTTGAGGCGTTTTGACCCGGCGGCCGGCTGGGCGGCGGCGATGCGTCCGAGCGCCGGTTCATCACGCAGCGTGAACCGGGCCACGTCGATTGAGCCGCTCTGGCCCTTGCGTCCGAGCTGGGCCGAGATAACCAGGTCGCCGCCATACATGCGCTTGTAGAGGTCGGTGAAACGGAGCAGCGCGCCGGCGTTCGAAGAACGCACTTCCAGCTTCTCCGTCATGTCCGCCTGGGGCGAGAGGCGCAAGGAGGTCGAGGCCTGGCCGAAGCGCCCGTCCATCGTCGCCTGACGCACCTGACCATTGCGCGAGGTGAGTTTCAACGTGGCGTTGGTGAGCGATTCATCATTGAATCCCGCCAGAATCGCGCTCGACAGGTCCAGGTCGATTTTTGGCGCGCCGGAGCCGCCGCCGGCCGGGCCACCTGTGCCGCCGTCGTCGGTGACGATGGCGCGCAACATGGGCCTGGCGTCGATGAACTGCCCGCGCACGGTTACCTTGTATATGTCCTCGGCGCGCTCGACATCGACGCGCATGTTGTCTGTGGGCGACATGCGGAAGCCGGCGAAGCGCAGCCGCTGGAACCCACCCTTTGCGTCCAGCTCCATCATTCCCTTGCTGGCGGAGACATTGCCGGCGTCGACGGTCAGGTCGGACAGCCGCCAGGCGCCGCGCTGGGTTTCCAGCTGGAAGGACAGCCGCCCCGGCTTTCCGGCGGGCTTGGACCAGCCAGGCAACAGCCCGGCGATGCGCGCGCGCGCCAGATCCACCTCAATGCGCTGGCCACCGGCTTTCGCGGCGTCCCGCCCGGCGTCGGCGTCCTCCAGCGGCAGGATCGCGTGAACCGTGACCGGCCCGGAAAAGCCGGAGCCAAGGTTGACGTTGAAGCGCGCCCGGGCGGCGTCATCAAGCGTCGCCGCGACCCGGATTTCTCCCCCGGAGCGGCTTTTGCGCTGCTGGCGCAGATCCAGGGTCACCGGCACGGATGCAATGCGCCCCTCGCCCTTCAACTGGCTCTGGGCCTGGTCAACCATCACCTGGAACGCCCCCGCCTCGAGACGGTGCTCCCCCATGACCTGGGCAATCGTTACATTGCTCAGGGAGCCGGAAATCTGCGGCTGGATCTCGACTGTCTCGGTGGCGGGCTTCAGCGGGATCGTCAGGCCGACGCTCAGCTCCGCCTGGCCAGTGACCTTGGCCGGATCAATCGGCGCGGCGCCCAGACCGGCGCGGGCCATGACCCGCAAAAGGGCGGGAAGATCGCCGTTGACGCGGAAGGAAACGTCAGCGGTAGGCTCTGGCCGCTGCGCGGAATGTATCACCACCTGGCCGCCGGAGATGGGCAGCGCCGGGCCGTCTGCGGGCGTCATGCGCGCATCCTTTACGGCGATGCGGGCTTCCACGCCGGTTACGGCGGCGGTCGCGGAGGCGTGAACCGGCGGGGTGTCTGGCGAAGCGCGCCAGACCGCGTCGCGCATGCTGATGTCAACAGCCAGCTCATCCGCGCGCATGGGCATGCGCTGGCGCGCCTTCTGGATATCCTCGCGGGTCATGCGCACGCGCACGTCAAAGCTGTCGACGCGGCCAGACGTGAACGTGCGCCCCATGTAGTCGCGCACCGCCCTGGCGGAGAAGGATGGCCACATGGCGAGGGCCGCGCGGGTGTCGGCGTCCCTGCCAGCGATGGCGAGGCTGACGCCGTCCCCGGTCGCGGCGCCGCCCAGCTGGCCGGTCACCGAGACGGAACCCTGCCTGGTCTCCACGTCGAACTGGTCGATGCGGGCGCCGCCATCGCGGGCGCCCGCCAGACGCGCCGTAACGCGCTCAACGGGCAGCGGCGCGTCGCCTGGACCAAAGGGCGCCGCCAGCGCGTCAGTGGACGAAAGCTGCAATCGCCACGGATCTTCGCCCTCGCCCCGTTCAAGCCCCCCCGACGCGGTGACATGATAGCCGTCCCATGCGGCGTGTAGCCGGTGAATATCGAACTTCTGTTCGTCCGGCCGCCAGCTTGTTTCCAGCTCCACGGCGGTCATGGTGAAGTGCGGCATGTCCGGGTCATCCGTGTGGATGACCGCCGGGGCGCCGCTCACCTTCGCCACAAGATCCACCAGGGCGCCGTCGGGGCGCACCGCCCCCGTGATCGAGCCGGACAGCGGCATGTCGGTCCATACGGCCTTTTCGCGGTGGGAGAAGGCCTGCAGGTCCGACACCGGCACATCGCGGAAGGTCACGTTGGCGACCCGCTTTTCCCCGCCACGCCCGGAAATGGCGCCATCGAGCCGCCAGCGGCCCTTGCCCCCGGTCAGTTCAAAGGAAAAATTGCGCAGATTGTCCTTGGGGCGGCTGAAGGTCAGTTCGGCGTCGCTAAACCGGAAGCGCTCGCCCCCATCGGCGCCAACGAGGATCACCCGCGCATTGCTGATGCTGGCGGCGTCGACGCCGCCGAGCAGGCCGTCGCTCTGGGTCAGCAGTTCGATGGCCGACGCGACGCCTTTTGCCAGCGCTTCCGTCAACTGGCGGGGCGGCTGGGGCGCAGAGGCGGCGTCGGCGCTTCCCGTTTTCTGTGGCGCGTTCTGTGGCGCGGCGATCGCCGGGTCGGTTTCTGCTCCCGCCTGGAAAGATATCTGGCCTTCCGGGCCCATCTCCAGACGGAGCGCCAAGCCGCGAAATTCGATGGAGCGGGGCCGGAACTGCCCCCAGACCAGGCCCCATGGGTCAACGGCGACCGTCGCTTCCGGCGCGGCGACGGCGCGCTGGCCGTCAGGCGCAATGATGGCGACGCCCTGCAGGGTGAGCGCCGGGTTGAAGCCGGCGTGGTTGATGGCCGCCGCATTGATGCGGGCCTCCCATCCATTGCCGATCTGCCGGTTCATGGCGGCCGCGACGCGCTGGGACAGGCCCTCGATGGCGATGGGGCCGAACGCCAGGCGCACAGCCAGCACGCCTGCCAGGAGCACCACGAAACCAAGGCTGATGGCGACGAACAGCCCGGCGACCCGCGCCGAACGCCGCGCCAGGCTCCTGCGCTCCCCGCGCGCCGCGCCGCGGGCGCGCTCCTGCTCGTGGCCGCGCTCATTCTCGCCGGCGCCCTTGTGGGGCTGACGCGCTGGGGTCTCGCTTTTCTTCCGGCGCAATTTGAAGCGCGTGGGCGGGGTCGACCTTGGCAACCGGGGGCATTCCCTTTGTTCAGACATCCGGCGGGATCGGAAAGGGTCCAGCCGGATTGGGCGGGGATGCTGCCCCAGGTTTCTGGCGCGCCGCGCCATTCATGCAAATGCCCCGGTCCGGGAGGCCTGGCGCCGTCGCCTGGCAACAGGCGGCGCGGCTACCCTTAACCAACCGGCAGTCAGGGAGGCCCCCGGCACAAGCGGGCGCCGTTTCCTGAAGAAAAAGCCGCCGCCCGCCATGGCCCGCCTTCGCCGGTTCGCGCGAAGGGAGTTGCGGCGGGAGGACGGGTCTGGCAGTTCGTCTCTGGCAGTTCATCCCTGGATGATGAACCCGCCCTCCAGAGCAATACGATTCTCGGCCTGCCGGCCACATTTTTTCTGACCGCCGGTTACAAACGGACAACGCCGCAGCCTGTCCGCTATCAGCGGTTCTGCCGGGATTCTCCGCGGAAAGGAACGCGTATGCCGCTTAAAGAAGGCTTTCTGGCGCCGGATCTCCGGCTACCTCTGGGCGCTGGCGGGGAAGTTTCGCTCGCTGATCTCAGGGGCCGCAAAGTGGTCGTGTATTTTTACCCTAAGGACAACACGCCGGGCTGCACGACGGAGGCGCTGGAATTCAACGGTCTGAAACCGGAATTCGAGGCGGCTGGCGCCACCGTGATCGGGGTGTCGCCTGACGCCGTGGCCTCCCACCAGAAGTTCGCGGCCAGGCATGGGCTGGACATCGCGCTCGCCGCCGATCCTGAGCTGAAGACCCTGGAGGCCTGGGGCGTCTGGGTGGAAAAAAGCATGTATGGCCGCAGATACATGGGCGTGGAGCGCACCACCGCGCTGATTGGCGCTGACGGCAAAATCATCCGGATCTGGCGCAAGGTGAAGCCGGCGGGGCACGCGAAGGAAGTGCTGGCCGTGGCTCGCGCCGCCTGAAGCCGCCGCCTCTGCGGTGCAGGCAGACAAAAGGCCCGGTTCTTGCGGAACCGGGCCTTTTGTCGTGCGGGCAAAACCCGCTCAGTCGATGTCTTCCACCTCGGCTGCGCCGCCATAGACGCGGTGCGCCAGGGCGGCTTCCACGAACGGGTCGAGATCGCCGTCCAGCACATCGTCCGGGCTGGTGGATTGCACGCCCGTACGCAGATCCTTCACCAGCTGGTAGGGCTGCAGCACATAGGAGCGGAGCTGGTGGCCCCAGCCGATATCCGTCTTGGCGGCGGTTTCAGCGTTGGCCTTCTCCTCACGCTTCTGCAACTCGGCCTCATACAGGCGGGCGCGCAGCATGTTCCACGCGGTGGCGCGGTTCTTGTGCTGGGAGCGCTCCTGCTGGCATGCCACCACGATCCCGGTGGGAATGTGGGTGATGCGCACCGCCGAGTCGGTGGTGTTGACGTGCTGGCCGCCGGCGCCCGAGGCGCGGAAGGTGTCGATGCGGCAGTCCGATTCGTTGACGTCCACCTGGATGCGGTCGTCCACCACCGGATAGACCCAGGCCGAGGCGAAGCTGGTGTGGCGACGGGCGTTGGAGTCGAACGGCGAAATCCGCACCAGCCGGTGCACGCCGGATTCAGTCTTCAGCCAGCCATAGGCGTTGTGGCCCTTGATCTGGAGCGTCGCGCCCTTGATGCCCGCTTCTTCGCCAGCGGTGTATTCGATGACGTCGACCTTGAAGCCCTTGCGCTCGGCCCAGCGGGTGTACATGCGCAACAGCATGCTCGCCCAGTCCTGGCTTTCGGTGCCGCCCGCGCCGGAGTGGACCTCCAGATAGGTGTCGTTGGCGTCGGCTTCGCCGGACAGCAACGTCTCGATCTGGCGCTTGCCGGCTTCGGCCGCGACGGCGCGGATGGCCTCTTCGCCTTCCGTCACGATGTCGGCGTCGCCTTCCGCCTCGCCCATCTCGATGAGCTCGATGGAATCGCCCAGGTCGCGCTCCATGCGCTCGATGGCGCTGATGCGCTCTTCCAGATCGGTGCGCTCGCGCATCAGCTTCTGGGCGGCGTCGGCGTCGTTCCAGAACTCGGGAGATTCAGAAAGGGCGTTCAGCTCTGCGAGGCGTTTGACTGCGACATCCCAGTCAAAGATGCCTCCTCAGCAGTCCCACGGACTGCTTGGCCGCTTCTGCCAGCGATTGGATTTCTGCACGCATGTCGATTCTTTTCTGGATACGCAAAAACGCTTGAAATGCGGGGCGGGACGCGCCGCCGCGATCGGGCTCCAGGGCATTGTCAGGAAAAGCGGAAACCGCTTTCGTTCTGAGAATGCGTCAATCAAACGGCTGGAGCGTCTGCGGCGAACCCCTGTTCGCCCTGGACGCTCTAGCCCTGCCCGCCGCTTATGTAAACCGCAGCCTGGATATTCTGACGGCGTCAGAAGCCGCGGGCCCCGCCGTCATACTCCTGCGACGGCGCCTGAGGCGCCCCTTGCGACGATGCTTGCGGAGACCCCTGGGGACGCGGCGCGGATTCGCCTCCGGCCACATAATCGGGCGGTGCGGTGCCCGGCTTGAAGGCTTCGAGAATCACGGCCCCGCCTTCGCCGCCGGCGCGCAGGCCGGTCTTGGCGTTGACCTTGACGAGCTTGATTCCCGGCGGCACGCGGAACGGCGTGGCCGCCTTGTCCTTCAGCGCCATGTTGAGGAAGTCGCGCACCACCGGCGCCGCCAGATGGCCGGCGGTGACGCGGCCGCCCAGCGAACGGGGCTGGTCGTAGCCGAGGTAAACGCCGACCGCGAGATCCGGCGAGAAGCCGACGAACCACACGTCCTTGGCGTCGTTGGTGGTGCCGGTCTTGCCGGCGAGCGGCTTGCCCAGCGCCTTCAGCATGGTGGCGGTGCCGCGCTGCACCACGCCTTCCAGGATGTGGGTGATCTGGTAGGCGGTGAGTGGATCAATCACCTGCTCGCGCTTGTCCACCAGCGTCGGCTCGGCCTGGTTGGCCCAGCGGTCGGCGCTGCAGTTCTCGCAGATGCGCTCGTCATGGCGATAGATCGTCTTGCCCCAGCGGTCCTGGATGCGGTCGATCAGCGTCGGCTTGATGCGCTTGCCGCCGTTGGCGAACATCGAATAGGCCGCCGTCATGCGCATGACGGTGGTTTCGCCGGCGCCGAGCGACATGGGCAGATACTTCTGCAACTCGTCATAGACGCCAAAGCGGCGGGAATATTCGGCGATCACCGGCATGCCGATGTCGCGGGCCAGACGCACGGTCATGACGTTGCGCGACTGCTCGATGCCATAACGCAGGGTGTGCGGGCCGGAGAACTTGCCGCTGTAGTTCTCTGGACGCCACGGCGGCAGGCCGGGCCCCTGTTCGATCTCGATCGGCGAATCGTAAACGGTGGTGGATGGGGTGTAGCCGTTGTCCAGCGCCGTGGCGTAGACGATCGGCTTGAATGATGAGCCGGGCTGGCGCTGGGCCTGGGTGGCGCGGTTGAACTCGCTCTGGTCGAAGGAGAAGCCGCCGACCATGGCGAAGACGCGTCCGGTCAGCGGGTCCATGGCCACCATGGCGCCGGAAATCGCCGGAATCTGGCGCAGGCGATAGAAGCCAGGCCGCTTCTCGATCGGCTCGGCATAAATGACGTCGCCGGGCGACAGGAACGCGCCGGGCTTGCCCTTGCGCGTCCAGCGGACGCCGTCGGCGTCGATCTGGCCGGTCACCCGCCGCGCATCAAGCGAACCGTTGCCGTTGCGCTCGGGCTGCAGGCCAATGCGTACGCCGGCGGCGTTGCTTTCCAGCACCACGGCCAGACGCCACGGCTGCACGTCGGTGAGGGTTTTCAGCTCGCCCAGAGCCTTGCCCCAGTCCGCCGTCGCCCGCAGGTCGATCTTGTCCACCACGCCATGCCAGCCGCGCGCTTCATCATAGCGCACCAGGCCGTCCACCAGCGCCTTGCGCGCCATGGCCTGCATCGTCGGGTCGAGCGTCGTGCGGACCGAAAGGCCGCCGTCATACAGCTTCTTCTCGCCGTAGCGCTCGGCGATCTCACGCCGCACTTCCTCGGCAAAATAACCGGCCGCATAGGTGTTGGGCGAGAGCGAACGCGGCGAAACGCCCAGCGGCTGCTTGCGCGCCTGATCGGCCTGTTCGCGGGTGATGTAGTCGTTCTCATACATGCGCTCGATCACCCAGTTACGGCGATCGGTCGCCGCGACGGTGTGGCGGAACGCATTGTAATTGTTGGGCGCCTTGGGCAGCGCCGCCAGATAGGCGGCCTCGGCGACCGTCAGTTCGTGCACCGATTTGCCGAAATAGTTCAGCGCGGCGGCGGCGACGCCATAGTTGCCCGAGCCCAGATAGATCTCGTTCAGATACAGCTCGAGGATCTTGTCCTTGGTGTAGGCGTTCTCGATGCGCAGGGCGACCAGCGCCTCGCGGATCTTGCGCTCATAGCTGCGCTCGTTGCCGACGAGGAAGTTCTTGGCCACCTGCTGGGTGATGGTCGAGGCGCCCTGCTCGCGCTGGCCGGAGTTCTTGCGACCGACATTCTGCACCACGGCGCGCAGGGTGCCGAACGGGTCGACGCCAACGTGGCTGTAAAAATTCTTGTCTTCGGCCGACAGGAATGCCGCAACGACCTGGCGGGGAACCGCCTGGATCGGCAGGAACAGGCGCCGTTCGCGCGCGTATTCGGCCAGCAGCCGGCCGTCGCGGGCATGGAAGCGGGTCATGACCGGCGGCTCGTAGTCCCGCAGCTGGGTGTAGTCCGGCAGATCCTGGGAATAGTGCCAGATGAAATAGCCAACCGCCGCCGCGCCCACGACCGCGACGGTGAAAGCCAGCCCGAAGAGGAATGCGATGAAACGCAAAACAAAACGCATGCGAAACTGGCCCGCCGTCTGCCATTGACCGGAGGTCGCAACATCGCGACCCGGTGAGAATACGCGTTAACGATACGCGTGTTTACATGGTGATGCGCGCCGGAGCGAGTCGGCCGCGACCACCATGATTCCTATTGTCGAATAGTCCCTGGTGGCTATCAAAAGCGAAGTGTGCGGCAAGATTCCGGCGCCGCGCGACAAATCCGCCGCAGGAAAACGCAACGCTTCAGGGAATGTTCCCAGGGGCGTTCATTGGCGCGGTCATCGGGGCGGTCATCGAGCGTCGCCCGTCAAAATACTGGTTGATTGCTTTGGCCAGGGCGGCGGTGGTGCGGTCCCGCCACTCGGGCGAATTCATCAGGTCGGCGTCGCGGGTGCTTGAAAGATAACCGATTTCCAGCAGCGCTGAGGGCGTGTCTGGGGCCGTGAGCACTATGAACCGCGCTGAACGGTGCGGATTCTTGTTCATGCGGATGACCTGGCTGAGGCTGCCGACCAGCTTTGTCGCCAGTGTGTTCGAGAATGCCCGGGTTTCCCGCATGGTGAGATCAAGCAGGATGTTCGCCACCTGGTCATTGTCGACCTGGGTGGTAACGCCGGCGGCGCGGTCCGCGTCGTTTTCCTTGTCGGCGAGCTGCGCTGATTCCGTGTCGGTGGCCAGTTTCGAGCCCGTATAGACGGTGGCGCCGCGCACCCCGGGGCTTTCGCGCAAAATGTCGGCGTGCACTGAAAGAAACAGCGCCGCCTTGTGCTGCTGGGCGATGCGGACGCGGTCGCCAAGCGGCACGAACAGGTCGCCTTCGCGCGTCATGATCACCCGATACCGCCCGGTGGCCTCAAGGTGCTCGCGCAGGCGCTGCGCGAATGCCAGCACGATTTCCTTCTCGACCAACCCGGCCGAATTGATGGCGCCGTTGTCGAGGCCGCCGTGGCCAGGGTCGAGCACGATCACCGGCCTGCGGTCGCCCCGGTCCGCCGGAACGACGGCGGCGGGCGGCGGCGCCTGCCCGGCGCCCTGCCCGGCCGCCAGGCGGGCTTCCTTGTGGAAATGCGCCCGGTCGGCGCGCGTGATCTCGATCTCAAGGCGCGGCAGGGCGTTGTCCTGCTGGACTGACGCGACGCGGGTGACAGTGGCCGGCGCGGCGAGATCAATGACGATGCGGGATTTGCCTGGCGCGAAGACGCCATAACGGAATGAGGCGGCCAGGCCCGCGCCGCGTCGCCCGGCCCCCTGGGGGAGCTGGAAATTGACTTCGGGCAGTTCGATGACCACCCGGTCCGGGCGCTCCATGACAAAGGCGCGGGCTTCGACCGGCTGCGAAATCGTGAAACTCAGGGTTGTAGCGCGGTTGTCGCCGGTGACGCTCACCGCATTGGTGACGGCGCGTGGAGCCGCCGGAGCATTTGCCGGCGCGGCGGCGCGCGCGCCGGTAGCGTCAGCTGCGTCGGGCGCCGCCAGCGTCGGCAGGCCGGCGGCCAGAATGGCGGCGACGGCCATGATCGGGGCCAGAACGGCGCCGGCCGCCCGGTCGCGCTTCAGTCTGGCGACTGGTTCGTCCCGGCGGCGTTTCGCGGTCTGTTCGCGCGGCGTCTGCGTCCCGTCCTGCATGCAGCCTGCTATAATACAGTTGTGGCCCCGCTTTAAGACCAGCACGGCGGTTCGGCTCTGTTTATATTAACGGCCATGGGCCCTGGCGGGAAGCGGTCGCCGGAGCGGCCCTCCGGATGTCCCCGGTCGGGCGGAACATTCAGGCGGAACATTCAACTTGCCAAGCACGGGGCCGGCTATGTATTGATGGGACGACCCGCCGCAAATCGGCGCGCGTCTGCCAGATCGGCGGGCGGCGCCAGTCGCCGGAACAGCCAGCGGATTTGACGCTCCCGCGTCTTTCGATCCACGCGGCTGCACGACGGACCCTTTTCCGGATCGCGGCGGGGCGTTTTTTTCAGCTGCTTGCGAGCAGTTTTTTGCCCGTAGCCCTGTGGGTCTGCGTGGCGTCACGAGGAATTTTAATGGGCGCGCGCCGGGTTCTGGCCCAGTCCGATCTGCCATTGACCGCACAGGTTTGCGGCGGCGGTCGTTCGGGGCAGTCAGACGCGACGCGGCCTTCTCTCCTCCTTCGCTCCCCTCCACAATCATGCGCCGGTTATTCCAGCTACGGAGTCGCCTGGCGCAATCGCAGCCCTCGCAAGGGAATCCCGTCTCTGGCCGTTTGCCGGAGGCGCGCGCTTTTTCCGGGGCTTGCGACAACGGAAGTTCACTATGGCCAACAAGATGCTTATCGACGCGTCCCACCCGGAGGAAACCCGGGTGGTCGTGGTTCGCGGTCAGAAGGTTGAAGAATTCGATTTCGAATCATCGAGCCGGCGCCAGCTCCGCGGCAATATCTATCTCGCCAAGGTCACCCGGGTAGAGCCTTCGCTTCAGGCCGCGTTCGTTGAATATGGCGGCAATCGCCACGGCTTCCTCGCCTTCAGCGAAATCCACCCGGACTACTACCAGATCCCTGTCGCAGACCGGCAGGCGCTGCTCGCCGAGCAGGCCGAGGAAGCCGCGCGCGAGGAGCAGGAAGAAGAGCGCGGCGCCCGCCGCCGTTCGCGCCGCGACCGCAGCATGCGGGCCCGCAACAGCGATTCCATCTCCGCAGAGGCGACCGGGGCCGATGGCGAAGGCGCCGGTCAGGGCGATGAGGCGCAGGGCGACGTTGCCGCCGCTGACGACGTCGCGTTCGACGACGTGGGTCCCGTGACCGAACTTTCCTCGCCGGATGACGACGTGATCGAGACCGTGGGCGGAGACGCCGGCGACGAGGCCGCCGCCGATGCGGAAAACGGCGACGACGGCGAGGATGAGGACGACGCCGTCGAGCAGGTCGGCGGCGCCGATGCGCTGGAAGAGGTTTCGGAGCGCCGCTTCCGTCCCAGCCGCCGCCAGTACAAGATCCAGGAAGTCATCAAGCGCCGGCAGATCCTGCTGGTCCAGGTGGTGAAGGAAGAGCGCGGCAACAAGGGCGCGGCGCTGACCACCTATCTCTCCCTCGCCGGCCGTTATTCGGTGCTGATGCCCAACACGGCGCGCGGCGGCGGCATTTCCCGCAAGATCACCAATTCGGGCGATCGCAAGCGCCTGAAGGAAATCGCCTCGGCGCTGGAAGTGCCGCAGGGCATGGGCATCATCCTGCGCACGGCCGGCGCGGCGCGCACGCCCCAGGAGGTGACGCGCGATTTCGAATATCTGCTGCGCCTGTGGGAGAGCGTGCGCGAACTGACCCTCAAGTCCTCGGCTCCGTGCCTGGTCTATGAGGAAGGCTCGCTGATCAAGCGCGCCATCCGCGATCTCTACAACAGCGACATCGACAATGTGCTGGTTTCCGGCGACGCCGGGTTCGGCGAGGCGCGCGATTTCATGCGTATGCTGATGCCGGACAACGCCGGCGTTGTGCAGCAGTACAAGGGCGCGCAGCCGCTCTACGCCCATTATGGCGTGGAGCCGCAGCTCGACGCCATGTTCTCCACCCATGTCACGCTGAAGTCGGGCGGCTATATCGTCATCAATCCGACGGAAGCGCTGGTGTCGATCGACGTGAACTCGGGCCGCTCCACGCGCGAGCACTCGATCGAGGACACGGCGCTGCGCACCAATCTGGAAGCCGCGGAGGAGATCTCCCGCCAGCTTCGCCTGCGCGACCTCGCCGGCCTGATCGTGATCGATTTCATCGACATGGAGGAAGGCCGCAACAACCGCGCGGTTGAGAAGAAGCTCAAGGAGTGCCTGAAGAACGATCGGGCCCGCATCCAGGTGGGCCGCATCTCGCCGTTCGGCCTGATGGAAATGTCGCGCCAGCGCATCCGCACCGGCGTGCTGGAAAGCTCCTCGATCCCCTGCCCGCACTGCGCCGGCGCCGGCACTGTCCGCTCCGTGCCGTCGATCGCCCTGCAGGTGCTGCGCATGCTGGAGGAAGCGCTGATCCGCAACAACAGCCACAACCTCAACGTCCGCACCCGGACCGAGGTGGCGCTGTATATCCTCAACCAGAAGCGTAACCATCTGCGCGATCTGGAGTCGCGCTTCGGCGTCGATATCTGCGTGCTGGTCGACGACACGCTGATCGGCCAGATCCATTATCACCTGGAGCGCGGCGAGCCGGCCACCGGCGTGGCGCGGGCCCCGGCCACGGGCGTGCAACTGGAGAACTTCTTCGCCGACGACACCCAGGCGATCGAGGGCGAAGCCTTCGAGGTCGAGGCTGACGACGAGCGCGAGGAAGCCGCCGCCGCTCCCGCTGGCGAGCAGAACGGCGAGAATGGCGATGGTGAAAATCGCCGCCGTCGCCGTCGCCGCCGCCGCCGTGGTGGGCGCGGAGAGGACGACAACGGCTTTGAGGCTGGCGGCGAGTCCGGCGACGAGGGCGACGACGCGACGGCTGAAGCCGGCGATGACGACGCTGCCGCTGGCGTTGCGGGCCAGGAGGCGGTTGCCCAGGAGAAGACTGGTCAGGAGCAGGCTGGCCAGGAGCAGGTTGGCCAGGATACGGCTGACCAGGAGGAAGCCGGCGCCGCAGACGCGGCGGCTGATGACAATGGCGAAGAGGCTGGCGAGCGCGGTGGACGCCGCCGTCGTCGCGGTCGCCGCGGCGGTCGTCGCGATGAGCGCGATGGCGGTCCCTCCCTCGCTCCGGTTGCCGACTACCGCATCGATGACGCGGGCGATCCGGCTGGTTTTGCCGAGAGCGCCGTGGTCGAGACCGGCGGCTGGACGCCCTTCGGCGCCAGCGAGCCGGTAGTCGCCGCCGTTGCGGCGCCTGCTCCCGCCAGCGAGCCGGAGGCGGCCCCCGCCTCCGCCGCTCAGGCGGAGCCAGAGGAAGCGGCAGCGGAGCCCGCGCCTGACGCCGCCAGCATTGTCGCGGCGACGCCAGAGCCCGAGACGGTGGTGCTGACCCAGGAAGCGGACCCGGCGCGTCCCCGCCGCAGCGGCTGGTGGTCGCGGAAGGTCGGCTGACGCAGACTTCCAGACAGCATGAGAAAAAACGCCCGTGACATGGTCACGGGCGTTTTTGTTTGGGCGCGAAATCTCCAGGCAGCCGTCAGCTGCTGCGCAGCGGCCGCTCCTCCATGCTGGCGAGGAAGCCGGCGGAAACCAGCACGCCCAGCGCCGCCGCGCCGTAGATCCAGCGGAAGACCATGGCCAGCTGGTGCGCAGCCTCCGGAGCCAGCGCGCCGGCGATGCGGACGCCCTCGCCGGAAAAACCGGCGGCATGGCCCGCGAAGGCCGCGCCGTTCAGCATGATGGCGCCAAATGCGGCGACGATCAGCGCCGCCCCCATCTGGCGGAAGAAATTCATGGCGGCGGTTGCGGTGCCGAGCTGGTGCAGGGCCACGGCGTTCTGGATCGAGATGGTGCACACCGGGAACAGGCTGCCGATGCCGGCGCTGGTCGTCGCCAGCAGCGCGATGGTGATCCAGGTGGGCCGTGTTTCCAGGGCGAAGACCGCCAGGGCCAGCAGGCTGAGGCAGGAGATGGCGAGGCCGGTCAGGGCCACGCCCTTGTAACGGTTGAAATACACCATGCTGCGGCCGGAGGCCGTGGCGCCGAACACGGTGGCGACCATCATGGGCGTGACGGCAAGGCCGGCGTCCGCCGTGCTGAAGCCGCGGACAATCTCGAAATACAGCGGCGCGTAGATGCTGAGGCCAACAAAAACGCCCATGCCGAAGCAGGCGGCGATGCAGGCGCGGACCACCACGCGGTTACGCAGGATGTCCAGCGGCATCAGCGGCTCCGCCGCCGTGCGCAGCCGGATGGCGAACAGCGCCCACAAGACCAGCGAGGCGCCGACCGTTGCGCCGATGGGCCAGGAGAACCAGGGATAGCGGTGGCCGCCCCAGCCCATGGCCAGCAGCAGGCTGATGGTCGCCCCCATCAGCAACAGCGCTCCGGCGAAATCGAGGCGGTGGCGGCGCTCGTGCCGGGGCAGCTGCTTCAGCAGCGTGGCGCACAGCCACAGGGCGACCCCGCCGAGCGGCAGGTTGATCCAGAAGATCGCCGACCAGTGCAGATGGCCGGAAAGAAAGCCGCCGAGCGCCGGCCCCAGCAGGCTGGAGGTGGCGAACACGCTGGCGACGTGGATCTGGTAGCGCGAACGCTCCTTCGGCGTCAGCACATCGGCGAGCACGGTCTGGGCCAAAGAGATCAGGCCGCCGCCGCCCAGTCCCTGAACGCCGCGCGCCACGATCAGCGAGATCATGTCCGGCGCCAGGGCGCAGGCGACGGAACCGGCGAGAAACACCACGATGGCCGTCATCATCAATGGCCGCCGGCCCCAGATATCGCTGGCCTTGCCATAGAGCGGCGTCGCCGTGGTCGCGGCGAGCAGATAGATCGACACCACCCAGGGCAGCAGGTCCGGATCGCCGAGATCACGGCCGATGGCGGCCAGCGCCGTCGCGACGATGGTCTGGTCGAGCGCCGCCAGGAACATGGCGAGGATGACGCCGCCGAGGACGGCGTAGATTTCCCGCTGGCTGAGCTTCGGGCGTTCGAACGCCGTGGAAGCCGCCGCCATGGGCGTGCTTGCAGATGCTGACATGAGACTGGCCCGTCGCGCCGCGAATTGCGGCGCCCCTTTTCGATACCGGCCAGTCCTCGCCTGTTTTTAGGCCCGGAGGGAGGCGGTTGCCAGAAAGGTTTTCAACCGCGCCATGCCCTCAATGCATGTCTCTTCCGAACCGGCGAAGGAAAGGCGCACGAAATGCGCGCCCCGGTGTGGGTCGAAATCAAGGCCTGGGGTGATGGCGACGCCGGCCTCATCAAGGAAGCGCTGGCAGAACGCCATCGAATCCGCCGCATGGCGCGACACGTCCACATAAGCGTAGAAGGCGCCGTCGGCGGGCGCGGTCTCCAGGCCGAGATCAGCGAGGGCGTTGAGAACGATATCGCGGTTTCGGGCATAGCCGGCGCGCACCGCTTCCAGTTCGTCAATGGCGTCGAACGCCGCTTCGGCGGCGACCTGGCTGAGGAACGGCGTGGAGATGAACAGGCTCTGCGCCAGCCGTTCGATGGGCCGCACCAGCGCCTGTGGAACCACCAGCCAGCCGATGCGCCAGCCGGTCATGCAGTAATATTTGGAGAAGGAGTTGACGACGATGGCGTCCGGCGCGCTTGCCAGCGCCGTCGCGGCCGGGGCGCCATAGTGCAGGCCGTGGTAGATTTCATCGGAAATGAGCCACAGGCCCTGTCGCCGGCACAGGGCGCCGATATCCGCCAGCTCCTGGGGCCGGGCGATGACGCCGGTGGGGTTTGACGGGCTCATGACCAGCACGCCGTCAAGCGGACGCAGCCGGGATTCAGCTTCGATGGCCGCCGCCGTCATCGACCAGCCGCTCCGGGCGCCCAGCGGAATGTCGACGGTTTCCATCTCCAGGGCATTGAAGATATTGCGGTAGGCCGGGTAGCCCGGACAGGCGCAGGCAATGCGCGCGCCGGTTTCAAACGCGGCCAGGAAAGCCAGCATGAAGCCGCCGGACGAACCGGTGGTGATGACCACCCGCTCCGCCCCGACGTTGACGCCATAAAGCTCCTGATAGCTGCGGGCGATGCGTTCGCGCAGCGACGGCAGCCCCAGGGCTTCCGTATAGCCGATCTGGCCGCTGGCCATGGCGGCGCGCGCCGCTTCCAGCGGGCGGCGCGGCGTCGGCGCTGACGGCTGGCCGATCTCCATATGCATGATGTCCGCGCCCTGCCTTGCTTTCGCCCTGGCGGCGGACAACACATCCATGGCCAGAAACGGCGCGACTCGCGCGGTGCGGCGGGATGGGGCCGGAGCTGGCGGCGTGACGGGCGGAACGGACAAGATGGTGCTCCAGTATGCGGCGGCGGGCAGATAAGCCGGCTGACGGGTGAACCAGCTCTATAGCATCCCGGCCGGTGCGTCGCCGTTTTCGTGTGCAGGGCGCCTGCTGGCGGCTTGCGGGCAGGCGCTACGGCTTGAGCGTGGCCTTCCCGTCCGGGGCGCGGGTGGAAAATGGCGCGAGACCTCCCCATTTGGGAGTTTTGGCGCGGCGACATCTGTTGCTAACTGCTATGGATTATCATGTGCGCCGCCGGGATTCCGGCGCGTTCGCCGATGCAGTGACCATATCAGACAGCAGCTTTTTCCGGTCAGGCCATGGCGCCTGCCCGGAAAAAGCTGTTCAGGCGCTGCGCTGACAATCACGCCGGGACGCCGGTATATGGGTTATCGACAGTTTTGGGTTTCAGCGTCTGTTGTGGGCGCGGGCATGAAGCAGATCATCATGCAGTTCAGGGTGCGAAGGATCGAACCGAACATGAACGCTTTTTCAGGAATTCACCGTTCCGCCGCCCGTCCCCTGACGGGCGTTTCCGGCTGGCGCCGTTTCGCGTTTGCCGGCGCGGCGGCCGTTCTGGCCGTGGCCACGGCCGGCGGTGCGGCCCAGGCCCAGACTCCGGATTTCACGCCCGAGCAGAAGAAGGCCATCGAGTCGATGGTTCACAGCTACATCGTGGCCCATCCGGAAGTGCTCCAGGAGGCCATGGCCGAGCTGGAAAAGCGTCAGCAGACGGCGCAGGAAGCCAAGCAGCAGCAGGTGCTCACGACCGAAAAGGACACGCTGCTGAAGAGCAAGAACGCCGTGGTCGTCGGCAATCCGGATGGCGACGTCACGCTGGTTGAGTTCTTCGACTACAATTGCGGCTTCTGCAAACGCGCCGTGGGCGACGTTTCGCGCCTTATCAAGGGCGACGGCAAGCTGCGCGTGGTGATGCGCGACTTCCCGGTGCTGGGCCAGGAATCGCTGGAGGCGTCGCGGATCGCCCTGGCGGCCAAGCAGCAGCTCTCCGGCCAGGGCGCGCTCGACTACCACAAGCGCCTGATGGCGGTGAAGGGCCGCATCGGCAAGGAACAGGCTGAAGCCGTCGCCCGGGAGATGGGGCTCGACATGACGCGCCTCGCCAAGGACGCAGATTCTCCGGCCGTCGCCGACGCGCTGAAGGAAAGCCGCGAGCTTGGCGACAAGCTGGGCCTCACCGGCACGCCGTCGTTCGTCATCGGCGACACCATCATTCCAGGCGCCGTCGGTCATGACGCCATGGCGGAGGCTATCAAGTCCGTGCGCCAGTGCGGCAAGGCCAGCTGCGGTTAAAGGCCAGCTTCTGCTGAAGCGGTTGTGTAGAGGGGCGGCTGGCGACAGCCGCCCGTGGTCGCGTCTGGGCTCGCCTCCTCGGGCCGCTTCGCGGCGGACGCTTTGCTTGCGCGGGCCGGCTCCGGCCGCGCTCCGTTTACCATGCCGGACGTCGCGCCTTATCTTCGCCCTGAATCCGGCCTCTGGTTGCGGCTGTGACTTCCTGGGTTTGTAACTTCGGGCGCCACAGGCGCAGGCGGAGACTGGCGGGTTCGTAACGGCGCAACCTGTCTGGCGGTGAAGGCCCTGCCTGGTGGCGGCAGGTCCGCCAGGCAGAAGAAGAGGTTCGAAGAAGGCTTCGAAGAAGGCTTGGCGGCGCCGCGCCCGCACGGTAATACGTCGTGATTCATCCGGCGGCGTCTGGTGGGTGACCGGGGCATCCCGGAAGACCGGCCGTCCGTGCGATAGCTGGAATGCGGCGCGCCCTTCACCGGCGGGTCACGCTTCAGAAACGTGGGGTGCGCTTTGGTCAGACAGGCCCAGGGCCGCGCCCCGGATATTTGGCATGACGCATTGTGCTCCCGTGGGGTGGCGATCACTTCATGGGGCGATGCCCCAGGCGCAGCAGCATGGTCGCAATTCACGTCATCAACGGGCCGAACCTCAACCTGCTTGGGCGTCGTGAGCCGGAAACCTACGGCCACGCCACCCTGGCGGATATTGAGGCGCGCATCGCCGCCCGGGCGAAGACGCTCGGCGTCGACGTGAGCTTCATGCAGAGCAATCACGAGGGCGCGCTGGTGGACGCCGTGCAGGCGGCGGGTCTTGCCGGCGCTGGCGTCATTATCAACCCAGGCGCCTACACCCATACCTCGATCGCCCTGCGCGACGCCATCGCCGGCGCCAGCGCCCAGGTCATCGAGGTGCATCTTTCCAATATTCACGCGCGTGAGCCGTTCAGGCACAGTTCCCACGTTTCGCCGGTCGCCGTCGGGGTGATCTGCGGTCTTGGCCCGCTTGGCTACGAACTGGCCCTGGAAGCGCTCGCACCGCTTGTCAGGTCACGCACCGGATCAGGAGCCCAGGCATCCATATGAGCGAGAAAACCAACGCAACCGCAGCCGACATCGAACTCGTTCGCGAACTCGCCCGTCTGGTCTCCGAGAGCACCCTGACGGAGATCGAGGTGGAGAAGGACGATTTGCGCATCCGCGTCGCCCGTCAGGCGCCGCCGGCCGCCGCCGTTCCCACCTATGTCCAGGCCACGGTCCCCGCGCCGGTCGCCGCCGCGCCAGCGGCTGCTGCTCCGGCTGCCGCCCCTGCTCCCGCCGCGCCGCGCGGCGATCACCCTGGCGCCGTCACCTCGCCGATGGTCGGCACCGCCTATCGCCGCGCATCGCCGGAAGCCAAGCCGTTCGTCGAGGTGGGCTCGAAGGTCAATGCCGGCGACAAGCTGCTGCTGGTCGAGGCGATGAAGACTTTCAACGATATTGTCGCCCCCCGCCCCGGCACGGTTACCGCCATTCTGTTCGACGATGGCCAGCCGGTGGAATATGGCGAGCCGCTGCTGATCATCGAGTAACGGGCGCTCCCCGACTTTCCGGACGCTTCGCATCCCGGGCAGCGACTGGCCCCGTTCCGCCGCTGTCCCACGTTATTTCGCTCCAGCGCCGATTGGAGAGCCATGTTCGAGAAAATCCTGATCGCCAACCGTGGCGAGATCGCTCTTCGTATTCTCCGCGCCGCCAAGGAGCTTGGCATCGCGACCGTCGCCGTGCATTCGACCGCGGACGCTGACGCCATGCACGTGCGCCTCGCGGACGAGAGCGTCTGCATTGGCCCGCCCGCCGCGCGCGACAGCTATCTGAACATTCCCGCTTTGGTGGCGGCCTGCGAGATCACCGGCGCTGACGCCGTGCATCCCGGTTACGGCTTCCTGTCGGAGAACGCCGGTTTCGCCGACGTGCTGGCGGACCACAATATCGCGTTCATCGGCCCCAAGGCCGAGCATATCCGCATCATGGGCGACAAGATCGAGGCCAAGCGCACGGCGCGGCGTCTCGGCATTCCATGCGTGCCGGGCTCGGAGGGCGGCATTTCCGACGAAGCCGAGGCGCTGCGGGTTGGCGATGAAATCGGCTATCCGGTGCTGGTCAAGGCGGCCTCCGGCGGCGGCGGTCGCGGCATGAAGGTGGCGCGGACGCGCGAGGACCTCGCCGATGCGCTCGCCGTGGCCCGCCAGGAGGCGAAGGCCGCCTTCGGCGACGACGCCGTCTATCTGGAAAAATATCTGGAGAAGCCGCGCCACATCGAAGTGCAGGTGATGGGCGACGGGCGCGGCAAGGCGGTGCATCTGGGCGAGCGCGACTGCTCGCTGCAACGCCGGCACCAGAAGGTGTGGGAAGAAGGCCCCTCGCCGGTTCTGGGGCAGGCTGACCGCGAGAAGATCGGCGCGGTCGTCGCCAACGCCATGGCCGAGCTGAAATATCGCGGCGCCGGCACCGTCGAGTTCCTCTGGGAGAACGGCGAGTTCTATTTCATCGAGATGAACACCCGCATCCAGGTGGAGCATCCGGTGACGGAGATGATTACCGGCATCGATCTGGTCAACGAGCAGATCCGCGTCGCCGCCGGCGAGGAGCTGTCGTTCAGCCAGTCCGACGTGCGCTTGCGCGGCCACGCCATCGAATGCCGCATCAACGCCGAGCATCCGGTGACGTTCCGCCCTTCGCCGGGCGTCATTTCCTACTACCATCCGCCGGGCGGCCTTGGCGTGCGCGTCGATTCCGCCATCTACCAGGGCTATCGCATTCCGCCGAACTACGATTCGCTGCTTGGCAAGCTGATCGTTCATGGCCGCACCCGCGATGAATGCCTGATGCGTCTGCGCCGCGCCCTCGACGAGATCGTGGTTGGCGGCGTTGACACCACCCTGCCGCTGTTCCGCACCCTGGTGCGCAACCACGACATCCAGGCTGGGGCCTATGACATTCACTGGCTGGAGCACTTCCTCGCCGATGGCGGCATGGACGACGCGCAGTTCTGAGCCGTGATGAGCGGGGAAACGGTCGCTTCCGTCCTGACCCCCGATCTGTTGCTGGCCGCCTATGCGGCCGGCATTTTTCCCATGTCGGATGGGGCGGACGCCGCCGACATCTATTGGGTCGAGCCTGACGAACGCGGGATTTTCCCGCTCGACGCGCTGCAATTGCCGCGTCGCCTTGCCCGCACCATCGCCGCTGAGCCGTTCGAAGTGCGGGTCGATTCCGATTTCTTCGGCGTTATCGACAATTGCGCCGCGGCGCGGCCCGACCGCGACACCACCTGGATCAATGGCGAAATCCGCCGCCTCTATGGCGATCTGTTCGCCATGGGCGCCTGCCACACGGTGGAATGCTGGCGCGACGGCGTGATGGTTGGCGGCCTGTATGGCGTGCGCATTGGCGGCGCATTCTTCGGCGAGAGCATGTTCCACACCGTCACCGACGCCTCCAAGGTGGCGCTGGCGCACCTGTGGGCGCGGCTGATCGCCGGCGGCTTCACCCTGCTCGACACCCAGTTCATCACCGGCCATCTTGCCAGCCTTGGCGCGATTGAAATTCCCCGCGCCGAATACCGCCGTCGCCTGCAACAGGCGCTGGCGGTTCGCGGCGACTGGCGGGCGCTGCCGGCCCGGGCGACCGGCCGCGAGGTGGTGGAGATCATCCGCGGTCACGGTCGCGTTTCTGGCGCGGACGCCTGAAACGGACAGCCAGGCGGCGCACTGCGAGGCGGCCTGCGAGATGCGCCTGGCGCGCCAGTCCAAACCGGCCTGCGCCTTGGGGAGACGTTTCTATTTGCCGGCTATCGCGGGATGTTTTACCCGGTCGCCCGGCTGAATTCCCAGCTTTTCGGTGACCCCGCCATTGAGCTCCAGCACGTAGCGCACCGGCTCGCCGGAGGCGATGATGCGGGTGGACATGGGTTCGGTCTGGCGCGCCACGCGGGCGATGGTTCCGTCCGCCCGGATAAACACCATGTCCAGCGGAATCAGGGTGTTTTTCATCCACATGGCGACGGGCGCGTCGCGCTCGAAGTCAAACAGCATCCCCTGAGCTTCCGGCATGCTGCGACGGTGCATCAGTCCGACCTCCCGCCCCTCCGGCGTATCACGCACTTCGACCTGAAAAGCCTGGGTTGTGACGGCGGTGATGATCTTCAGCGGCGTGGCGTCCACCGGCGTGACCAGGGCGGCGGCGGGTCCCTGGCCGGAGCCGGCCAGCGCCGGCAGGGCCGTCAGCGCTGACAGGGCGATGGTGAGCGCGGCGAGGAGGCGGCGCGCGCCGCTGGCCGAAGATTGCCTGGCCGAAGATTGCCTGGCCAAACATTGTCTGGCTGACGACTGGAGGCGCGGTGGAAACAGCTCGGACATGGGGAATGCTGGCTTTCAGAAGGATGACGGCAAGAATCGTCTGGCAATTATCGTCTGGCCTGCCGTGCATGTTGCCAGCGTAACTGCGTCAAAACGAAGGGCCGGTCAAAACAGGGCGAGGCAAAACCTGGGCTGGTTGCCGCAAGCCGCAGGCGGCCAGGTTGCCCGGTTGTCCCGCGCGCGGTTCCCTCAATGTCGCAAGGCCGCGCCGGAGGTTGCCTCCTCCAGCGGGTAGACTTCCGTCGCCATCAGGCCGCGCGGCCCGGGGCCAAAGCGCACGGCGACCGCCTGGCCAGGGCGCAGGCCGAGCATGCCGCAGCGGCGCGCCACTTCCATATGCACGAAAATATCCGGCTCGCCCTCGCCGCAGGAAACGAAGCCGAAGCCGCGCAAGCGATTGAACCATTTCACCGTGGCGATTCTCAACCCGCTTTCCGGCGTGATGCTCACATGGGTTCTGGGCGCGGTTTCCGCCGGGTTGGGCGCGGAGCTTTCATCAATGGTGATGAGGCGCACCACATGCAGTCCACGCGGCCCGCTGGCGGCGATGCAGGTCACCATGGCCCCCTCGCGGATGGCGCTGCGGCCCTCGCGCCGTAATGTGGCGGCGTGCAGCATCACGTCGGGCCCATCTGCCCGGGAGATGAAGCCGAAGCCACGCGCCATATCGAACCATTTTATGCGGCCCGCCACCTCCTCCAGAGGCGCTCCGCCAGGATCGGCCATGGCCTCCTCCAGCCCCGGCTGGCCTTGCGCGCTGGCCGGGGGGAGATCTCCGCCGTGCTTTTTCGGGCCGGAGTTGTCTGTCATGCCTTTGCCCATCGCAACGGGTTACGGACGTTGTGCAAGGTTAAACCGCTGGCGCGCTGGAGGAAAGCGTCCCGTCGCCAGTAAAGTGGCGTCAGTTAAGCTGCGCCAGCGGCTCCAGCGCCTCGCCAATGTCGGCGTTGACCACCAGGCTCGCCGCCTCATCCAGCGGCGTCGGATCGCGGTTGAGGATGATGAGGCGCGCGCCGCTCTGCCTGGCGATCAGCGGCAGCGTCGCCGCCGGGTGCACCACCAGCGACGAGCCGGCCACCAGAAAGACGTCGCAATCCATGGCGACGGCGTGGGCCCGCAGCATCTCGCGCTCCGGCATTGCCTGGCCAAATGAAATGGTGGCTGATTTGACGATGCCGCCGCAACTCACGCACACGGGCGGTTCGCCCGAAGCCTCGAAGCGGGCGCGGACGTCGGCCAGTTCATGGCGCAGGCCGCAGTCGAGGCAATGGGCATAGGTGCCGTTGCCGTGCAGTTCGATGATGCGCGATGGCCCGACGCCAGAGGCCTGGTGCAGGCCATCGATATTCTGGGTGATGATGGCGCTCATCCGTCCAATGCCGACAAGATGCGCCATGGCCCGGTGGCCGCGGCCCGGCGTTGCGTGGCCGTAAATATCGTCCATGGCGAATTTGCGCCGCCATGCTTCCTGGCGCGCAGCTGGGCTGGAGACGAATTCGCCAAATTCGATGGGCGCGAATTTCAGCCACGGACTGCCAGGCGAGCGAAAATCGGGCACGCCGCATTCGGTGGAAATACCGGCGCCTGTGAATCCGACAATCCGGCGGGCATCGCGCAGCATCTCGTGCATTTCAGCCACGCTGTCCGCGACGTCCTGACTTAACTCATGGGTTTTCATAATGAATTTCCCCATCACGCCGCTGCTGCGGCCAGATGAATTCCTGTTTCAGGAGCTTCTAGGCGTCTGGAATGGCCAAAATGCAGCGCATTCGTCCACAGCCTTGGTCGCAACGTGCGCCATGCCCTCTTGCGCCCCCCCGCAATGGCCTCTATAGGTCCGCTCACCGACGGAACGCGCCCATCGTCTATCGGTTAGGACGCCAGCCTTTCACGCTGGAGAGAGGGGTTCGACTCCCCTTGGGCGCGCCATCGGATCCACATTCCCCTACAGAACCGGTTGATGCAATCTTCGCTCGCGGCGTTTGGCCTGCGGGCTATTTGCATGTGCGCCCTGCCTGTCGACCGGTTGCAGCTCTTTCCAGAATGGCCGAAAACAACGTCACATATGTGGCGGGTTCCCTCTCGGGGGCGCAACTCGCCCGGTCAGAAAAATAACGGGGTCGGGATGGAAGCGGTTTTCAGGGTTGAGGGCAACCGGGTGCTGGCGCGGCCGTATGCGGCGGGCCCATGGGACAACACCATGCAGCACGGCAGCGCGCCCACGACCTTCGCTGTCTGGGCGGCGGGCCAGGTGGAGACGCCGGAGCCCATGCATGTGGCCCGCGTCACCATGGACCTGATGCGGCCGGTTCCGCTGGGCGAACTGGAATACGAGACCAGCATTCTGCGCTCCGGCCGCAAGATCCAGCTTGTCGGCGTTTCCCTGCGCGCCGGCGGCCATGAGGTGGCCCGCGCCAGCGTGCTGAAGATCCGCGCCGCCGCGACGACCCTGCCCGACTATATCGACAACAGCTCCCTGGCGCTGGATGCGCCCATGCCGGAAGCCTGCAGCGATCCCCGCGAGGGGTTCGGGGCCAACAATCCGTTCGTGCAATGCATGACCCTGAAGCTGGCGCGCGGCGGCTTTGAGGAGTTGGGGCCGGCTTCCGTGTGGTTTCGCGCCGACCGCCCGATGATCGAAGGCCACGAAACGACGCCGGTGATGCTGGCCGCCATTGGCGGCGACTTCTGCAATGGCGTCGCCTCATCGCTCGATTTCAGCAAATGGACGTTCATCAACAGTGATCTGACGCTGAATTTCTCCCGTCCGCCGGTGGGCGACTGGGTGCTGGTGGATGGTCATTCGGTATTCGGGCCGGAGGGCGCCGGCCTGTCGATCGGCCGCCTCGCCGACCGCAACGGCTATTTCGGCCGCTCGATCCAGAGCCTGGTGATCGAGCCGCGCTGAGGCTGGCGCCGCGGCCCGCTGCGCGGGCGGCGCAATGGGAGGCCCGGGAAGGCTCCGGCCCCGCGCTGGCGGCATGGCCGGGCGACGTTTGTCCCGCTTGCCCGCGCGCCTGCCCCCCGCCAAACATGGCGCCGCCAATGAATGATCCGGGAGGGGACGGCGCAATGGTCCACGCTGGCGACAGGGCTGCACGATGAGCATTCGCGCATCCGGGGGACGCTCTTTCAATCTGATGCTCTGCGCCATGGCGTCGGCTTTCTTGCTGAGCCAGGCCTATCGCACTTTCCCCGGCGTGACCGCCGGCCAGATAGCCGCCGAGTTCAGCCTGAGCCAGAAGCAGGTCGGCGAGTTCGCGGCGCTGTTCCACCTGGCCTTCGCGTTGATGCAGGTGGCCGTGGGCGTATCGCTCGACCGCTATGGCTCGCGCCGCACCCTCACCTGTTTCTTCTCCCTCACCATCGTTGGCTCGCTGGTGGCGGCTTCCGCCACCTCCTTCACCATGCTGATGGTTGGGCAGGCGCTAATCGGCTTTGGCTGCGCCCCTGGCCTGCTGGCCTCGCTGGTGTTCATCGGCCGCCACCTGCCGCCGGAGAAGCTCTCGGCCATGTCCGGGCTCATCATGTCGATCGGCAGCATTGGCACGCTGATGACGGCGACGCCGCTGGCCTGGCTGGTGGAGCATTATTCCTGGCGCGCCGGCTTCATCAGCCTCGGGGCGCTCTCGGCGCTCTCGGTCGCCAGTTGCCTGCTGCTGGTGGAAAAGGACCCGGACAATCCGGCTGCGCGCGGCGAAAGCATCATCGGTTCGTTCAAAAATCTGGCGGCGGTGGTGTTCCAGAAGCAGGCGGCGGCGATTCTGCTGCTGGCTGGCGTGATCTATGCGGTGCAGATGTCGGTGCGCGCCCTGTGGCTGGCGCCGCTGTTCATGGAGCGTTTTGGCTACAGCCTTGTCGCCGCCGGCAACGTCGTGCTGATGATGTCCGTCGCCATGATCTTCGGACCGGCGATCTTCGGCCGCCTCGATCCAGGGCCGCGCCATCGCCGGTTGATGATCCGGTCGCTGGGCCTGCTGCTCGCCGCGCTGATCGCGGCTTTGGGGCTGACCCCGGCCAGCGCGCCGATGCTGGCGCTGGTCCTGTGCCTGCTGCTGGCGCTGGAGGGCGGCTTTGGCGTGCTGCAATATTCCGACTGCCGGGATTCCTATCCGCCGGAGGAACAGGGCCGCGCCCTCTCCGCCCTGACCATGGCCATGTTCCTCGGCGTGGCGGTGGTGCAATGGCTATCCTCGATTGTTGCCGGCTGGTCCGCCCTGGTCGGGCTGGATTCGCTCACCGCCGCCTATCTGTTTCTCGCGGCCCTGTGCGTCACCGGCGTTGTCGCCTTCACCGTGTTGCCGCAGCCACCGCGCCTGCGCGAGCTGGCGTCGGGAAAGTGAACCTGTCGCCGCGCCGGTTGCGCCCGTTGCCCGGCGCAGGCACTGTTGCGAAACGTCCGGGAATCGTGAACAGCTTCGCCCTGGGTTCTTTGTGTGGTTTGTTTTGGTACGGTCCCGTTTAATGGCGTCGCAGGCGGACGCTGCGGCGCCTGGTGGAGGCGCGGCCCGGAACACGGACAAGGTTATCGCGGACAAGGTCTACTGGCAGCATTTCTGGAGCGCGCATATGGCAGGGGTTATGATGAAGTTTCTGGCGGCTGCTGGCGCTGCCGCGGCGCTGTCCGCCTGCTCGCATCCCGGCCCCGGCATCCAGATATGGGACCACCCGCTCGATGTCCGCCATTGCCGCAAGGTGGCGGAAGTCAGCCCGCCCACCAGCACCGCCGGCGGCTTTGGCCCCGCGGTGCAGGGCATGGCGGCTGGCGTGCGCGCGGCGGGCGGCACCGACCTCTATCTGCGCCGCGACCGGCACGACTGGTCGGTGACCACGGGCTACGCCTATGATTGCAGCAAGCGCCCGGCTTCGCATCGCCATCATTCCCACAAGATCGTCAAGGATTGATGGGGCGCGGGACAACAGCCCTCAGGCCGCTCCGCGAGATCCCTGCTGCAGGTTGCAGATGCATTACGCGCGGTCGCGCCCGCCGCGCGTGAACATGCCGGAGCTGGAGCCGTTCACGCCCAGATCGTCAACGCGATCCGGTCATGGCCGGCGAACTGGCCTTCATCCAGTGTTTTGAAGCGCGATCCCTGTCGGCGGAGCGACGCCACGGACAGGAGACGCGCTTCAGGCGGGCCCGCGGACAGATGAGCAACAGCATTCAGCCGGAACATTCTGACAGCCCCCGGACATCCATGGCCAGCGCCGCGCCAGCGAAAACGCCCTGGTGGAAATTTTCCGCATGGTTCGCCGGGTCGGCCGTGGCGACGGCCACGGCGCTGCTTGGCTTCACCGTCGCCATGGATCCCTATGGCGTCTTTGCCTCGCCCGCCCGTGCGCCGGCGCCGATCATGGACGTCAACCAGCGTTACATGTACCCGCAGGTGACCCGTAGCGGCCAGTTCGACGCCGCCGTCTTCGGCACGTCCACGGTCCGCCTGCTGGACCCTGCCCGCCTCTCCGCCGGCCTCGGCGGCAAGTTCGCCAATCTGGCCATGAACGCCGCCACGCCGTGGGAGCAGACGCAACTTGCCGCCCTGTTCCTGCGCCAGACGCCGCGGGCCCGCACGCTGGTTTTCGGCCTCGACGCCAACTGGTGCGACGCCGACGCGGACAGCGACAAAAAGCGCCTCACCTTCCGCAGCTTCCCGCCATGGTTGTATGACGACGACAGGACGTTTGACGCCCTGCGCATGTTTGATTTCCAGAGCCTGGAAATCGCTGTCCGGGTCGCCGCCAACCGGCTGGGCATGGCGAAGGATCGCATCCGCTTTGACGGTTATGAGGTCTTCACGCCGCCGGAAAATTTCTATGATCTGGCGCGGGCGCGCACCCATATCTGGGCTGGAAAACCGGATGTGAGCCCGCTTGAGCCGCCGGTTCAGCCAGCGGCCAGCGTCACGGCGAGCTGGCGCTTTCCCGCCGCTGCATGGCTGGAGACGCTGCTGCGCGCTGCGCCGGCGGATGCCCGCGTGGCGCTGGTGTTCCCGCCGGTCCATATCGCCGCGCAGCCCCGCCCGGGGAGCGAGGAGGCCGCGCGTCAGGCCGCCTGCAAGAAGACATTCGCGGAGCTTGGGGCCCGTTATGGCGCGACGGTGCTGGACTTCCGCTTTCCCAACGCCATCACCGCGCGCGATGACAATTACTGGGACAACCTGCACTACCGGCTGCCCATCGCCAGCAAGCTGACCGATGCGATCATTGCCGGCTTGCGCCGCGCGCCGGTGGGCGATCCGGATTTCGAGCGGGTGCTGGCGCCGGGCAAAAGCTGAGCCGCGGCGCCTTTCGCACGCTGATGGTGACGGCGCGCCGGTGAAATGGCGCGCTGGCGGTTATGCCGCCGCTTCGCCTTTCGCCCAGCCGTCTTTCGTTTCCGCGATGAAATCATCAAGGCGGCCGGCGACGATGGCGGCGCGCAGGCCGGCCATCAGTTCCTGATAATAGGCCAGATTGTTCCACGTCAGCAGCATCATGCCGAGGATTTCGCCTGACTTGACGAGGTGATGCAGGTAGGCGCGGCTCCAGGCGCTGGAGGCCTCACAGGGCGAGGCTTCGTCCAGCGGACGCGTGTCCTCCGCGTGGCGGGCGTTCTTCAGATTGACCTTGCCGTGACGGGTGTAGGCCAGGCCGTGCCGGCCGGCGCGGGTCGGCATCACGCAGTCGAACATGTCAACGCCGCGCCGCACCGATTCCACCAGATCATCCGGCGTGCCGACGCCCATCAGATAGCGCGGCCGGTCAGCCGGCAGGATCGGCGTCACCACGTCGAGCATGGCCAGCATCACCTCCTGCGGTTCGCCCACCGCAAGGCCGCCGACGGCATAGCCATGGAAGCCGATGTCAATGAGTTTGCGGGCGCTTTCAATCCGTAATTCCGGCACATCGGCGCCCTGGACGATGCCGAACAGTCCCTGGCCCGGCAGCGCGCCAAAAGCCGCCTTCGAGCGCTCCGCCCAGCGCAGGCTCAGCTGCATGGCGCGATCAGCCTCCTCGCGCGAGCACGGCATGCGGACGCATTCGTCCAGCTGCATCTGGATATCGGCGCCGAGCAGGCCCTGGATCTGGATCGAGCGCTCTGGCGTCAGCTCATATTTGGCGCCGTCGATGTGCGACTGGAAGGTGACGCCTTTCTCGGTGATCTTGCGCAGCTTCGACAGGGACATCACCTGGAAGCCGCCGGAATCGGTCAGAATCGGATGCGGCCAGTTCATGAACTGGTGCAGGCCGCCAAGGCGGGCCACCCGCTCCGCCCCGGGGCGCAGCATCAGATGGTACGTGTTGCCCAGCACCACGTCGGCGCCAAGCTGCTTCACCTGGGCCGGATACATCGCCTTCACCGTCGCGGCGGTGCCCACCGGCATGAAGGCCGGCGTGCGGATCTGGCCATGGGCGGTGGTGATGAGGCCGGTGCGCGCCCGTCCGTCAGTGGCGGAGGCGGCGAACGCGAAAGCGGCAGGCGCTGCGTTCATGGGGGCGCTGGCGTCGGGCTGGCTGGTCAAGGCGACCTCTTTCGGAGCTTCATTTCCCAGCGGAGCATGGGCGCGGCCTGTCGCGGGGAAAGACATGTCAAATCAGATTGTGGCGGCGGCTTCGCCGGCATCCGCCCGGAACAGCAGGCTGGCGTCGCCGTAGGAGTAGAAGCGATACCCGGCGGCGATGGCGTGCGCGTAAGCGGCGCGCATGGCCGAAAGACCGCTGAAGGCGCTGACCAGCATGAACAGGGTCGAGCGCGGCAGGTGGAAATTGGTCATCAGCACATCGACAGCCCGAAAGCGGAAGCCGGGCGTGATGAAAATGTCGGTGGCGCCGCTCCACGCCCGCACCAGTCCCTCCGGGTCCGCCGCCGCGGCGCTTTCCAGCAGGCGCAGCGAGGTGGTGCCAACGGCGACGATGCGGCCGCCGGCGGCGCGGGTCGCCGCGATGCGCGCCGCCGTTTTAGCGGTGATGACGCCGCGCTCGGCGTGCATGCGGTGATCGTCGGTGTCGTCGGCCTTCACCGGCAGGAAGGTGCCGGCTCCCACGTGCAGGGTGACAAACGCATGCTCAACGCCAGCCGCCATCAGATCATCGAACAGGCGCGGCGTCATGTGCAGGCCGGCGGTGGGCGCGGCTACGGCCCCGTCCTCGCGGGCGTAGACCGTCTGATAGTCGGCGCGGTCGCGGGCGTCCTCCGGCCGCTTGCTGGCGATATAGGGCGGCAGCGGCATGACGCCGACCAGTTGCAGCGCCTCGTCCAGATAGGCGCCGGAGAGCGAAAAGCGCAGCAGCACTTCGCCGCCCTCGCCCTTTTCCTCCACCCGCGCCTCAAGCTGGCCCAGGGCGCAGGCCGCGCCATGATCGGCGTCGCCCAGGGCGCCGCCGGCGCCGAAGCGGATCAGATCGCCAGCCGCCAGCCGCTTGGCCGGCCGGGCGAAGGCGCGCCAGGCGTCGGGGGTCTCGCGCATGTGCAGGGTCACCTCGACGCGCGAGGCGTTGTCGCCGCGCAGGCGCAGGCCGCTGAGCCGCGCCGGAATGACCCTGGTGTCATTCAACACCAGCAGATCGCCAGGCCGCAGCAGTTTCGGCAGGTCATGCACCCGCCAGTCGGTCAACTCTGGCGCCGCGCCGCCCTGTGCTGGAGCCACCCGCAGCAGTCGCGCCGCATCGCGCGGCTCAGCCGGCCGCACGGCGATGGCGCTTTCGGGAAGCTCGAAATCGAACAGGTCAACTTTCACGCGGAATGGCTTTCACGGGTACGGATGCGCAAACGCAACGGGACGGGCGCGTCGCCGCGTCCATCCCGCCAGAGTATCGCGGGCGCGACAACGCCCGGCATGTGGCTGCGATCAGGCGCCGACGCGGGCGCTGACGATGCGGTCCGGATTGGCGACGGGCTCGCCGCGCTTGATCTGGTCGACGATGTCCATGCCCTCGGTCACCTGACCCCAGACCGAATACTGGCGGTCGAGCCACGGCGCATCGGTGAAGCAGATGAAGAACTGCGAATTGGCCGAATTGGGGTTGGCGGTGCGGGCCATCGAGCAGGTGCCGCGCACGTGCTTTTCATTGCTGAACTCGGCCTTCAGGTCCGGCATGCTGGAGCCGCCGGTGCCGGTGCCGTGCGGGCAGCCGGTCTGGGCCATGAAGCCGTCGATGACGCGGTGGAACGCGACATTGTCATAGAACCCCTGTCCGGCCAGCGCCTTGATGCGCTCCACGTGCAGCGGGGCCAGATCCGGTCGCAGGGCGATAACCACGCGGCCCTTGGTCGTTTCGAGGGTCAGGGTGTTGTCGTTGTCGCTCATGGTCTCGTTCCTCGTGAGGCTTGCCGTTTGGGGCCGCCTTGTTGGCCTGATGCGCCTGTTAACGGCGCCTCCGGCTGATGTCGAGTGTCCGGCCTTCGCCGCGTGAGGGAAACCGCGCCGTGGCGGCGCCGCTCCCTCTGGGCCAGCTATGGGATTTACGTCAGGCGCGGGGCTTATTTGGCCGCCGGCGCCATCTGCATCTTCACGATCTTGTCCGGGTTCTCGACCAGGCCGTTGCGGGCCTTGTTGCCCTTCTTGATCTTGTCGACCACGTCCATGCCCGAAATGACCTCGCCGACGATGGTGTACTTGCCGTCCAGCGAGGGCGTCTTGTCGAACATGATGAAAAACTGGGAATTGGCGGAGTCTGGCGACGACGCCCGGGCCATGCCGACGGTTCCACGGACGAAATGCGCCTTGTCGGTAAATTCCGCCGGCAGGTTCGGCAGGTCGGAGCCGCCAGCGCCGGTGCCGGTGGGATCGCCCGTTTGGGCCATGAAGCCGTCGATCACCCGGTGAAAGACGATGCCATTATAGAAGCCGCGCTTTGTCAGCGCCTCGATCTGCTCCACATGCTTCGGCGCAAGATCAGCCCGCAGCTTGATGGTGACGCGACCATCCTTGGTATCGAGCAGCACGGTGTGGGCGTCCTTCGCCGCATCCTGGCCGGCGGCTTTGGCAGCATCCTTGCCGCCCTGGGCGAAAGCGGGCGCCGCGAACAGGCCAAGCGAAAGGGAGGCGGCCAGCGCCAGTGCGATTGTGTGCTTCACGCTTTGCTCCTCATGCGACGCGCCGGAGCAGCGGATGCTCCGCTGTGGCTCCCCGCGCCGAAAAATACGTTTGATCCCAAAAGGCAAAACCCGGAAAGACGAAACCCGGACGTCAACCGCGCGCCGCCCGTTTTTCAGCCAGGCGCTTCGCCACGCCTTCCGGCACGAACAGGCCAACATTGCCGCCCATCGCCGCAATCTGGCGAACCAGCGTGGCCGTAATCGGGCGCGCCGCCGGGGACGCGGGCAGGAACACGGTCTGCACCTCAGGCGCCATCGCGCCGTTCATGCCGGCCATCTGCATTTCATAGTCCAGATCGGAACCATCGCGCAGGCCGCGAATGATGATGTTGGCTCCCACTTCCCGGGCGGTGTCCACGGCAAGGCCGCCGAATGTCACCACGTCAAGCCGGGTGTTGAAGCTGGCGGCAATGGCGCCGCACTCTTCCTGCAGCATCAGCTCGCGCTCCGCCACGGTAAACAGCGGCGTCTTGCCCGGATGGACGCCAATGGCGACGACCAGACGGTCGACCATGGCGCAGGCGGCGCGAATGACGTCAATGTGGCCGTTGGTGACCGGATCAAACGATCCCGTGTAAAGCGCTGTGCGGGTCATGCTTCACCGTAGCTGGAAGATGGGCGAACCACCGCCGGAGCCTGAAAAGCTGAATCCGTCGGCGGATGAAATGTGGCGCCCATCTTCTACGCCGCGCGCCGCAAGGCAAGCAGATGGTCGGCGCCAACGGGTATGGATTTCGCGCCTCCCATCGGCGTGGTGGGATTTAGATTATGAAAACAAATTTTATATCAATTGATTAAACTAAAATCCTCATAAGCGAACTTAGCAGAGCCATGCGCCAAAAGAGCCTCGCAAATCAGCCTCAGGCCGGCAAACCCTGTGCTGAAAGCCTGGTGAGCATGCCGCCGCTGACCTGCGGCGCCGCTGGCAAAGGCACACCATCGACTGGTTGCAAGGCGGAAGCGTCGCGAACCGGCTTCCCGGCCGGCGCCCATAGCGGGCCATCCGCTCCCCAGCGTCATGCCCGCATTTTTTTGCGGGCATCCACGTCTTTCCGCCCTCCCAATATACGTTAGGGAAAATCCCGACTATCCCGTGGATGGCCGGAACAAGTCCGGCCACGATGTTGGGCGTGAGTAAAATTCATAAATATACAAATTAAATCAATAAATTACAGGTTATTCCGAACTAATTGCGCCAGCGTCAGCTCATCATTTGCACGTCGACCACGCCCGAGATGGCGCGCAGGGCGCTGGCGACCTGGGGCGAGGCCAGATAGCGGCCCTTCAGCTTCACTTCGACCTCGCGCCCGGTTTCCTCAAGCATCAGGATCAGCGAGACCTCGCTCTCGCCGCGCTCGCGCAAACGCTGGGCGATGCTGGCCACGGGGCGTTCGTCGCGCAGGAAGATGCGCAGGCCCTTCTGGTGTTTGGCTACGGCGGCGTCGAGGGGCTCCACGCTCTGGATGCGGGCGCGAACCTCTTCGCCTTCCAGCGAAGCCTGCAGGATCAGCACTAGCGGCCGGCCCGGCTCCAGCAATTCCCGGAAATGGCTCAGGCCCTCGCTGAAGATGATGGCCTCGAATTGCCCCGACTGGTCGGAGAAATTGATGATGCCCATCTTCGAGCCGCTCTTGGTGCGGCGCTCCTGCCGGTCAAGCACCGTGGCGGCGACGCGGCCGACGCCGCTGCCAGCTTTTACCGACCGCACAAACTGCGTCCAGCGCTGCACGCGCAGCTTCTCCAGCAGGGCGCCATATTCATCCAGTGGATGACCCGTCAGGAAGAAGCCTATGGCGTCATATTCTTTTTGCAGGCGGAAGGCCGGCAGCCACGGTTCGTAATCCGGTATGCGCAGCGGCTCGGGCGTCGATCCAGCGCCGCCGAAAAAATCATTCTGGCCGACCGCCGCCGCCTCCTGGGTGCGGTTGGCCATGGCGATCATCGCCTCGATGGCCGCCGTGGCGCGGGCCCGATCCTTCTCCAGCTCATCAAATGCGCCGGCCGCGATCAGCGCTTCGATGGTGCGCTTGTTGACCAGTCGCGGCTGCAATCGGGAGGCGAAATCGGCCAGATCGCGGAAGGGCCGGTCGCCGCGCGCCGCGACGATGGCCTCCACCGCCTGGACGCCGACGCCCTTCACCGCCGCCAGGGCGTAGCGGATGATGCTGGCGTCTTCGCGGTGGTCCACCGCGAAGGTGACGCCGGAGCGGTTGATCGATGGCGGGTCGACTTTCGCGCCCAGCCGCTCGGCCTCGCGGCGGAATTCCGACAGCTTGTCCGTGTTGTCCATATCGAGCGCCATCAGCGCCGCCAGGAACTCCACCGGGTAATTGGCCTTCAGATAGGCGGTCTGGTAGGCGACGAGCGCATAGGCCGCCGCGTGGCTCTTGTTGAAGCCATAGTCGGCGAAGCGGGCCAGCAGGTCGAAAATCTCGTCGGCCAGCGCCTTGGGGATATCCGCCTCTTCCGCGCCGTCGACGAAGCGGACGCGCTGGGAGTCCATCTCCGCCTTGATCTTCTTGCCCATGGCGCGGCGCAGCAGGTCGGCTTCGCCCAGCGAATAGCCGGACAGCTCTTGCGCCACCTGCATCACCTGTTCCTGGTAGACGATAATGCCAAAGGTCTCGCGCAGGATCGGCGCCAGTTTGGGGTGCAGATACCACTGCGCCTCCGGCTCGCCCTGGCCGTGCTTGCGTTCGCAATACACCGGGATGTTGGCCATGGGGCCCGGGCGGTAGAGGGCGACGAGGGCGATCAGGTCCTCCAGCCGGTCGGCGCGCATGTCCACCAGCGCCTTGCGCATGCCGACTGATTCCACCTGGAACACGCCGACGGTTTCGCCCCGGCCCAGAAGCTCATAGGTCTTGCGGTCGTCCAGCGGGATGGCCGACAGGTCCACTTGGACGCCGCGCTGCGCCAGCAGATTGATGGCGGTGCGGAGCACGGTGAGGGTCTTGAGGCCGAGGAAGTCGAACTTCACCAGGCCAGCCTGCTCCACCCATTTCATATTGAACTGGGTGACCCGCATGCCGGATTTCGGATCCTTGTAGAGCGGAACCAGCTGCTCCAGCGGGCGGTCGCCAATGACGATGCCGGCGGCATGGGTCGAGGCGTGACGGTGCAGGCCTTCCAGCTTCTGCGCCACGGTCAGCATCTGGCCGACGACCGGATCTTCCTGTGCGGCTTCCGACAGGCGCGGCTCGTCGGCGATGGCCTGGGCCAGGGTCACCGGGTTGGCCGGGTTTTGCGGCACCAGCTTGGTCAGGCGGTCAACCTGACCATAGGGCATTTCGAACACCCGGCCGACGTCGCGCATCACGCCGCGCGCCTGCAGGGTGCCGAAGGTGATGATCTGGGCGACGCGTTCCTCACCATAACGGCGCTGCACGTAGGAAATCACCTCGTCGCGCCGGTCCTGGCAGAAGTCGATGTCGAAGTCCGGCATCGAGACGCGCTCGGGATTGAGGAAGCGCTCGAACAGCAGCTGGAAGCGCAGCGGATCAAGGTCGGTGATGGTCAGGGCATAGGCGACCAGCGAACCGGCGCCCGAGCCGCGCCCGGGCCCCACGGGGATATCCTGCGCCTTGGCCCACTGGATGAAGTCCGACACGATGAGGAAGTAGCCGGGAAACTTCATCCGCTCGATGATCGAGAGCTCATACTCCAGCCGCTTGTCATAATCGGCCAACGTCAGGCCCTCCGCCGGGCCATGGCCGTCGAGCCGGGCCTTGAGGCCGTTGACAGCGCGCTGGCGCAGGTCCTCCGCCTCGTCCATCTCCATGCTGAAGCGCGGCAGCATCGGGCTGGCGGTGCGGGCGCGCACCGAGCAGCGCATGGCGATCTCGACGGTGGATGTCAGCGCCTCGGGGATGTCGGCAAACAGCGCCTGCATCTCGGCGCGGGTGGCGAAATGGTGCCGCTCGGTCAGCCGGCGCCGGCGATCGTCCGACACCAGCCGGCCCTCGGCGATGGCCAGCAGGGCGTCGTGGGCTTCGTAGTCGCTGCCGGAGGAGAAATATGGTTCGTTGGCGGCGGCCAGCGGCAGGCCGCGCGCATGGGCGAGCCGGATCAGCTCCCGCTCCACCGACCGCTCCGCATCGACGCCGTGGCGCTGCAACTCCAGATAGAGCCGGCGGTCGAAGATGCCTGCGAGTTGCCCGAGCCGGCGCGCGGCGATGTCAGCCTGGCCATTGGCCAGCGCCATGTCGACAGGACCATTGGGGCCGCCGGTGAGCGCGATAAGCCCGGCGGCGTGGTCGGTGAGGAACGGCAGCCTGACGTGGACCGGTTCGCCCGGCTGGGCGTCCAGCCAGGCGCGGCTGGTGAGCTGCAGCAGGTTGCGATAGCCCTCCTCCGTCGCCGCCAGCAACACGATCGACGGCAGCCGGCGCTCCAGCGACGGCCGCGCATTGGGATCGTCCTCTTCCAGCGCCACGGAGAGTTGCAGGCCGGCGATGGGCTGGATGCCGGAGCCGGAAAACTTTTCGGAGAACTCCAGGGCGCCGAACAGGTTGTTGGTGTCGGTGAGCGCCATGGCCGGCTGGCGATCTTCCTTCGCCAGCTTCTCCAGCGTTGGAATGCGCATCGCTCCTTCCAGCAGGGAGTAGGACGAATGCACGTGCAGGTGCACGAATCCGACCTCGCGAAGGATCGATGACATGGGTCTGTCTCCTGCCGGACAACACGGCCCTGGCGATCAGTATGATCGCGCGTCGCCGTCCGCAAGGAATAGCCGTCCGGGCGATTCCGGCCAAGCCCTGGCGCCGGCGCCGGTGCGCCTGCAGGGCAAATATCGGCGCGCGCTGACTGGCTTATTCCGGCAGGATTCCCGCCCGGCATTCTGGCGCCGCGTTTCCGGATGCGGCTCCCGCCGCCAGCTGGATCGCGGGCGTTTTTCGCCGGAGATCGGCGAGCCATCCCTCGCCATGGCGTCCGCGCGTTCGATCACGCCGGGCTGAGGGATGCGCGGTGCTGGCGTCAGGCAAACGGCTCAGACGCCAGCGGCAATACCGGCCCAGATGCCGATCATGCTGACGAAGACGCAAAGAGCGACGAGTTCGGCGGCGCTGCGGAGAATGAGTGTGAACATGGGAACCTCCTTCTGTGCATAACCAGAGAGTGTTCCATGTTTGTTCTGTAGACAAGTCTGCTGCGTGTTTTTGCTTTGTTCTCATGGCTGCGTAGTAAACAGGGATGGTAAACATGCGCGTATTTCGTTGAACAAACAGAGAAATTTTCAAGGAAAGCCGCCTCTTCCCGGGAAATCGGGATCGGCATCCCGCGGTCCCGTGGCGGGTGTGGGGGAAACCGGCCGCTCGAAACCGGCCGCTCCCCGCATCCATGGCTGCGCCTGTCTTCGATCCAGGGCCGGATTACAGGCCGAAGCGCACGCGCCCTTCGGCGTCGATTGGCCAGGCCGGGTTCCAGGAAATTTCCCACGCATGGCCATCGGGGTCGGCCACATAGCCCCGATAACCGCCGTGGGGCGGCGCGTCTGGGGCGCGCAACATGACGCCGCCGGCGGCGATCAGGCGCTGCATCAAGGGCGCGACGTCTTCCATGTTCAGGACATTGTGGGCAAGCGACATAGCGGCGGCGGCGCCATCATTGGCGCGCCCCATATCCGCATCGAGCGCCGCCCGCTGGAACAGGCCCAGCATCAGGCCGTTCATCTGGAAAAAGATGATCTCATGGTTCTGGAAAACGGGCGTCCAGCCGAAACCGCGCGCGTAGAACCGCAGCGCCCGTTCAGGATCGGCGACGCCAAGGGTGATGACAGATATCTGTTGCATGTCCAGAAGCTCCTGTTCGCGTTCCCGGCGAGGGACGCGTTGAAGCCAGGGGACACGCCGCCGCGCCCTGTTTCTCCAGATGGCAGACGGAGCAGCGATATCAGGACCCACAGCGCCGGTTCTCGGGCGTTGCGAACGCCCCGAACCGGCAGCATGGGGGAGCCGGGCCAACCGTCCCGGCCTCTCCTTTTCAGGCGCGGCCAGCATGAGCCGGAACCGCTACATTCGCAAGTGATGCGGGATGCCGTTCCGGCGCCAGATCAGGGCTGGATGGCGGGCTCGGGCCCGTAGATGGTCCGGGCGCGCTGCTCGAAGGCTTCCGTGAACTTCTGGAACGCCCGCTCGAACATCTTGCCCATGAGGCCGGCCAGCAGGCGGCTGCGGAATTCATAGGTGATGAAGAACTGCACCTCGCAACCCGCGCCGCTGGGAACAAATGTCCAGCGGTTGGTCAGATGGCTGAAGGGGCCATCGACATATTCGACGACGATGCGGTTGCGCGCCGGATCGAGCGCGACGCGGGTGGCGAAGTCCTCGGCGATGTTCTTGTAGCCGACGCTCATGCGGGCGATCAGCACCTCATGGGCTTCATCGTCGGTTTCCCGCCGCAGCACGCGCAGGCCAGTGCACAGGGGCAGGAACTCGGGATAGCGCTCCACGTCGGCGACAAGGGCGAACATCTGTTCCGGCGTGTAGCCTACGGTGCGCGTGGTGGTGAAAGATGGCATCCGGCTGGGGTCCAGGATCGTGAGGAGTTACGTGGCGCAGACATAAGCCATCGGGCCGGAAAGTGGAAACCCGCCCGATGTCGCCGGCGTGAAACGTAAAATGGCGTCGGCAGGCCCCCCCTGATCTGCTCCTGCGCCTCCATGAGACATGTGGCTCCGGGGGGCGCTTACAGGGAGCATGCGCCTCTCAGCGCGTCGCCTGCCCGGCCCGCGCCGCCTTCAGCCGTTCGAAATCCTCGCCGGCGTGATGCGACGAGCGGGTTAGCGGCGTGGATGCGACCATGAGGAACCCCTTGGCGCGGGCGGTGGTCTCATAGGCGCGGAATTCGTCCGGCGTGACGAAACGGATCACCGGATGATGCTTGCGCGTCGGCTGCAGATATTGGCCGATGGTAATGAAATCGACCTCGGCGCTGCGCAGGTCGTCCATGAGTTGCAGGACCTCGTTCCGCTCCTCGCCAAGGCCGACCATGATGCCGGATTTGGTGAAGATCGCCGGGTCGAGTTCCTTCACCTGCTGCAACAGGCGCAGGGAGTGGAAGTAACGCGCGCCGGGCCGCACCTTCAGATATTTCGACGGCACGGTTTCCAGATTGTGGTTGAACACGTCCGGCTTCGCCGCCACCACCACTTCCAGCGCGCCTGGCTTGCGCAGGAAATCGGGGGTGAGAATTTCGATGGTCGTCGCTGGCGCGGCGGCGCGGATGGCGTTGATGACGTTGGCGAAATGCAGCGCGCCGCCGTCCTTCAGGTCGTCGCGGTCCACCGAGGTGATAACCACGTGCGACAGGCCGAGGCTGGCGACCGCGTCGGCGACGCGCGCCGGCTCATCCAGGTCAAGCGGCTGCGGCATGCCGGTTTTGACGTTGCAGAAGGCGCACGCGCGGGTGCAGGTGTCGCCCATGACCATGAAGGTGGCGTGCTTCTTCTCCCAGCATTCGCCGATATTTGGACAGCCCGCCTCCTCGCAGACGGTCACCAGGCGCTTGTCGCGGACGATGCGGTTGGTCGCCGCCCAGGCCGCCGAACCCGGCGCCTTGACGCGCAGCCACTCCGGCTTGCGCTGCTGCACCGGCTGGTCCGGGCGATGCGCTTTTTCCGGGTGGCGCGCCGCCGCTGGCGCATCGCCTTCGGCCTTCGGGCGGCGGTCCCTGTTCAGAAGATCGAGTACAACGGCCATAAACGGGCTCCGCGCCCCCGCATGGGGGCGACTTCCTGCCGATACACGCCCCCCTGCTGGAGGCGCGATGGATCTGGCTGACGCTTCGACCGGTTTAGCATCCCGGACGAAAATCGCCAAAGATTACGGACGTTTCCCCTGCCGCGCGACGTCCCTTTGCGGCGATCCGCTGGCGGCGCAAGCCGCCATCCCGGGCGCCAGCGGTTTCACGACGCGCATGGATTCACGCGTGGACGCTTTCATCTGGTCGTGGCGGCGGGGCTTTTCAACCGCGCGCCGCCAGGCCGGGTTTCTGTCAGGAGCGGGATGCGTTCATACAGAATCGCAGCTCGGCCCTATATACATGGTTTTGCGTGATTTTTGCGGACAAGCGGCCCCCGCCAGTCCGCATCATGCTCTAGGATCGCCCGCGAATGGCGCGGTAGACCCAGATGATGATCACCGCGCCAACGATGGCTGACACAAGGTTGGCCCAGAAGCCGTAGACCATCATGCCGAGCTGGCGCGCAAGGAAATTGCCGACCACGCCGCCGATGATGCCCATCAGGATGTTCGAGAAGAACCCCATGTTGGCGTTGGTGACTTTCTCGGCGATCCAGCCGGCGAGCCCGCCGACGACGATCGCCATGATGAAGCCAACGCCGGGTTGCCCGAGGGCGCCATAGACCTGTGTTTCCATGCTGCTCTCCTGTCCGGCCCCCTGTTGCTCCCAGGCCTGGCCCGGGAAAATCCCAGGCGGAATCGCCTGAATGGCGGACGATTCCAAGCAGACCCCCGACGAGGCCAGCGTTCAAGCCGCAAACCGGGCCTCGCGCGAGATTTGAACAGGCCGCGCCCGCCAGGCCACAGCAGGAGCCATCGGCGCCGCCAGGCGCCTCCGTCAGATATGGATCGCCCGCCCCCAGGCGTCGAGCACGCTTTCGTGGATGGTTTCGGACAGGGTCGGATGCGGGAACACCGAGGCGATCAGGTCCTCTTCCGTCGTCTCAAGGTTCATGGCGACGACAAAGCTGTGAATCAGCTCGGTGACCTCGGCGCCGACCATATGCGCGCCCAGCAGCTTGCCGGTGGATTTCTCGAAGATGGTTTTGACCAGGCCTTCCGGCTCGCCCAGCGCGATGGCCTTGCCATTGCCGATGAACGGGAAGCGGCCGACGCGGATGTCATGGCCCGCTTCCTTTGCCTTCGCCTCGGTGAGGCCGACTGAGGCGACCTGCGGATCGCAATAGGTGCAGCCCGGAATCCGGGTTTTCTCCATGGCGTGCACCGGCAGGCCCTTGATGGCCTCGACGCACAGCACGCCCTCATGCTCGGCCTTGTGCGCCAGCATTGGCGGGCCGGCGACATCGCCGATGGCATAGACGCCAGGCACATTGGTGCGGCCAAGCCCGTCTGTGACAACGCAGCCGCGATCGGTCTTCACGCCCAGTTTTTCAAGGCCAAGGTTCTCGATATTGCCGACGACCCCCACGGCGGTGAGCACGCGCGCCGCCTCGATTTTCTGTCGCGCCTTGCCATCATCAATGGTGGCGATGACGCTGTCCTTTTTGCGCTCAAGACCGGTGACTTTCGCCCCGGTGAGGAACTTCACGCCGCGCTTTTCCAGTCGCTTGCGCGCCAGCGCGGCGATCTCGGCGTCTTCCACCGGCAGGATCTGCGGCAGCACCTCGACGACGGTCACCTCAGTTCCGAAAGCGCGGTAGAACGAGGCGAATTCGATGCCGATGGCGCCGGAGCCAATCACCAGCAGCGATTTCGGCAACTCCTGTGGAACCATGGCCTCGAAATAGGTCCAGACCAGTTTGCCATCGGGTTCCTGGCCGGGCAGCACCCGCGGCCGCGCGCCGGTGGCGATGATGACGTGCTTCGCCTCATAGTCGCCTGCGCCGAGGACGCCTTTCGGCTCCGGCGGCTGCGGCTGCATGGCCTGTTTTTGCGTGGGCCTGACGGCAATCGCCGCCGGCCTGCCACTGGCGGCGCCGCGCGTCACCGTCGCCTCGCCCCAGATGACGTCGACCTTGTTTTTCTTCAGCAGGAAGCCGACGCCGGCGTTGAGCTGGCGCGAGACGCCGCGCGAGCGCGCGACGATCTTGCCCATGTCGAAACCAGGCTTGCCGACGCTCAAACCATAGTCGCCGGCCCGCTCCATGTAGTGGTGAATTTCAGCCGAGCGCAGCAATGCCTTGGTGGGAATGCAGCCCCAGTTCAGGCAGATGCCGCCCAGATGCTCGCGCTCGACAATGGCGGTGCGAAAGCCCAACTGCGCCGCCCGGATCGCCGTGACGTAGCCGCCCGGGCCAGAGCCGATGACGATGATGTCGTAAATGTCTGCCATGGTTTCGCTTTCACGCCACATGCATGCGCCCGCAGGCGGAAAGGCCGGGTAATGCCCCCGGCCCCGGCATCACGCCAGAATGGCCGCCGGCTTTTCGATCAGCGTCCGGAACGCCTGCAACAGTTGCGCGCCCAGCACGCCGTCGACGGCGCGATGATCCACCGACAGCGTCACCGTCATCATGGTGGCCACGGCGGGCTGGCCGTCACGGACAATCACCCGCTGCTGACCCTCGCCCACCGCCAGAATGGTGGCGTGCGGCGGGTTGATGACGGCGGCGAACTCGCGCACGCCATACATGCCAAGGTTCGACACGGCCGCCGCGCCGCCGGTGTATTCCTCCGGCTTCAGACGACGGTTCTGGGCCCGCGCCGCCAGATCGCGCACCTCCTGGGCAATCACGGAAATGCTCTTGGCGTCGGCGTTGCGGATGACCGGCGTCAGCAGCCCGCCCGGGATCGACACCGCCACGCCCACATCCACTGCCTTGTGACGCAGGATGGCGTCGCCGGCGAAGGAGACGTTGGCGTCGGGCGTGCGGCGCAGGGCGGCGGCGAAGGCCTTCACCACCAGATCGTTGACCGACACCTTCCAGGCCGGCTTGCCGTCTTCGCCGTTCGGAGCCGCGCCATTGATATCCGTGCGCAGGGCCAGCAGCGCGTCGATCTCGCAATCCACCGTCAGGTAGAAATGCGGCACCGTCTGCTTCGATTCCACCAGCCGGCGCGCGATGGTCTTGCGCATGCCGTCGAGGGGGATTTCCTCAAAACTGCCGGGGGCGAACATGGCCCGCACCGCCGCGCTGTCGGGGCCGCTGGCCAGGGCGGGAGCTGGAGCCAGCGCCGTGGCGGCGGCCAGGCGCGCCCCGCCCGAGGTCTTCGCCTCCAGCACGTCGCGTTCAATGATCCGGCCGCGCGGGCCAGAGCCCTTCAGGGCGGCAAGGTCGACGCCGGCTTCCTTCGCGATGCGGCGGGCCAGGGGCGAGGCGAACACGCGCCTGCCTCCGGTGGCGCCGGATTGCGCAGTTGGCTGTGAGGCCTGTTTCGCCATGATGGGCGTTCTGGCGGGAGTTGTGGCGGGTTTGCCCTGCGCCTCAGGCGCCGGGGCGGCCGCGGCCGGCTTCTCCTGTGCCGCCGCTTTGGGCTTTGCAGCGCCGGCGGCGGCCACGTCCTCGCCCTCTTCCGCGATAATGGCGATGATTTCGTTCACCGGCACGTCTTCCGTACCTTCAGCGACGAGGATTTTCGCCAGCACGCCTTCATCAACCGCCTCCACCTCCATGGTGGCCTTGTCGGTCTCGATCTCGGCGATGACGTCGCCGGATTTCACGGCGTCGCCTTCCTTCTTAAGCCAGCGGCCCAGCTTGCCTTTTTCCATCGTCGGCGAGAGCGCGGGCATCAGCACATTGATCGGCATGGCTTCCTCGAAACACGCATTCCGGCGGTCGCCAGAATAATTGCTGCCTGGAGCCGGCTGGGTCGACGCGGAATCAACGGGCCATTCCACGCAACGCCAACACGGTCTCCTGTCCAAGAGTCGCGCATGTTTCACCGTTCAAGCGGAACCCGCTCGGGCTCCGGATCAAGGGATAGACATGCCCCAGTCGCCTGGCGGCGAAGCTGGGTAAATTCCAGCCCCCAAGGAGCTGCCGGTGCGCCAGTGAGCGATACACGCCGCTGGCGCCCCTGTTCCGTTCGTGTCCCAGGTCAGCGGGAATAGGCGAAAACGCTGCAACGGATGCGACGCGGCCCAATTGCATCGCACTTCATGACCCGTGCGCCGGTGACCCGCCGCTCTGGCAGCGCGACAACGTAGTCAACGAGCTGAACGCCCCCCTGACACCTGACATTCCAGCTGCTGCTTCCGTTCGGCGAATATCCATCAAGTCGCGAGGCTGCGACCTGACACTCCGAGCGCCAGGTTTTCTGGATGAGCTGGCCCAGAATTTTGAACCGGGCGGTTTCGCCCAGCTCTTTGAACTCGATCGTTGACACGGGCGACGGCGCCACCGTGACCGCCTGGGCGGCTTCAAGAATACGCTCACGCGGCATTTTGCGAATTTCGGAGCCCGGGTGAGACGCGCAACCGGCAGCCAGCAATCCGATGGCGGCGGTTGAAACAAGAGAGCGCTTCATATCCGCCCCTCTCAGCGATAGCAGACGGCGCGGGCCGCTTCGACGACCTCCGCCGCTGACGGCAGGGCGAGCTTTTCCAGATTGGCGGCGTAGGGCATTGGCACGTCCTTGCCCGACACCCGCGCCACAGGGGCGTCAAGGTAATCGAACGCCTCTTCCATGATGCGGGCGGAAATTTCCGCGCCCATGCCGGCCTGGGGCCAGCCCTCTTCCACCACCACGCAGCGGCTGGTCTTGCGCACCGATTCCACGATGGTTTCGGTGTCGAGCGGCCGCAGGGTGCGCAGGTCGATCACTTCCGCCTCGATGCCGTCGGCGGCCAGGGTTTCCGCTGCCTCCAGCGCGTAAATCATGGCGTGCGACCAGGCGATGATGGTGACGTGTTCGCCCTGGCGGGCGATGCGCGCCTTGCCGATCGGCACGATCCAGTCCTCGACGTCTGGCACCGGGAACGACTGGCCGTAGAGAATCTCGTTCTCAAGGAACACAACCGGATTGGGGCTGCGGATCGCCGCCTTGAGCAGGCCCTTGGCGTCCGCGGCCGTGAAGGGCGCGATCACAGTCAGACCAGGCACGTGGCTGTACCAGGAGCTGTAATCCTGGCTGTGCTGGGCGGCGACGCGCGACGCCGCGCCATTGGGGCCGCGGAAAACGATCGGGCAGGAAATCTGGCCGCCGGACATATACAGCGTCTTGGCCGCCGAATTGATGATGTGGTCGATCGCCTGCATGGCGAAGTTGAAGGTCATGAACTCGACGATGGGGCGCAGGCCGGCGAAGGCGGCGCCGACGCCGAGGCCGGCGAAGCCATGCTCGGTGATGGGCGTATCGACCACGCGCCGCGCGCCGAATTCCTGCAGCAGACCCTGGGTCACCTTGTAGGCGCCCTGATACTCCGCCACCTCTTCGCCCATGACGAAGACGTTCCCGTTCCGCCGCATCTCCTCGGCCATGGCGTCGCGCAGGGCCTCGCGCACCGTGATCGTGACGGTTTTCACGCCTTCCGGCAGCGAGATTTCCGCCTGAACTGGCGCGGCCGGGCGTTGGGGCGCCACATCGTCCCGGGCGGGCGGGGCTTCGCCGGCGTCCGGTTTCGTCGCCGTTGCTGTTTCAGCTTTCGCCGCGCCGGCTTGCCGCGTCGCGGCCGATACATCCTCGCCCTCGGCGGCGATGATGGCGATGGGGGTATTGACCTTCACGCCCTCAGCCCCTTCCGGCACCAGGATGCTGGCCAGCACGCCCTCGTCGACCGCCTCCACTTCCATGGTGGCCTTGTCGGTCTCGATTTCAGCGATGACGTCGCCGGATCTGACGACGTCGCCTTCCTTCTTCAGCCAACGGCTCAGCTTGCCTTCTTCCATCGTGGGGGACAGCGCTGGCATCAATACGTCTGTGGGCATGTGTCTGGCTCGATCAAATGGGCTGCCGGGAGCCGCCCGCCGTGCGTCGGGGCGGCCGCTGCTCGTCTCAGGCGCGCGGGCCGTCGTGTGACAGGGTCACGTCGGTCCACAGTTCGGACGGATCCGGCTCCGGATCGTGGGTGGCGAAATCGGCGGCTTCGTTGACGATGCGCCGGATGTCGGCGTCGACTTTCTTCAGTTCGTCCTCGGAGAAGCGATGTTCGCCAAGCAGCCGATGGCGGGCCTGCTCGATGGCGTCATGCTCGGTCCGCATCTTCTCGACCTCGTCGCGCGTGCGGTACTTGGCCGGGTCGGACATGGAGTGGCCGCGATAGCGGTAGGTCTGCATTTCGAGGATGTACGGCCCCTTGCCGTCGCGGGCCCAGGCAATCGCCCGCTCGCCGGCTTCCTTCACGGCGCGGATGTCCATGCCATCGACCTGTTCGCCAGGAATGTTGAACGACACGCCGCGCTTTGAGAAATCGGTTTGGGCCGAGGCGCGGCTCACTGCGGTGCCCATGGCGTAACGGTTGTTCTCGATGATGAACACGACCGGGAGCTTCCATAGCTCCGCCATGTTGAAGGTCTCGTAGACCTGGCCCTGGTTGGCGGCGCCATCGCCGAAATAGGCGAGGCACACCGCGCCGTTGTTCTGGTAGCGGTTGGCGAAGGCGATGCCGGCGCCAATTGGAACCTGGGCGCCGACGATGCCGTGGCCGCCGTAAAACTTCTTTTCCGTTGAGAACATGTGCATGGAGCCGCCCTTCCCCCTGGAATAGCCGCCCCTGCGTCCCGTCAGCTCCGCCATCACCCCCTTGGGGTCCATGCCCATGACCAGCATGTGGCCGTGGTCGCGGTAGCCGGTAATGTTCTGGTCGCCCTCTTTCGTCGCCATGTGCATGCCCACGACGACAGCTTCCTGGCCGATATAGAGATGGCAGAAGCCGCCGATGAGGCCCATGCCGTACATCTGGCCCGCCTTTTCCTCGAAGCGGCGGATCAGCAGCATGACGCGATAGGCCTCAAGCTCCTCCTCACGGCTCAGGGCTGGGGGGCTGGCGGTCTTTGCGTCAGCCGCGACGTCAGATTCGGCGGTCTTGCGGGCTGTGGCGGGAGCCCGTCGTCCACCGCGGGTTCGGGCGGCTGACCGGGCGGCGGTCGCGTTTGCGGAAGAACTGGCGGAAGCGGGTTTCTTCGTCATTACGGCCTCTGGTTAACCGGCGACGCGCGGCCACCGTCCCCTGTCCGCTCCGGCGCGCCCTTTTCGGGGTTTGCGTCGCCGGGCCCAGGCATTGATCGGGGCGGCGTCTGGCTTCGTGAAGCCAAGCCCGGACCTCCATGTTCGCATTATACTAAAGTTCAATACGATGCGAGCGCAAGCCAGGGGACACGCCTCGGAGCCTGACGCAAATCCTCATTTGTGGGCGTGGGAGCAATGATCCACCGGGAAATGCCCGCGTGGATCGCTGACTCGCCGTCACGGCACGGTTCGCAGGTTCGACTGATCCGTAGCGGACGTCAATCCAGCAGCTTGACAGAGAATTCCTGTCCTGGCGGCGGCAACACGTAGCGCAGGGTGATGCTGGCGCCCGCGCCATCGCGGAAGGTCATCTCGCAGCGCGCCTCTCCGGCCGGGGTTATGCGCAGGTGCGCGCGCACGGGCTTGAGCGCGACGGCGCCGCCGCGCTGCTTCAGATACGTGGCCTGGACAGCCTCCAGCATACGGGAATCGGCGCAACGTCTGGCCAGTTCCATGGGCGAACCACCGCCGCCGCTACGCAGGCTGGCGGCGGCAAGCGCGGTCAGGGCGAAGGCGGCGCATGCGCCCAGGGTCCAGAAGATGGCGCCGGGCCAGGACACCCCGCCCGCCGAGGCCCTGTCCGCGTCATTGTCATGACGGTTGGCGATCTGTAGCGCGCGCCGCAGATAAATGGCGTTGGCGAAGAGCGCGAAACCGACCTGGGGCAACAGCCCAATGCCTGATGGCAGGCCAAGAAATGGACCCGCCAGCCCGAGCGCCAGCATGATGAGCACGCAGGCGGCGCCTGCGACGTACAGCTTGCGATAGAAAAACCACATGCTGCCCAGCAGCAGGGCCGGCCAGTTCAGGCTGGGGCGCCAGACGACCTGCCAGTGGGCGCAACCGGCGCGTTCGAGCATGCGGACCCAGCGCCGCATGAAGATATGGGCGTTGGGGCCAACCACGGAGCGGATGCGCCCGCCGTCATGGAGGCTGGCGGCTGGAGTTGTGCTGGCGGGCGATGCAGCCGCAATGGGCCCGGACGTTTCGGTCAAGCTGGATTCCTGATCAAACGGGGGTCTCGTGAAACTGGGGGCTCGGAAAACTGGGGCTTGGGCAGGCTGGAAGTTTCAGGAGGCGCGGCGACTCGCGCCTGGCGCGGGAAACTGACCAGGCCCAGCGGGTCGGCCGGCGCCGGGATCGGACCGTATCTCTCTGAATGGGAATATTTTTGTGGGCCACGCCGTTCGGCTCCGCAAGGACTGCTCCCGGGTGGATGCCCTGCCTCAGTTGTCGGCGTTGCGGCCGGTCATGATGACCAGATCGTCCGGATGGGTCATGCCGAGGCGGTTGCGGGCCAGATCCTCCAGCAGGTCGCGATCAACCGAGCCGTCGCGCATGCGGGAAATCCGGTCTTCCAGATGGGTGCGCTCCGCCTTCAGCGCGTTCAGTTCAGCTGTCAGCGTCAGGATCTGCCCCTTGATCTCGCGCTTGGCCTCGAGGCCGCGCTGACCGCTGTGGGCGTGCATCCAGAAATATCCGACCACTGCGCCGGACACGGCGTAGAGGGCGAGCGGCAGGAGAATGGCGCGGAATCGGCGGCGTATGACCATGACCCATCCTGCGCCAGGATTGGTAAACAGAGACTTGTCGGGCGTGTGTCCCGGCCAGGAAACGGCGCTGGTCATGGCAGGCGTCCGTCAGGCGGCGCGCGGCCCGAACAGGCCCCCCTGGCGAACCCGCCCTTGTAATCCCTTCGCGTCGGCGGCCAGGGGCCTGCCCGGCCCCTGACGCCTCGCGTCGCGGCGCGCGAGCCTCAACCGTCCGGCAGCAGCACGGCGGAGCCGGTGGTGGCGCGGCTTTCCAGCGCCCGGTGGGCGTCCGCGGCGCGCGACAATGGAAACCGGGCGCTGACCGGCGCGCGAATCGCGCCGCTCTCCAGGGCGTTGAACAGATTCTCCGCCATGGCCTCCAGCGTCGGCCGACGCGCGATGTGGCTGAACAGGGTCGGCCGGGTGGCGTAGAGCGAGCCGCGGTTGCCAAGGTCAACCATGGAGACATTCTCCACAGGGCCGGAGGCGTTGCCGAAGTTCACATACATGCCGAACGGCTGGAGGCAGTCGAGCGAGCCTGGAAACGTCGCCTTGCCAACGCCGTCGTAAACCACGGCGCATCTTTTGCCGCCGGTGATTTCCTTGACGCGCGTCACGAAATCCTCGCGCCGGTACTGGATGACCTCGTCGCAGCCATGGGCAAGGGCGAGCGGAATCTTGTCGTCGGAGCCGACCGTGCCAATGACCCGGGCGCCAAGATGACGGGCCCACTGGCAGGCGATCAGGCCAACGCCGCCAGCCGCCGCGTGAAACAGGATGGTCTGGCCGGCCTGGACCGGAAATGTCCGGTGCAGCAGGAACTCTGCGGTCAGCCCCTTCAGCATCACGGCAGCCGCCGTTTCAAAGTCGATGGCGCCGGGCAGCTTCACCACATGGGTGGCCGGCACGTTGCGCTCCTCCGCATAGGCGCCGAGCGGAAACACATACGCCACCCGGTCGCCGGGCGCGAAATCGCCGACCCCCTCGCCGGCAGCGACGATCTCGCCGGCGCCTTCGCCGCCAGGAATGAACGGCGTCTTTGCCGGGTAGAGCCCGCTGCGATAGTAGGTGTCGAGGAAGTTCAGGCCGATTGCCATCTGGCGGATGCGCACCTCGCCAGGGCCGGGAAGACCGGGATCGAAGTCTTCCAACTCCAGGACGTCCGGACCTCCGGTCCGGTGCACCACGATTGCCTTTGGCATGCCTTTTCCTCTCCTGTTTCTCTCTTCGCGTCGCCGCGCCCTGACGGGATGTGGTCCGGCAATGTGGCCGGAGCCGCGGCGCGGCGCCAGCCCTTTCGACAGGCAGCCTGAAGGTGGGCGCCCCCCCAAAAAAACAGCGCGCCAGCAATGGCTGGCGCGCGTCCAAGCGGGAGAACGGGCTGAAGCCGTTTCGCCTCAGTGGGATGGCCCGGACTGCGAGCCGGTTTCATCCGTCTGCGCATCTTCGCGCTTTTTCCCGTTGCGGCGCGACCAGACATTGATCGCCTCGACGATGGCGGCGAAGGCCATGGCCGAATAGATGTAGCCGCGCGGCAGGTGGAAGCCGCCGCCTTCCGCCACCAGCGACACGCCGATCAGCATCAGGAAGGCCAGGGCCAGCACCTTGGTGGTGGGGTTCTCGGCGATGAAGCGGGCCACCACCCCCGAGGCCAGATACATCACCGCCACGGCGATCATCACCGCGATGATCATGATCGACAGGTCGTCAGCCATGCCGATGGCGGTGACGATCGAGTCGATGGAGAACACAAGGTCAATCACCGCGATCTGGGCGACAGCAGTCAGAAAGGCGCGCGGCGCGGCGGCGCGGGCTTCATCATGGGCGTCGCCGCTGACTTCGCCATGAATTTCATGCACCGCCTTGTAGAGCAGGAACAGGCCGCCGACGATCAGGATGATGTCGCGCCACGACAGTTCCTCACCGAGGACAGTCAGCACCGGATAGGTGAGTTTCATGATGGCGGTGAGCGCGAACAGCAGCCCCACCCGGAATACCAGGGCCATGCCGAGGCCGAGGCGCCGCGCCCGCTCCGCCTGTTCGGCTGGCAATTTCGCCACCAGCACCGATATGAAGACAACATTGTCGATGCCAAGGACGATTTCCATCGCACTGAGCGTCAGCAGGGCCGCCCAGCCCTCCGGACTTGCCAACCAATCAAACACAGGGACCTCCGTATAGTTTGCTGCTGACATGGGAGATGAAGCGCGATCAGGAAAGGGGCATCCTGGCTTTTAATTCTTCACGAATGCGCATAGGTCTCGCTCATGTCCCATGCTGATCCGGATATCGCCGTTGTCGGCGCCGGCGCCGCCGGTCTTGCCGCCGCCCTGTGCCTGGCCCGCGAAGGCTTCCATACGCTGCTGGTTGGCGATCCCGCCATCGCCGCGCCCGGGCGCACCGTCGCCCTGTTTGGCGGCTCCGTCGCCTTCCTGCGGGCGCTGGGCGTCTGGGAGGCGGTCAGCGCCCGCGCGGCGCCCATGGACGCCATGCGGATCATAGACGACACCGGCAGCCTGTTCGCCCCGCCGCCGCTGAACTTCCGCTGCGCCGAGCTGGGATTGGACAGTTTTGGCTGCAATATTCCCAATGACGATCTGGTTGGCGTTCTCGCCGCCGCGGCGCGCGACACGCCCGGCCTGGAGCTGGCGCCGGACACCGTGACCGGCGCGTCGTTCAGCCCGGCCGGGCCGCAGCTGACGCTGGCCTCGGGGCGCGCCCTGCGGCCACAGCTGGTGGTCGGCGCCGATGGCGGCCGGTCGCTCGTCCGCGCCCGCGCGGGCGTTGGGGCGAGAACCTGGGACTATCCCCAGACGGCGCTGACCGGCGTGTTCAGCCATGCCCAGCCGCACCGCCATACGTCGACGGAATTTCATACCCGCCATGGCCCGTTCACGCTGGTGCCGCTGCCTGGCAGGCGCTCCAGCCTCGTCTGGGTAACGGAGCCCGGCAATGCCCGCCGGCTGGCGGCCCTGACGCCGGAGGCGCTGGCGCTGGAGGTGGAGCGGCAGGCCCGGTCGATGCTTGGCGCCATGCGCGTTGAAGGCCGCTGTGGCGTCATTCCCATGCGCGGCCTCACGGCGGAGCGTTTCGCCGGCCATGGCATGGCGCTGGTTGGCGAGGCGGCCCACATGTTTCCGCCTATCGGAGCCCAGGGGCTGAACCTCGGGCTGCGCGACGTGGCCGCCCTGCGCGACGCCCTGATTGCCGCCCGGGCGCGCGGCGCATCGTGCAGCGACGCCAGCGCCCTCGCCGCCTATGATCGCGGCCGCCGCCTTGACGTCGCCACCCGCACCCACGCCATTGACGCGCTGAACCGCTCGCTGTTGAGCCGCCTGCCCGGCGCCGACTTCCTGCGCGGCGCCGGCATGCTGGCGCTGGAGCATGTGCGGCCGTTGCGGCGGCTGGCGATGCGCGAGGGGCTGGCGCCGTTGCTGGGCCTGCCGGCGATGATGCGGGCTGATGCAGCGTTCCGGCCTGGCTGAGTGATGGCGGCGCCGGGCCGCGGGCACTGGACTGGAAGCGCCGTCTGACCTATCGCAGAACCTGACGCACGGATGTGCCGCTGCAAAACAATGACACCACACGACGATTGCATGGACAGGTCGCGTCCGTGGCCGCGACCTGGATGCATACGCCTGAGAATGGAGCGCCCCGATGAAGTTGCCCCGCCAGTTTTTCCGTCCCCTCGCCATCGGCGCGCCGACCCCATACCGGGAACTGCCGGTGCGGCTGGAGCGCATGATCCATTTCGTGCCGCCGCAGAACGAGAAGATGCGCTCCAAGGTGCCGGACCTGATTAACCAGGTGGACGTGGTGCTGGGCAACCTTGAGGACGCCATTCCGGCCGACGCAAAGGAAGCGGCGCGCGCCGGTTTCATCAAGATGGCGCAGGAGAACGATTTCGGCTCCACCGGCCTGTGGACCCGCGTCAACTGCCTGAACAGCCCGTGGGTGCTGGATGACATCACCGAGATCGTCGCCAATGTCGGCGACAAGCTTGATGTGATGATGCTGCCGAAGGTGGAGGGCCCGTGGGACATCCATTACCTCGACCAGCTCCTGGCCCAGCTCGAGGCGCGCCACAACGTCAAGAAGCCAATTCTGATTCACGCCATTCTCGAAACCGCCGAGGGCGTCAACAATGTGGAGGCCATCGCCTCGGCCTCGCCGCGCATGCACGGCATGAGCCTCGGCCCGGCCGACCTTGCGGCCTCGCGCGGCATGAAGACCACCCGCGTCGGCGGCGGCCATCCCGACTACAAGGTGTTGTCCGATCCCGACGCCAGCGGCGCGCCGCGCCAGATCGCCCAGCAGGACCCCTGGCACTACACGATCGCCCGCATGGTCGACGCCTGCCAGGCCAATGGCATCAAGGCGTTCTATGGCCCGTTCGGCGACTTCTCCGACGCTGAAGCCTGCGAGGCCCAGTTCCGCAACGCCTTCCTGCTTGGCTGCGCCGGCGCCTGGTCGCTGCACCCCTCGCAGATTGCCATCGCCAAGAACGTGTTCAGCCCCGACAAGGACGAGGTTGCCTTCGCAAAGCGCATCCTTGATGCCATGCCGGACGGCACCGGCGCCGTGCTGCTCGACGGCAAGATGCAGGACGACGCGACCTGGAAGCAGGCCAAGGTGATTGTCGATCTGGCGAAGATCGTCGCCTCGAAGGACAGCGATTACGCAGCGCTCTACGGCCTCTGAGGTCACCGCTGCCCGCAGATTCCGGGGCGCATCCCGCGCCCCGGATGGCGCAATATCGGGTCAGGCCAGGGTTTCGCCCTGGCGTCTTGAAACGATGTATTTCCCGGCCGCGAACCGTTCAGGCTGGCTGGAAAACAGTCTGTAAACGCAGCGCGCCGACGTTATAGTGACATCGGCAGATGCATGCGCGAATCCGGCGGAAACGGTTGTTCCGCCGGTGTCGCTGGCGGAGAGAACTGGATGAAGAGCGGATCGGCGAAATTTGCGATCGGACAGGTGGTGCGGCATCGTATCTACCCGTTCCGCGGCGTGATTTTTGACGTGGATCCCGAATTCGCCAACACCGAGGAATGGTGGCAGTCGATACCGGAGGACGTGCGGCCCTCGCGCGACCAGCCGTTCTACCATTTGTTGGCCGAGAACGATGAATCCCAATACATCGCCTACGTCTCCGAGCAGAATTTGACGCCGGACACCTCCGGTGAACCTGTGAAGCACCCGCGCGTGTCGGAGTTCTTTACCCTCGGCGAAGACGGCGCCTATCGCGTTCGCGCCGGCCAGTCGCACTGAGGTGCGCGTGGCCTGGAGTCTCGGGCCTCGAGACTTGGGCCTTTGGGCCTCGAGTCTTGGAGGAACTGGGACTTGGGGGTCTGGGACCTGGGACTTGGGGTAAATCCGTTCGCGGAGCGGGAATTCTCCCCGCTCGCCGTCGCATTTTCTGTTGTTGCATTTTGCAGACGCGACGGCGGCGTTCGCTTTGCGAGGAGAGCCATCGTGGGTTTTGGGGACGTGGCCTGCGCATGAAACAGATATGGCTGGCGGGCGCCGCCGCGGGGCTGGCGTTTTTGGCAACGATCGCCCCGGCGGCGGCGGAAGAGCCTGAAGGCCTGCTGAAATCAATCCTGAAAACCGCTCCCAAGGCTCCCGACGCCTGGTGCCAGCGCCGCGCCCTGAATCAGGCGACGGTGCGCTGGCGCGCCAGCCGGGGCGAGGCGCCGCCGGCCGATATGGGCGACGACGCGTCGGCTGTTGCCTGCAACCCGGCTTACGCCCAGAAGTTGCAGGGGTGCGCCGCGCCGGCCAGCGCCAGCGGCGACACGCCCGCCGCCCTGAATGCGCGCCTCAAGGCCTGCATGGCGGAACTCGCCGGCGCCGGCGTGCGCCCGGCGCTGTGACCCCCCATACTGGACGCCTCATATTGCTGGTGTCTGGGGGGCCGCCGCACAGAAAAGCCGCGTCGCCTCTACCCGCATTCCCACGTCTGTTCCGGTGAAACCCGCTTTCCTGGTCATGCTCCAGGCCCGCAACGCCGGTCCGTCCACGAAAAAAGGCCCGCCATCTGGCGGGCCTTTCCTGTAGCGACAGCGATGAGCCTTACTGCTTCGGGGCCGGGGCCGCCGGGGCGGAGCCGCCCTGCTGCTGCTGCTGTTGCTTCTGCTGCTCTTCCTGAGCCTTCTTCTGCATGGCTTCCTGCAGCTTGCGCTGCTGCTCTTCCAGCACCTTCGGGTCGATGCCCGGGCCGTCGAAGCCCTTGCCGAAACCGGCCAGCGGCACCTGGAAGGTGACGACGTTGGCGGCCTGGTTCTGCACGCTGATGTTCAGGTGCTGACCCTTCTTCATCGCCGCGATGTCGGTGTCCTTGATCTGCGCCTCGGCGAAGCAGCCGTTCGGGAAGCAGAGCGCGTAGCGACCCTCGATGGCCTGGCCCTGATCGACGACGCTGCGGATGCCGGGCTGCAGCAGCAGGCCGAGCGGCAGCAGGAAGCGCATCATCTTCTGGGGCTCGCCCTTCACGTCGTAGACGGCGACGGCGAGGACAGGCTGACCCTGATCGGAGACGAAGTCACGGGTGGTGTAGCAGATTTCACGGCCGCCGCTCGGGTCCTTGCCGCAAACCTTGGTCCAGTCCGTCTGGGACGGCTCGGGCTTCACGGCGACGACGGTCGGGCCGGCTGGCTGCTGCGGCGCAGCCTGCTGCTGCTGTTGCTGCTGCGGCTGGGCCGGCTTGGCCGCCGGCTTGGCCTGGGCGAAAGCGGCGGCTGGCGCCAGCACCGCGCCCAGCGCCAGCAAGGCGACTGCGCCACGGGTCGCTTTGCTGCTTGCAGACCTGCTGTTCAATGACATGAAGTTTTCCCTTCGATCACAGCTCGGGACCGATGCGTGCCCCCGACGTCAAGTGCGGCCCGCAGCAGTATGTTGTCTTTTACGTCAAACTCGGTGGCCGCGAGCCGGAAAGGTCAAAGCCGTCCCGCTGGCCAGGCATGATTACCGGAAAACGTCTTTGACGCGTCCAGATGGTCCCGCCCGTTTACGAATCGTCTGCGACAGCTGGCAACCGCCCTCGCTGTCGACTGTCACCAGTGCTTTCACGGCGAATGAGGCGGATGCATGACCATCAGCATATCCTGTTCACTTATCGTGAACCTCGCCAACACGCCAGCCCCTTGCCGCCCCCTGGCCCGGGCATTGCCAGCTCTTCACCGGAAATCCGGCGGAACATCACCGGCAGCGCCCCACCCCGGGCGACATCGCGGCGAACATAAAGCCGCCGCCCACGGTTCATAAACTTTGAACCAGCCCGTTTTATGGTGTTTCCATGTTTGCGCGACTGGCCTTTGCGGGCGTTCTTGCCCTGATTCCGGCGACCACGTTTCCGGCTGGCGCCGTTGACGATGGCGCGCGCGAGGGCGCGCCGCTGCCGCAGGCGCTTGTCATGCACGGCGCGCCCGCCCGGCCGCGTGGTCCTGACGGCGGCTTTGCGGCGCCGCAAATCACGCCAGCCCCTGTGCGCGGCGGCCGGCTTGTGATGGGCGTCCAGGGCGCCTTCGACAGCCTCAACCCCTTGACCATCAAGGGCATGACGGCCCCGACAGGCGTCGCCGCCCTCACCTTGCAGCCGTTGATGCGGCGTGCGCTGGATGAGCCGTTCACGCTCTACCCGCTTGTCGCCCGCTCGGTCGAGCTGGCGCCGGACAATACGGCCGTCACCTTCCATCTCGACCCGCGCGCCCGTTTTTCCGACGGCAAGCCGCTGACTGCTGACGACGTGGCGTTTACCTTCACATTGCTGCGCGCCCAGGGACGTCCAAACTACCGCAACGCGCTTGGCAAGGTCACGGGCGTCCACATCGCCGGCCCCCATGTCATCCGCTTCGAGCTTGCCGGGAACAGGGACCGGGAGCTGCCGCTGATTCTGGCGATGTTCCCGGTGCTGCCGAAGCACGCGACTGATCCGGAGGCTTTCGGCCAGGGCGGCTTCACGCCACTGGTCGGCTCGGGGCCCTATACGGTCGGCCAGGTGCGCCCTGGCGAAAGCATCAGCTTTGTCCGCACCCCTTCCTGGTGGGGCGACGCGCTGGCCGGCGAGCGCGCCGCCGCCAATTTCGACGAGATCCGCTACGACTATTTTCGCGACGCCACGGCGATGTTCGAGGCTTTCAAGGCCGGACTGATCGACGTGCGCATCGAAACCGATCCGCGACGGTGGGCCAGCGGCTACAATATTCCGGCGGTGCGGTCCGGGCAGATCATCAGGGAAAATGCCCCGTTCGCGGCGCCGAAGGGCATGTCCGGCTTTGTTTTCAACGAGCGCCGTCCGCTGTTTGGCGATGCGCGGGTGCGTGAGGCGCTGTCCTTCGCTTTCGATTTCGAATGGGTGAACCGCAACCTCTACAGTGGCCTTTACCGGCGCTCCGACAGCTATTTCGCCGATTCGCGCCTTTCCGCCGCCGGGCAGCCAGCGAGCCAGCGGGAGCGCGAATTGTTGCAGCCGTGGCCCGACGCGGTGCGCGCCGACATCATGGCGGGCAAGTGGTCGCCGGCCAGCAGCGACGGCAGCGGCCGCGATCGCGTCAATTTGCAACGGGCGGTGGATCTGCTGGGCGCAGCCGGCTATGCGCTGGACGGCGGGGTGATGCGCGACAGCAAGGGCGCGCCCCTCGCTTTTGAGGTGATGGTGACCGGGCGCGAGCATGAGCGGCTGGCGCTGGCCCTTTCGGCGGCGCTGCGCCGCATCGGCGTCAGGGCGCGGGTTCGCGTGGTTGACTCCGTGCAATACGAGCGGCGTCGCCAGACTTTCGACTACGACATGATTATCGCCACCTGGCTGACCTCGCCGTCGCCGGGCAACGAGCAATATTTCCGCTGGGGCTCGCGGGCGGCCAGCCAGCAGGCGTCATTCAATTTTGCCGGCGCACAATCACCCGCCATCGACGCCATGATCGCCGCCATGCTGTCCGCCAGGAGCGAGGACGATTACGTCAGCGCCGTGCGGGCGCTGGACCGGGTGCTGCTCTCTGGCTTCCACGTCATTCCCCTGCACTACGCGCCGCACATCTGGCTGGCGCGCTGGAAGCATGTGGGGCGTCCAGATCCGCTGCCCCTGCTCGGCGCCGTGCCCGAAACCTGGTGGCGCGCCGACATGCCCACCACCACGGCGCGTGGTCGCCAGAGCATAATCCGACCGGAGTGAAACGGGGATCGACAAGATTATGCGGCAAAATCAAGAATTTGGAGCGTCAATCTGATGCAATCAGATTGAAAAGCGCTTCAGGTCGGGAAATGCGCAAACCGTCTTTCGTGCGGAAAATACGTTAAACTCAAAGAACATGAATTTCCGCAGAGCCAGGATGCAGCGGAATTCGTTCCGGTTTTCCGGGACGAATGTGGATCGGCCAATTACTGCGGCCAATCAATGCGGCCGCGTAGAAAGCGCGCCAGTCCGCGCTGCCTGCCGGGGCCGGATACGTTGCAGTTGCTTTCGATCAGTCTGGTTTTCCGTGTTTTGAGCGAATTCGGAGCGATCAGCCGATTCCGGCTGACCGGAAAGCGCTCTAAGATAGCCTGGCATCGATTCAGGCCGGCTGGTTTTCCCGCCCTATGTTGTCGCGGGACGGCCCGGCCAAGCGCCAGCCGCACATTCCGGAGAGAATGTGCGCCAGGAGGAGCAACGCCATGACCCAGGCAACATCCATTGCAGGCGTCGCCACGTCTGGCCCGCGACAGTCGTTCCACATTGATGTGGTGTCGGACGTGGTCTGCCCGTGGTGTTTCATCGGCAAGAAGCGGCTTGAGAAAGCCATCGCCCAATTGCCCGAACTGCGCATCTCCGTCGGCTGGCATCCCTACCAGCTTGATCCGAACGTACCCGCCGGCGGCGTTGACCGGCGTGAGTACATGGAGCGCAAGTTCGGTTCGCGCGAGAAAATCGCCGGCATCCACGAGCGCATCACGGCGGAAGGGGCCAAAGAGGGCATCGCCTTCCGCTTCGACCTGATCAGGCGCTCGCCCAACACCCTCGACGCACACCGGCTGATCGGCTGGGCCGGCGCGGCTGGGGTGCAGGATGCGGTGGTGGAGGCGCTGTTCCACGCCTTCTTCATGGAAGGTCGCGACGTGGGCGACCAGGCCGTTCTGGCGGAGATCGCCGGGGCCTGCGGCATGGATGCTGGCGCGGTCGCGGCGCAACTGGCCACGGCGGCGGACATGGACGTGGCGCGTGAGTCTGTGGCCCAGGCGCGCGAAATGGGCGTGACCGGGGTGCCGTGCTTCATCCTGGCCGACCGCCTCGCCCTGCCGGGCGCCCAGGACCCGGACGTGATCGTCCGCTACGTGCAGCGGCTGGCGCAGAAGATGCTGGAGGAAGCGACCGGGGCTGGACCCGCGGGCTGAGGCTTCAGCCGGCTTCCACGCCGCCGCCGGCGTTCAGCGCGTCCAGCAGTTTGCGGATGTCGCCATTGAGCGCCGCCAGCGCAACTGGATCAACATTGCAGCGCGCCATGACCATGGGCGCGAGGCAGCCGCTCTGCGCCCAGCGCTCGTGGCCCAGCGCCGTCAGCCGCACGCTCACCTGACGCTCGTCCTGCGGATTGCGGGCGCGCTCCGCCAGCCCCGCCGCTTCCAGCCGTTTGACCAGCGGCGTGATGGTGCTCGATTCCAGCCCGAGGCGGGCCGCAATCTGGCCGATGCTGCGGCCTTCCTGCTCATGCAGCGCCTGCAGCACCAGGAATTGCGGATAGGTAATGCCCAGCCGGTCCAGCATCGGCTTGTAGAGGCGGGTGATCGCCATCGAGGCGGCGTACAGCCCGAAGCACAGCTGCTCGTCCAGGGGCATGGGCGTGGGGGTGTCCCCGGCGGGCGGGAGGGGCGCGCGAATGTTCATCCGAATAATATATCACGCAAATATATATAGCGATACATTTACGCTTGACGGACCGCTCTGAACGGATCAGTTTGTTTATCGCGATAACGAATTGGGCCGGAACCGGCCGGGCTGGCGCGGGGCGATCCCCGTCGTCTGGCGCACGTTCCCGGGACGGAGCAATCGCCGCTCCGGTCGCCGCTCCCTGTCAAAGCGCCCTGTCAAAATACCTTGCCGGGGCCCCTGTCGCAGAAAGGTCCACGCCATGTCCATCGACGTCAAATACACCGCCACCGCCACCGCCACCGGCGGCCGCGAAGGCTCGGCCCGCTCCGATGACGGCCGGCTTGAGGTGAAGCTGTCCTCGCCGAAGGAACTCGGCGGCGCCGGCGGGGACGGCACCAACCCGGAGCAGATGTTCGCCGCCGGTTACTCGGCCTGCTTCATCGGCGCCATGAAGGTCGCCGGCATGCAGTTGAAGATCAAGGTGCCGGATGATGTCTCGGTGACGGCGAAGGTCGGCATCGGGCCGCGCTCGGCCGGCGGCTTCGGCATCACCGCCGCCCTCGCCGTCAGCCTGCCCGGCCTCGACCGCGACCAGGCGCAGAAGGTGGTCGACGCCGCCCACCAGATTTGCCCGTATTCCAACGCCACGCGCGGCAATGTGGATGTGAAACTGTCGGTGGTTTGAGCGCAAGCTGGCAGCCGGCGCCATGCGGGCCGGCTGCCTGGCCCCCCAACACAACCTTGCCAGTGGCCGCGCCCGTCGCGGCCATTGCTGTTTCTGAAATCCCAGCCTTACGCGGCTTTCTTCTCCGCCACCTTCACCAGATCGCGCATCAGGCTGCGGGCGCTCTTCAGGCGGCTGGTCGGGGTCGGCAGGTCGTCGTAGAAGAAAATGCTCATGTCCGGGCGCACCTTGGCCATGGAGCCCTGCTCGCCCAGCCAGGCCACCAGGCCCTGCGGGTTGGCGAACTTGCCGTCGCGGAAGGCAACGACGAGGCCCTTGGGGCCTGCTTCCAGCTTCGCCACATTGGCGCGCAGGCACAGCGCCTTGATCGCCATCAGCCTGAGCAATTGCTCCACTTCCTCCGGCAGCGGGCCGAAGCGGTCGATCATCTCGGCGCCGAAGGCGTCGATCTGCTTGTCGTCCTCCAGCGTTGACAGGCGCTTGTAGAGGCCAAGCCGCAGCTGGATGTCGCCCACATAATGCTCGGGGATCATCACCGCCGCGCCGAGGGTGATGTTTGGCGACCAGGTTTCGTCCGCGTCGTCATCTTCTTCCACGCCAGCCTTGAGCTGGGCCACCGCCTCCTCCAGCATCTGCTGGTAAAGCTCGTAGCCAACCTCGCGGATGTGGCCGGACTGCTCGTCGCCGAGCAGATTGCCGGCGCCGCGAATGTCCAGGTCGTGGCTGGCGAGCTGGAAGCCGGCGCCCAGGGTGTCGAGGCTTTGCAGCACCTTCAGGCGCCGCTCGGCGGTGGCCGTCAGGGTGCGGTTGGCCGGGGTGGTGAACAGCGCCCAGGCGCGGGTCTTGGAGCGGCCGACGCGGCCGCGCAGCTGGTAAAGCTGGGCCAGGCCAAACATGTCGGCGCGATGGACGATCAGCGTGTTGGCGCTGGGGATGTCGAGGCCGGATTCGATGATCGTCGTCGACAGCAGCACGTCGTAGCGCCCCTCGTAGAACGCGGTCATCACGTCCTCGAGCTGGCCGGCGCTCATCTGGCCGTTGGCGACGGCCACCTTCACTTCCGGCACGCTGCGATCGAGAAACGCCTTGATCTCGGCGAGGTCATCAATGCGCGGAACCACGTAGAACGACTGGCCGCCGCGATAACGCTCGCGCAGCAGCGCCTCGCGGATCGACAGTTCGTCGAACGGCGTGACGAAAGTGCGCACCGCCAGGCGATCGACCGGCGGCGTGGCGATGATTGACAGTTCGCGCACGCCGGTCAGCGCCAGTTGCAGGGTGCGCGGGATCGGCGTCGCCGACAGCGTCAGCACGTGCAACTGGGCCCGCAGGGCCTTGAGGCGCTCCTTGTGGGCGACGCCGAAGTGCTGCTCCTCGTCCACCACCACCAGGCCAAGCTCACGGAAGCTGATGGCCTTGCCCAGCACCGCATGGGTGCCGACGACAATATCCACCGTGCCGTCAGCGAGGCCGGCCTTCACCTGCTTCATCTCGGCGGCGGGGGTGAAGCGCGAGGCCTGGGCGATCTTCAGCGGCAGGCCTTTGAAGCGCTCCATGAAGCCATGGTAGTGCTGGCGGGCCAGCAGGGTCGTCGGCGCGATCACCGCCACCTGCTGGCCGCTCATGGCCACGGCGAAGGCGGCGCGCATCGCCACCTCGGTCTTGCCGAAGCCGACGTCGCCGCACACCAGCCGGTCCATCGGCCGGCCTGAAGCCAGGTCGGTCAGCACCGCGTCGATGGCGCCCAGCTGGTCCTCGGTTTCCTCATAGGGGAAGCGCGCGACGAATTCGTCGTACAGCCCCTGCGGCGGCGAAACGGCCGGGGCCGTCTTGAGGGCGCGGGCGGCGGCGACCTTGATCAGCTCGCCCGCCATCATGCGGATGCGCTGTTTCAGCTTGGCCTTGCGCGCCTGCCAGGCCCCGCCGCCCAGCTTGTCGAGGGCGACGCTGGTGTCTTCCGAGCCGTAGCGCGACAGCAGCTCGATATTCTCCACCGGCAGGAACAGCTTGTCGCTGCCGGCGTAGTGCAACTCCAAGCAATCGTGCGGCGCGCCGCCAACGGCGATGGTTTTCAGGCCAACGAAGCGGCCGATGCCGTGATCGACGTGGACGACGATGTCGCCCGTCGTCAGGCTGCCGACCTCGGCGATGAAATCCTGGGCGCGCTTCGATTTGCGCGCCTGGCGCACCAGCCGGTCGCCGAGAATGTCCTGCTCGCCGAGCACGCTGAGTTGCGGCGCATCGAAGCCCGCCTCCAGCCCCCAGACGGCCATGGGTATCTGGCCGGCGGGCGCGGCCAGGGCGCGGGCGAGATCGGGAACCGGCGTCAGGCCGCGTACATCGTGGTCGGCCAGCACATGGGCGAGACGCTCGCGCGAGCCCTCCGACCAGGCGGCCAGCACCACCTTGCGCCCGCCAGCGGCCAGATCGCGGATATGGGTCGCGGCGGCCTCGAACACATTGGCGCTGTCGTCGGCCCGCTCCGGCGCGAAACTGCGGGCCTGGCGCACGCCAAGGTCGATGATATTGCCGGCCGCGGTTTCCGGGCGGGCGAAAGCGGAGACGACGGCGGTGTCCAGATTGGCCAGCCGCTGCTTCCACTCGTCCGTGGTGAGATACAGCGTCTCGGGGCGGACAGGCTTGTAGGGCGCGCCGCCGCCGGCCTTCAGCGCCGCGACGCGGGCGTCGTAATAGTCGGTGACCTGGCTGAGGCGCTCGCCGGCCGCGTCGTCGAGCTGGGCGTCGAGCACGAAGGGCGCGCCCGCCAGATAGTCGAACAGCGTGTCCAGCTTCTTGTGGAACAGCGGCAGCCAGTGCTCCATGCCCGGATGCCGCCGCCCCTCGCTCACCGCCTCATACAGCACGTCATCGCGGGTGGCGGCGCCGAAGGCGGCCACATAGGCCTGGCGGAAGCGGGCCATGGTTTCGGTGGTGATCTGCACCTCGCTCATCGGCACCAGATCAAGCGCCCGCAACTGGCCGGTGGAGCGCTGGGTTTCCGGATCGAACGGCCGGATCGATTCCAGCGTGTCGCCAAAAAAGTCCAGGCGGATCGGCGCGGCCATGCCGGGCGCGTAAAGATCGAGAATGCCGCCGCGCTGGGCGTATTCGCCGGTGTCGCGCACCGTGCCGGTGCGGGTGAAGCCGTTGATCTCCAGCCATTTCACCAGCAGGTTGAGGTCAATGGCGTTGCCGGGCGCGGCCGAGAAGGTTTCCTCGGCGATGCGGGCCAGAGGGGGAACGCGCTGCACGGCGGCGTTCACCGTGGTCAGCACGATGCGCGGTCGTTCCTGCGTCGAGCGGGTGCGGGCAAGGCGGGCCAGCACGGTCATGCGCTTCGCGGTGATGGCGCTGGTCGGCGAGACGCGGTCGTAGGGCTGGCAGTCCCATGACGGGAAGCTCAAGACCTCAATGTCCGGCGCCGCGAAGTTCAGGCCATTCTCAATCAGCGCCAGCCGCTGGCCGTCGCGGGCGATGAACGTGAGCGCCGCCGGCGCATCGCTCTTTTGCGATGCAGCGCGCGCCAGATCCGCCAGAACCAGGGGCATGAAGCTGTCCGGCGCATTGGCGAGGACAGGCTTGCGCCCTTCCAGCAGCTGGGTGACGGCGTTCTTCAGCGGAACAAGGCTCATGGAACTGGGCTCACGGAACAGCACTCATGCAACAGGCCGCATAAGCGAAACATTTCTGGCTGGCGTCGCGTCGCCGGAAGGTCAGCGGCGCGGCAAACGTCGTCGGGCTTGCATGGCCCGCGCCGGGAAAGCGCGGGCGGAAGGAGGTGATGTGGGCGGAAAGCCAGGGCGGCCCTCAGATGAACACCGCGCCGGTGTGGCGATGGAATTCGCGGATCTGGCTGAACACCGGCGTGTCGAACTCCGCCGGCAACGCCAGCTCGCCGGTCAGCCAGCTGAACACGTCGCGATCCTGCGCCTCAAGCAAGGCCTCGATGTCATCAAGGTCCCGGGCGTCGAGCGCATCGATGCGGGCGTCGGCGAACTGGCCAAGCAGCAGGTCCATCTCCCGGGTGCCGCGATGCCACGACCGGTAGAGGATGCGGCGGCGACGCTCATCCAGGCCGGCGCTGCTGCGCATGGTTCCGCTCATGACCGTCTCCCAAAATTTCCGCCGGACCATTCAGGCGGACGCGGCGCATCTCGCCGGGCCACCGCCTGGGCTATATAGTCCCGGCAGCGCGGCGTGTCAGCCACAAGCTGCCGGTGGTCTTGCTGCCGGTGATCTTGTTGCATGTGGTGTTGCGCCGACATTCGCATCCGTCTGATGCGGTCCAGGACCAGAACGCCAACTTCAACAGACCAGGCCCGCGCCAGGGGCCTGGCCGCCCGTCCGTCCAACTTCCAGGACAGCACAAGGATTTCATGCGCCCCTCCGTGCTCGACCCCCTGTTCGCGCCCATCACCACCCTGCCGGGCGTCGGGCCGCGCGTTGGCGCGCTGTTCGACCGGCTGCTCGGCGGCCCAGGCCAGCCGGCGCGCGTCATCGACCTGCTGTTTCACACGCCCGCCGGCGTCATTGACCGGCGCCATCGCCCGCGCATTGTCGACGCGCCGGTGGGAACGGTGGTGACGCTGGACGTGCGCGTCGCCTCCCATGCCGCGCCGCCGGCGCGCAGCGGCTCCCGCGCGCCCGCCCGCGTTGTGGTGGAGGATGACACCGGCGACGTGACCCTGGTGTTTTTCGGCGGCTCCCGGCAACGGCTGGAGGCGCAATTGCCGGTGGGCGAACGGCGCATCATCTCCGGCCGCATCGAGCTGTGGGACGGCCGCCGCCAGATGGCCCACCCGGACCTGATCCTGCGGCCGGAGGAGCTGGAAGGCGCCAGCCTGATCCAGCCGGTGTATCCGCTGACCGAGGGCCTGGGCGCGCGGCTGGTGCAAAAGGCCGCCGCCGCCGCGCTTGAGCGCCTGCCGGCAATGCCGGAGTGGCACGATCCGGACCTGCGGGGGGCGTTGCCGCCGTTCGCGGCGGCGCTGCAACTGGTGCATCAGCCCCAGGAGGTCTTCGCCGAACACGCCGAAGCGGGCGTTTCCGGAGAACCCGATCCGGCCCGCCGCCGGCTTGGCCTTGACGAGGTGCTGGCCACCCAGCTGGCGCTTGGCCTGATGCGCCAGAACCGGCGCAAGGCGCGCGGGCGGGCCCATGCGGGCGATGGCCGCCTGGTGCGGGCGCTATTGGCGCACATTCCCTTCGATCTCACCGGGGCGCAGAAAACCGCGCTGGACGAGATCTGGCGCGATCTGGCGGCGCCGGAGCGGATGCTGCGCCTGCTGCAGGGCGATGTTGGCTCCGGCAAGACCGTCGTTGCCTTGCTGGCCATGGCGCGGGTGGTGGAAAGCGGCCGCCAGGCGGCGCTGATGGCCCCGACGGAAATCCTCGCCCGTCAGCATTATGAGCGCATTGCTCCGCTGGCGGAGGCGGTCGGCATTCGCATTGGCGTCTTCACCGGGCGCGACAAGGCGGCGGCGCGGCGCAAGATCCTGGAACAGATGGCGGCGGGTGATGTCGATATCGTCGTTGGCACCCATGCGCTGTTCCAGGAAGCCATCGCCTTTCACGATCTGGGGCTGGCGGTGGTGGACGAGCAGCATCGTTTCGGCGTGCAACAACGCCTGGCGCTGGGCGAGAAGAGCCCCGACGCCGACATGCTGCTGATGACAGCCACGCCAATCCCGCGCACCCTGGTGCTGACCTTCTACGGCGACATGGAGGTGTCGCTGCTGAATGAGAAGCCGCCAGGCCGCACGCCGGTGACCACCCGCGCCGCGCCGCTGGAGCGGCTGGATGAAATCACCGCCGCCGTCGGCCGCGCCATCGGGAGCGGCGCCCGCGTTTACTGGATTTGCCCGCTGGTGGAGGAATCGGAGGCGCTGGACGTCGCCGCCGCCGAGGAGCGCCACGCCGTCCTGCGTGAGCGGCTGGGGCCGACGGTGGGGCTGCTGCACGGCAAGATGAGCGCCCGCGACAAGGACGCGGCGATGCAGCGCTTCGCCAGCGGGACCGACAATGTGCTGGTGGCGACCACCGTCGTGGAAGTGGGCGTCGACGTGCCTGAAGCGACAATCATGGTGATTGAGCACGCCGAGCGTTTCGGCCTCGCCCAGCTTCACCAGTTGCGCGGCCGCGTCGGCCGTGGCTCCGACGCCTCAAGCTGCGTGCTGCTGTATCGCGGCCCGCTTGGGCAGGTGGCGGAGGCGCGCCTGCGGATCATGCGCGAGACCGAGGACGGCTTCCGCATCGCCGAAGAGGATCTGAAATTGCGCGGCCAGGGCGAAATTCTTGGCACCCGCCAGTCAGGCGCGCCGGATTTCCGGTTTCTGCGTCCGGAGCACGATGTGGATCTGATCGCTTCGGCGCGCGATGAGGCGAAACTCATTCTCGCCCGCGACCCCGGCCTGACGGGCCCGCGCGGCCAAGCGTTGCGCCTGTTGCTGTACCTGTTCGGCCGCGACGAGGCGATCCGGCTGTTGCGCGCCGGCTGATTTACTGGCGGACAGGCGGCCCCGGCGCCTGCTCCTGTGCGCCGGCTGGCTCATCCTGCGCGCCGGCTGGCGCATGGGGATCGTCCACCATCGCCTGCGCGCGCCGCTGGTATTCCTCCGGCTGGATCAAACCTGCGGACATGACCAGCTTGGCCGCCTCATCCACCGAGATAGAAACCTCGACGATATCCTTGCGCGGCAAATAGAAAAAGAAACCTGTCGTCGGGTTTGGCGAGCACGGCAGAAACACGCCCACATAATCCGCCTCAGCGCCGCCGGGCAGCGGTCGCGCCATCTCGGCGGGCGGCGGCGACGACACAAAGACGATCGACCAGGTGCCCGGGGTCGGAAACTGCACCAGCGCCACCTTGCGGAACGATGTGCCGCCTGGCGAAAACGCCGTTTCGAAAATCTGCTTGATGCCGCGATACAGCCCGCTGACCACGGGCATGCGCTCCAGCAGGGTTTCGCTGGAGCTGACCAGGGTGCGTCCGACAAGGTTGGCGGTGAGGAAGCCGAGCAGCGTCAGCGCGATCAGCGCCACCACCAGACCAAACCCGGGCACCGAGACGCTGAAATAGGCGTCCGGCCAGTAACGGTCTGGCACGAATGGCTTCACCCAGCCGTCAATCGCCCCGACAATCCACCAGGTAATGTAAATCGTCAGCGCCAGCGGGCCGGCGACGATCAGCCCGGTGAGGAAGTAGTTCCGCAGCCGCGCCCGGGCCGAAATTAGCCGCCCCCGGGAGGCCGCGGCCGCGACGACCACCGGTGAAGGCGCTGGGGGAGCGCCAGAACGCTCCCCGTTGTCTTCAGGCGTTTCGGGTCCGCGCTGGCCGTGGGTCATTCAGGATATCCATGCCGGTTTCGTACGGCGTTTATCCCGTCATATGATCGGTTTATGGCGATTTGTTCACGCCATGGATCACAATTTCAGGCCGTCACTCCACCGTGACTGATTTGGCCAGGTTGCGTGGCTGGTCCACGTCCTTGCCCATGAAAACCGCCACATGATAGGCCAGCAGTTGGACTGGCGCCGCGTAAACAATCGGGGCCACGACCGGATCGATATCAGGCATGGTCAGCGCCGCCACATTGTCGAGCCCGGTCTGGCGCACGGCGTCGCCATCGCCGATCAGGATAATGCGTCCGCCGCGGGCCGCGACCTCCTGGATATTGGAGACGGTCTTGTCCATCAGTTCGTCGCGCGGCGCGATGACGATGACCGGCATGTCCTCGTCCACCAGAGCGATGGGGCCGTGCTTGAGTTCGCCAGCAGCGTAGCCCTCTGCGTGGATGTAGGAAATTTCCTTGAGCTTGAGCGCGCCTTCAAGGGCCAGCGGAAATGCCGGCCCGCGTCCCAGATAGAGCACGTCGCGGGCGCGGGAGAGATCGCGCGACATCAGCTCGATGTCGTGTTCCAGCTTCAGCGCCTCGGAGAATTGCCCGGGCAGCCCCATCATCAGATCAGCGATGCGCGCCTCGTCGGCCTCCGAGAGCACGCCGCGCTGGCGTCCGGCATAAACGGCCAGGGACAGCAATACGCTGAGCTGGCAGGTAAACGCCTTGGTCGAGGCAACCCCGATTTCCGGCCCGGCGAAGGTTTGCGCCACGGCGTCGCTCTCGCGGGCGATGGTCGAGGTGGGGACATTGACCACCGACAGGATGCTCTGGCCCTGGGATCTGGCGTAGCGCAGCGAGGCCAGGGTGTCAGCCGTTTCGCCCGACTGGGAAATGAACAGCGCCAGACCGCCCGGCGTCATGGGCGCCTCGCGATAGCGGAACTCCGAGGCGACATCGATATCGACCGGCAGCCGGGCCAGCCGCTCGAACCAGTAGCGGGCCACATAGCCCGCAAGATAGGCGGTGCCGCAGGCGCAGATGGTCAGGCGCTGCAGGCTGGCGAAATCAATGGCGCCCAGCTCCGGAAAACGGAAGCGGCTGGCGGAAGCATCAAGATAATGGGCGACGGTGCGGCCCACCACCTCGGGCTGCTCCCAGATCTCTTTCACCATGAAGTGGCGATAATTGCCCTTGTCGGCAACGAACGCGCCGGGAGCGAGACGCTGGCGCGGGCGCTCCACATGGAAACCGGCGGCGTCCCGGACCTCGGCGCCCGCGCGGGTGATGATGGCGTAGTCACCCTCGTCCAGGTAAAGCAGGTCATCGGTAAACGGCGCCAGGGCCAGGGCGTCGGAGCCGAGGAACATCTCGCCGTCGCCAAACCCCAGAGCCAGCGGCGCGCCATGGCGGGCGCCGATCATCAGATCGTCGTGGCCGGCGAACAGGAAGCCCAGCGCGAAAGCGCCGCGCAGGCGCGGAAGCACATTGGCCACGGCGCGCACCGGATCATGGCCGCGCTCAAGCTCGCGGCTGACCAGGCGGACCACCACTTCGGTGTCGGTTTCCGATTCGAAACGGACGCCATCGCCCGCCAGTTCGGCCCGGAGTTCGCGGAAATTCTCGATGATGCCGTTATGCACCAGCGCCACCCGCTCCGTGGCGTGGGGATGGGCATTGTCCTCGGTCGGCTTGCCATGGGTCGCCCAGCGGGTGTGGCCGATGCCGCTGGCGCCCGGCAGCGGCTGCTCGCGCAGGACGTTTTCCAGGTTGCGCAGCTTGCCGGCGGCCCGCCGCCGCTCCAGCGCGCCGTTGTGCAGGGTGGCGACGCCCGCCGAATCGTAGCCGCGGTATTCAAGCCGCTTCAGCGAGTCGACCAGGTCGGCGGCGACGTCATGCTTGCCCAGAATGCCGATGATGCCACACATGTCTCTGTTCACCTGAAAGCTTGAATGGCGATGCGTCTGATCGTCTGTTGCCGACGTTTGCCTCTGGCGCTCTTCGAAGCCGTCGTTCGCGACGACCGGACGAACCGGAATGCAAATGCAGGACGGGCGCCAGACGCGCCGAAGTTGCGATGCCTGGAGGAAACGGCGGCGTCAGACAAATCAAAAAACGTGACGGATTATGACGTTGGGTCAAAAGCCCCCGGCCGATGGCCGGTCGTCTACTTTTTGCGGCCGGCGTTTTTGGCCCGGAACCCGGCGGCCCAGCCAGGCTTTTCGACCTGGCGTCCCCGGGCGATCGCCAGGGCGTCCGGCGGCACATCGGCGGTGATGACCGAGCCCGTGCCGATATAGGCGCCGTCGCCCAGGGTCACCGGGGCCACGAGAGATGAGTTTGAGCCGACGAACGCGCCCTTGCCGACCACGGTTTTTGCTTTCCCGAAGCCGTCATAGTTGCAGAAGATCGTGCCGGCGCCGATGTTGGCGCCCTCGCCGACCACGCCGTCGCCCAGATACGCCAGATGGTTGGCCTTGGCGCCAGCGCCCATCACCGTGTTCTTGAGTTCGACGAAATTGCCGACGCGGGCTTTCGCGCCCACATCGGCGCCAGGGCGGAGCCGGGCGTAGGGGCCGATGTCGGCGCCTTCGCGGACGATGGCGCCTTCCAGATGCGAGAAGGCGTGGATGACAGCGCCCGCCTCCACCGTGACGCCAGGGCCGAACACCACATGCGGCTCCACGGTGACGTCGCGGCCGAGCCGCGTGTCGGCGCTGAAATAGACGCTGTCCGGATCCTGCAAGGTGGCGCCGCCGAGCATGGCGGCGCGCCGGAGCCGTCGCTGGATTTCCGCTTCCGCCACGGCGAGCTGGGCGCGGTCGTTGACGCCCATCACCTCGGATTCCGGCGCAACGGTCACGGCCGCCCGCAGGCCCAGGCCGCGGGCGATATCGACAGCGTCGGTGAGATAGAATTCGCCCTTGGCGTTGTTCGGCTCGATGCGTTCGAGAATGCTGAGGGCGTGGGCGCCGGACAACGCCATCAGGCCGGCGTTGCACAGGGTGATGGCGCGCTCGGCCTCGTCGGCGTCCTTCTCCTCGCGGATGGCCGCCAGATCATCGCCATGGCGAACAAGGCGGCCATAGCCGAAGGGGTTGGCGGCCTCGAAGCCCAGCACCGCCACGGCGACATTGCCGCCGAGCAGGCCATGCAGGCGCGCCAGGGTTTCCGGCTGGATCAGCGGCGTATCGCCAAACGCCACAACGATGTCAGCGTTGTCCGCTGCGATATCCGCGCGCGCCGCCAACACCGCATGGGCCGTGCCGAGCCGGTCGCGCTGTTCGCGCAGCGCGGCGCCCGGCGCAACCTTGCGAACCTCATCCGCCACGTCTGCCCGATCGGGCCCAATCACGGCGACGACATCGCGGGCTCCGGCGGCCTCCAGCGCATGCAGCACGTGGGAAACCATCGAGCGGCCGGCAATGCGATGCAGCACCTTGGGGAGCGATGATTGCATGCGGGTGCCCTCGCCGGCGGCGAGAACAATGGCGCGGAACGGGGCGCCGGCGTGGGACGCGGTCATGTACGGGCGATGCTCCGGTAACAGGCTGTGGCGAGGGGTATACCGTTCGCCAGGAAGAAGCGTCACAACAATTGTCCGCCTGCCTGGGAAGCTCCCGCGGCGGGCGTCCGGCGATGTGCGGGTGGGAATGGCCCATCCCCGACGGCGTCGGCGGCGGCGGCCTTCCTGGGGCCTGACGCCATCCCCACTAATAAATCATGATTCCCGTTACGAAAATCATCAGTTATCCGCCGCGTATCGCCGGAGGTCTCCCGCAGGCGCCAGATTTTATCCTGCGGACGCAAAGGTGAAAGCCGGCGGTGATTGGCGCATGGGGGCGCGGAATGGGGACAAACCAGTTCGCCGTCACGGTATTTCCCGCAGGGGCCTTTTATCGAACATGGGCCTGTGACAGAGCTGCTTCAGGTAAACCATGGGATTCTATCTGGTTTCCCGTCTTGAAACCGCCGCTTTTCGCCGCATGGTCCGCTGTGGTGCGCAGCTTTGCCGCCATGACCTATGTCCATTGCAAGAAGCTGGCGATAAGTCATAATTTTCCTTGTCCGCGCCTCAACCGGGCGGCGCGGCGCTTTAACGCTGGTTCATGATGAGCATGATCAACCGCAGGCAACTGATGTGGTCTGGCGCAATCGCAGCGCTCGCGGCGTCGTCCCGGGGCAGCGACGCCCAGACGGCGGACGCCAGCCGTCCGCGTGCGGGGGGCGGCGATGCTGAGGGAAGCTTCGAGCCAGGTCATGTGGTTGATCTGGCCCGGCAACTGGCCATGCGGCCCTTCACCCCGCCGCCACTCGATCTGCCTGACCAACTCGCAAACCTGACTTATGACCAGTATGTCGGCATTCGCGCCAGGCCCGAAGGCCTGCTGTGGTCGGGCCAGCAGCGTGGTTTTGTCGTCGAGCCCCTGCCGCGCGGCGCCCTGTTCAAGGATCACGTGGTGCTCTACGTGGTCGCGGATGGTCAGGTGCAGCGGGCGCCTTACAAATCAGCGAATTATGATTTCGGCGCGTTGCCGGCGCCTCCCGATGGCAAGGATATCGGGTTTTCTGGTTTCCGGATTTTTGCCGGCAACGACGAGCGCCCGGTCCAGATGGCGATTTTTCAGGGCGCCACCTTCTATCGCGCCATGGCGCGGGGGCAGAATCTCGGGACGGTGGCGCGCACGCTGACCCTGCGGCCTGGCGAGATCAAGGGTGAGGAGATCCCGGTCTTCCGCGCCTTCTGGCTTGAGCAGCCGGCGCTGGCCGCTGAGACGCTGGTGATTCACGCTTTGCTTGAATCCGAAAGCGTCACGGCCGCCGTCAGATATACGGTGCGCCCCGGCGACATGACCATTGTCGACGTCGAGGTCACCATGTTCACCCGCGTCGCCATTGACCACGTGGGCTGGGGCGGCCATGCGGGCACCTTCCTGTTTGGGCCGGCCAGCCAGCGTAATGTGGATGACGTGCGCGCGGCGGTGTTCGAGCTCAACGGCCTGCAGGTCAGCAACGGCCGCGGCGAATGGCTGTGGCGGCCTGTGGTCAACCCGCAGCAGTTGCAGGTGTCGGCGTTTGTCGATTCCAACCCGAAGGGATTTGGGTTGCTGCAGCGCGAGCGCAGCTTCGCCGCTTTCCAGGACGACAGCCAGCGTTTCGACCGGCGTCCCAGCGTCTGGGTGGAGCCCCTGTCGGACTGGGGCGAGGGCTCGGTGCAACTGATCGAAATTCCGACCGAGTCGGACGTCAATGACAACATCATCGCCTACTGGCGGCCAAAGGCGCCGCTGGCGGCTGGCGCTGAAGCGACCTACGCCTACCGGCAATACTGGTGCTGGAGCATTCCGGAGCCGCCGCCGCTGGCGCGCGTCAGCCTGACCCGCACCGGCAAGGGGCGCGGCGGTCGCCGGCGCCGGTTTCTGGTGGAATTCGTCGGCGACGCCCTGGCCGATCCCGGCCGGCTGGCGGAGCTGAAGCCGGCGCTTGGCGCCGGCAAGGGCGCGACAATCACGAACCTGAAGTTGTGGCCCTACCCCGAGCGCAAGGTGATGCGGGTGGCTTTTGAGCTTGATCCGGGTGATGAGCCGCTCGCCGAACTGCGTCTCGTGCTTGAGGCGGCAGGCAAGCCTTTGAGTGAGACATGGCTGTACAGATGGACCGCGTAGAAACTTTTGAAGAAAACGCGGCCTCGCTGGCGCCGGCTGACCAGTTGCGGGATCCAGGCGCGCCCGGCGCGTTGCCGCCGGAAAACCGGCTGGAGATGCCGACGCAATCCCTGCGCCGCTGGCGGCGACGCGATGGGCGCCGCTCCGTGCGCGGGGTTGGCCCTGGCGCTGGGGGGTGGGTTGCCCGCTTCGTGGTGTTCATTGGCGCGCTCGCCCTGACGCTGTATGGCGCGCGCGAGATGTATGAGGTGGTGTCGGTCAGCCGCACGACCTGGCTGCAATGGGCGTTGCTGGCGCTGTTCACCATCAATTTTTCCTGGATCGCCATCGCCTTCACCAGCGCCGTCGTCGGCTTCGTCGCCCTGCTGTTTCGCTCGCGCAAGGCGTTGGCCCCGGTCAGCGGGCTGACCACCCGCACCGCAGTTGTGATGCCGGTCTATAACGAGGAAACATCCCGCACCTTCGCCGCTCTGTTCTCGATGCGCGAGAGCATCGAGGCGACCGGCCGCGGCGACGCCTTCGATTATTTCATCCTGTCGGACACGACCAACCCGGATGTCTGGGTCGCCGAGGAGCGGGCGTTTCTCGCCCTGCGAGAGCAGATGGGCCCCGGCGCGCGGCTCTATTACCGCCGCCGGCAGAAGAATACCCACCGCAAGGCTGGCAATATCGCAGATTTCGTGACCCGCTGGGGCGGCGCCTACGACCACATGCTGGTGCTGGACGCCGACAGCCTGATGACCGGCGATTGCATCGTCCGCCTTGCTGCGGCGATGGAGGCAGATCCGGATTCGGGCATCATCCAGACCCTGCCTCTGATCATCAATCGCAATACCCTGTTCGCGCGGCTGCAGCAGTTCGCCGCCCGGGTCTACGGCCCGGTCATCGCCACCGGCCTGTCGGTGTGGATGGGCAAGGACGGCAATTACTGGGGCCACAACGCCATTATCCGCACCCGGGCCTTCGCCGCCCATTGTGGCCTGCCCGACCTTTCCGGAAAGCCGCCTTTCGGCGGCCATATCCTCAGCCACGACTTTGTCGAGGCGGCGCTGATCCGCCGCGCCGGCTGGACCGTCTACATGCTGCCGCACCTCGGCGGCAGCTATGAGGAAAGCCCGCCGTCGCTGATCGACCTGGCGACCCGCGACCGCCGCTGGTGCCAGGGCAATCTGCAGCACGCCCGCGTCATTGGCTCGGCCGGGCTGAAATGGGCGACGCGGCAACACTTCGCCACCGGCATCTTCTCATATCTGGCCTCGCCGTTGTGGCTGCTGCAGCTGGTCATCGGCATCATCCTGGTGCTGCAGAGCCGCTATGTGCGGCCTGAGTATTTCAGTCAGGAATTCTCGCTGTTTCCCGCCTGGCCGCGCTTCGACCCCGAGCGCGCCCTGGCGCTGTTCGTGCTGACCATGGCGATTCTGCTGGCGCCGAAACTCTTCGGCCTCATCCTGACCCTCATCAATGGCCAGGACCGCCGCGACGGCGGCGGCGCCATCCGCATCATCATCTCGACCCTGTTCGAGACCATCATGTCCGCCCTGCTCGCCCCCATCATGATGGTGATCCAGTCCGGCGCCGTGATGCAGATACTGTTTGGCCGCGACACCGGCTGGAACCCGCAGCGGCGCGACGATGGCTCCATTGCTTTCGGCGACATCGTCAGGCGGCACTGGCAGCATATGGCGCTTGGCGTGATTGCCGGCCTCACCGCCTTCCTGATCGCCACCTCGCTGGCCCTGTGGATGTCGCCGACCATTGTCGGCCTGTTGCTGGCGATCCCGATCTCGTGGATGAGCGGCAAAAAGTCCATCGGCCTGTTCCTGAAGCGCATCGGCCTGTTGCTGACGCCGGAAGAGGTCGCGCCGCCGCCAGTTGTGACCCGCGCCAACGGGCTACAGGAAACCTTCGCGGCGCGCGGCTTTGACGAAGACGACGCCTTTGACGTCATGCGCCGCGCGCCGGAGTTCCGCCAGGCTCATATCGCCATGCTGCCGCCCCGTCCGGTTCGCAAACGCGGCCAGGTTGATCCCGAGCAGGTGCTGGCCGAAGCCAAGCTGGCGGATGCCGAGACCGTGGCCGACGCGCGCAGCTGGCTGTCGCAGCGCGAACGCATCGCCGTGCTCAACGACCCCCTGCTACTGGCCAAACTGGAGCGGCTGAAGCCGGCTGCATGAAGCGGCGCACGGCATTGCGCGCTGCCTGAACAATTGCGCGGGGCGCCATGGAATTGGCGCCGCGCCCCGCCACCCTGGCCATTGCATTTGAGTCGAATGCAACCAGACCCACAGGCTGGGCGGACCTGAGCGCCATGCGCCTGGTCGCGCCAGGCTGCAGCTGGAGCAAAGTATGAAAGCGATATTCGGAGCAATCTTTGGAGCGGCGCTCGCCATGGGCCTTGGCGCCGCCCAGGCCGCGCCCGCGCCGGTTGGTTCTGTTGTGGCGTCCGGCATTGGTCTGCCGGTCGCGCAGGCGCAGTACCACCATCACCACCATCACCGCCGCCATTATCACCGGCCGCCGCCGCATCATCGCCACTACCACCGGCCGCCGCGCCATCATCACCGCCATTATGGCCCGCCGCCGCACGCGCGCGGCCATCACCACGGCCATCATCACCATCACCGCCGCTGGTGATCAGCTTCAGCCCCGCCCCACCGGCGGGGCTTTCGTTTGCGACCGCTCCGGCGGGCGAAAGCCTCTGCTAACCATGGTTGCGGGAAGATCGCCGGGCGTCTTGCGCCTCACGCCCCCGTGACAGGGCGGTTTACGCTTCGTTTGCCGACGCGGCGATAACCAGATGTCATGAGCAATGATCTCCGCGCTTTTCCCCGCCCCGACCGGCGCCCCGCCGTTCCGGCGTTCGACCCGCACTTCGCGCCGTCGAAGTCGTTTGACGACGCGCTGTTTGGCGACATGCGCCAGCGAATGTCGCCCCGTCGCCCCGTCGGGCTGCCCCGGCCAGATGTTAACCAGCATCGCCAGGGCGCGGAAAACCCATTACGGTAAGCGGGCTGCCCGCCAACCGTCTGACTGTCCCCGGCGGCATGGATTTGCCCGTATTGGTTGGGGACTGCGCCGCTGGGCGGTTGACCGCAACGCTATCTGCGCATATCACCGCGATCGTGAGAGCGCGTAGCTCAGCCGGTAGAGCAACTGACTTTTAATCAGTAGGTCCAGGGTTCGAATCCCTGCGCGCTCACCACCAACGCCATGATGTTGCAGGTTTCTCCGGCTGCTGCACATCCTGAAAGTGGCGTCTGGTTTAAAAACCCCTTTTCTCCCATCCGCCGACCAGCCGATTTCAGCCCATCTGTTTTCGCGCTTTTGCATTGCGGCGCTGGTGATCCGGTGGGCGTTCTTGTCGCGCGCGCCGCCATCCGCATCAGGCTTTAACGCCTTTCCCATCCGCTGCCCGTCGCCATCGGCCAGTGCCGCAACCGGACCTTTCGTCCGGCCATCTGGCGCCCATAAAAACGCCCCGGCCTGCCTTCAGCCGGGGCGTGATATATGCCTTCGGAGAGCGCGGCTTCCGGAAAGCCGGAAGCTGCCATTCTCGCAGGGCTTGCCGTTAGCCGGCGCTGGTGGATTGCGGAACGTGCGCCTCGCCGAAAATCTGGCGCGCCTTGCGCGCGACCTGCTCTGCCTCTTCGGCATAGGGCAACGCCAGCCGGTCGTAGACGCTCCGGACGGTGCGGCTTGTCACTTTCCGGCCCTTGCCCTGGTAAAAGATCGAGCGGTTGGCTTTTGCCGCGCGGGGAAACACCCGCGCCGCCGGCGCCTGGGGCTTCGCTGTGGCCAGGGTGGCGAGTTTCGCCGCCTTCTGCACGCCAAGAAAGTGCGCGGCGTACAGGTCCGTGTCGGTTGCCTCGCGCTCCAGGCTGGCTTTCAGGTAGCCGGCGTCCCGCTTCAGCATTTCGGCGGCCATGGCGGCGGCGAAATCAGGATTCTTGCGCAACCCGAGGATACAGGCGCGGCGCGCGCCGTTCCCCACTTCACCCGCCGGGCTGATCATGGCGGCTTCACGCGCCAGGCCATGTCTGGCGCCAAACTCGCGCACGGCGGCAAGCCAGGTGCTGTCGATAAACTGATACAGGCCCGTCGCGCTCGACGTGCGCGCCCTGGCTTCTGGTTTGAACGCTGACTCCCGGTGAGCGACAGCAATCAGCAACTTCAGGTCCACGCCCGTGCCGGCGCTGGCCTTGACGATGCTCATGGCCACGTTGGCCGGAAGGTTCAGGTTGCCAGAACTGATGGTCTCCGGCTTGCAAATTTCGCGCAGAACCGTCAGAGGCGCCATGCGCTCTTCGGCCGGAATCGGGATCAGCGCCGGCGTGACCGCCCGGGTCGACGCGGGGATCATGATCGCTGACAAGGTAAATCCGGCCAGGACGGATGTCATGCCAAAAGGAACCCCGGACATGACGCGCCTGACGGCGTCATATCCGGGAATACGTCGGTTGAGAATTTTCACAATATTTCCTTTCAAGAAATTATTCCTAATATACGACGGTGAATATAGTTATAAAATTATGGCAATTTCTTGATTACATGATTTTACTTCCTGGCTGGAAGAATTTTCGGGCGCAATGGCGACAGGCGCTATCCCCAGGCCGGGCAATTTGCCGGAAGCCGGCCCCTTTTTCGGCCCACTGCTTTAATGTGTGGCCTCGGGAATCAGCCGCCGCTATCCCAGGCGCGGGGAGAGAACGATGCGCATCACCACCTGGAACGTGAATTCTGTCCGGCAGCGCCTGGACCACCTGGAGCAGTTTCTGCAAACGGCGGCTCCTGACGTGCTCTGCCTCCAGGAAATCAAATGCATGGACGAGGCGTTTCCGGCGGCGCGCATCGAGGCCCTGGGCTACAACGTGGCGGTGCATGGCCAGAAGACCTTCAACGGCGTCGCCCTGCTCTCACGGTTTCCGCTGGAGGATGTGCGTCGCGGTCTGCCCGGAGACGAAAGCGACGTTCAGGCGCGCTACATCGAGGCGGTGATTTCCGTGAATGGCGGGGCCGTGCGGGTGGCGTCGATCTATCTGCCCAACGGCAATCCCTTGGGCACGGAGAAATTCCCATACAAGCTGGCGTGGATGGAGCGGCTGCGGCGTCATATGGCGGCCTCTGTCGCCGCCGAGGAGATCGCGGTTTTCGCTGGCGACTACAATGTCATTCCCGAGCCGCGCGACGCCAGGGATCCGGCGGCGTGGACTGGCGACGCCCTGTTCCAGCCGGAAAGCCGCGCGCTCTATCAGGGATTCCAGAACCTCGGCCTGACGGACGCCCTGCGCGCCTGTAACGACAGCGCCGGCCTTTATACATTCTGGGACTATCAGGCGGGAGCTTTCCAGCGCGATTTCGGCATCCGCATTGACCATGCCCTGCTGACGCCCCGGGCCGCCGACCTGCTGCGCGACGCCACCATCCACAAGGAAACCCGGGCCTGGCAAAAGCCATCGGACCATGCGCCATTGTCGGTTGATCTGGAGATCGCGCCCCGCCCGGCGTAGAGCGCTTTCCGGCCGGACGGGGTCGTCTGGTCGATCAGAATCCGCTCAAAACCGGGGAAACTGGAGCAATCCCGGATCAATGCAGGTGGGAAACTGCTCCGGGGGCCGCGCCCGATGGCGGCTTGTGGGAGCGATGGAAGGCCCTGCGCCCGCCTCCGCTGTTCCGACGCCCTGACGGGACGAAAACCATCGTGCGCCGGGATTGCCGCGTCCCACGCCTTCATGTCCGGAGCTGTTTCAGAAAATGGGGCCTGGCAACCGGGCGGTTGTCAGTTCTTGCCGCCGCGCTGTTCGATATAGGCCTGGGCCGTGGCCTGGGCGGCGTCGCGATCCCGCTCGGGGGCAAGGGCGATGGCCTGGTCATACATCTCGATGATCCAGGCGTCTTTTTGCGGGTCGGCGCCATTGCGGGCGATGGTCAGCCACATCAGGCCGCGCGAGGTTTGCCGCGTGACGTTGCCCTGGCCGGTGAGCAGCAGATGGCCCAGCAGCGCCTGCGACGGCGCGTGGTTTTTTTCCGCGGCCAGATGTAGCCAGCGGGCGGCCAGCTGGGCATCGCGGGCGCCGCCCTGGCCGGCGAGGCACAGGCGGGCGAGATTGTACTGGGCGTCGGGGTCGCCATAGTAGCTGGCGGCGTGATGGAACATTTCCCGGGCCCGGCGCTCGTCCTTCTGCACGTAGGAGCCAGCGATTCCGTCCAGATAATAGCCGCCAAGCGCGACATAGGCGCTGGAGACAAAACGCGCCACGGCCCGTCGCGAATTGTCCTCGGAACCCTCAACAACCCTGGAGAAGTACTCGAAGGCCTTCAGATCGTCGTGGGGCACGCCGTCGCCTTCGGCGTACATCCGGCCGAGTTTCCATTGCGCCGGCGAATGCCCGCGCGTCGCCGCGTATTCCAGCGCCTGCACGGCGCTGGCCTTGTCGCCGGAATAATAGTCGCGGATGCCGGTGCGGAAGGCGTCCCGCTCGGAGCGAAACTTCACCACAGGGCCGCCTGGGGCCGCGCCGGAAGCTGCGGCGGCGAACGGCGACGCCAGGGCGCCGCCGGCAAATGGCCTGGCGCCTGGGGCGATGCGATCCGCATCGGGACCGCTGTCGTCACTGGCCTGGCCCAGATTGGCGATGGCGAGCGGCGCGGGAGCGCCAGGGGGCGGGATATCGGCGGCAAGCGCCTGGCCGCCGAGCAAAAGGGCCGTTCCAAGACAAATGATATGACAGTAGTCAGAAACGGCCATGTCTCACACCCCGGCGCATGTGCGCCGCACGAAATGATGCAGGCGCCGTTGCGCCCTGCCCGGGCATGCCGCGTGGTCGCAACATGCCAGATCTTCATCAACAGCGGGTTGCGCCGGCACGCGGACGCAAGGTCCTGTCATTGCGTCCCGACCCAAACCACCCAATCAACACCAGCCACCCTGGCGTCAGCAGCCAATCTGCGCGACCGACCCGGCAGGATCACAATACACAGCGTATGCAGCTTGCCAATTCGGCGACATAACGCGCATCTGTTGGTTCCTGCTGGAATCCATCTGCAAAAAACCAAGCACAATCATGTTCTTGCAGGTGGTGTATTCTTCTGATTCATTTATGGCGGCTTGGGGGCGCCGGTTTGCCGAAGTGCGGGCATGCGCAGGTTCCGGATGCACGTTGTATAAAGGGCACATCGCTACGGCGGCGGATCCGTCATTCGGCGGCTTTGAAGCGCCCGGCGCGCAACAAAACGGAGCGCAACAAAAAAGGCCCCCGGCGAACCGGAGGCCTGAAATATGCTGACGGTGATACTGACCTCAGGTGAGGCGCGCCAGTGCCTCCGCAAGGCGAACCCGACGCTCCGCGGCTTCGGCCAGACGCTCCTTCTGTTCCTCCACCACCTCTTCCGGCGCGCGCGCCAGAAAATCGGCGTTGGAGAGCTTGCCCTCGATCTTGCGGATCTCACCGGCAAGCTTGTCGATTTCCTTGGTCAGGCGCGCCCGTTCGGCGTCGAAGTCGATGACGCCTTCCAGCGGCAGCGCGGCGGTTTCGCCACGCACCAGCAACTGGATGGCGCGACCGGAGACGGCGTCGGCGAAGCTGATCTCTGAAACGCGGGCCAGACGGCGGATGGTGTCGCCCCAGACGCCAACGGCGCCGCGGGTGGCGTCTGACGCGCCGACCAGCACGAGGGGAATCTGCGCGCCTGCCGGAACGTTGGTTTCCGAACGTGCGGAACGGATGCCGGAGATCAGTTCGACAACCCAGCCAAGCTCCGATTCTGCCGCGGTCGCATTCACCGCCGGGTCCACCGGCCACGGGGCCAGCGCCAGCACGCCATCGCGGCCGCCGGCCGCATCCGCCGTCACGCCCCACAGCTCCTCGGTGAGGAACGGCATGAACGGGTGCAGGATCTTGCAGATCTGGTCGAGCACATAGCTGACGACCGCCCGCACTTCCTGCTTCGCCGGGCCGTCTGCGCCCTGGAGCACTGGCTTGGCCAGCTCCAGATACCAGTCACAGAACACGTTCCAGACAAAGCGGTAGGCGGCGTTGGCGGCGTCGTTGAAGCGGAACGCCTCCAGCGCCAGCGTCACCTCGTTGATCGCCTTGCCGGCCTCGCCCAGCACCCAGAGATTCAGTGGCTCGCGCACGCTGTCCGGCCGGAAGGCGGCGTCGCGGACGCAGCCGTTCATCTCGGCGAAGCGGGCGGCGTTCCAGAGCTTGCTGGCGAAGTTGCGATAGCCTTCCACCCGCTGGGTGGAGAGCTTGATGTCGCGGCCCTGGGCCGCCATGGCGGCCAGGGTGAAGCGCAGGGCGTCCGTGCCGAAACGGTCCATCAGTTCGAGCGGATCGATGACGTTGCCCTTGGACTTCGACATCTTCGCGCCCTTCTCGTCGCGGACGAGCGCATGCAGATAGACGTGGCGGAACGGAACCTCGTCGGTGGCGAAAAGACCAAGCATCATCATCCGGGCGACCCAGAAGAAGATGATGTCGAAGCCAGTGACCAGGGTGGTCGTCGGATAGAACCGCTTCAGCTCCGCCGTGTCATCCGGCCAGCCCAACGTCGAGAATGGCCACAGGCCAGACGAGAACCAGGTGTCGAGCACGTCCTCGTCGCGCACCAGGAACCCGGCGGCGGCTGCCGGATCAGCCGCCCACGCCTCGGCCTGGGCCGGATCGAGCACGCCGCGCTCCACCGCCGCCGCCAGGGCCGCCGGCAGCACGTCCTCAAAGCTTTCGCCAACGTAGACTTCGCCGTCAGGCGTGTACCAGGCTGGAATCTGGTGTCCCCACCAGAGCTGGCGGGAGATGCACCACGGCTCGATGTTCTCAAGCCACTGGAAGAAGGTTTTCTCCCAATTCCCTGGAATAAAACGGGTTTCCCCTTCTCGCACCTTGTCCAGTGCGCGCTCGGCCAGCGGCTTGACGTTGACGTACCACTGGTCGGTCAGGAACGGCTCGATCACCACGCCGGAGCGGTCGCCGTGCGGCACCATATGGACGTGCGGCTCGATGGCGGCCAGCAGGCCGCGCGCATCCATCATGGCGACGATGGCCTTGCGGGCCTCGAACCGGTCCTGGCCGTGCAGCGCCAGAGTGGCGTCGAGGTCGTCGCCCTCTGCTTCCTCAAGGAACGCGGCGTTGTGCTTCAGGTCCAGCCGGCCTTCGGAATCGAACACATTGATGAGGCGCAGATCATGGCGGCGGCCGACTTCGAAGTCGTTGAAATCGTGGGCCGGAGTGATCTTGACCGCGCCAGTGCCCTTTTCCGGATCCGAATAGCTGTCGGCGACGATCGGGATCAGACGGCCGACCAGCGGCAGCTCAACCATGCGGCCGATCAGGTCGGCGTAGCGCTCGTCGTCCGGGTTCACGGCGACGGCGACGTCGCCGAGCATGGTTTCGGGGCGCGTGGTGGCGACCGTGATGAAGCGCTCCGGCTCGGCGGCGAGCGGATAGCGGAAATGCCAGAGATTGCCCTTTGTCTCGACCTGCATCACCTCAAGGTCGGAGATGGCGGTCTGGAACCTTGGATCCCAGTTCACCAGGCGCTTGTCGCGATAGATGAAACCCTGGCGGTGCAGTTCAACGAACACCTTCACGACGGCGCGGGACAGGCCCTCGTCCATGGTGAAGCGCTCGCGCGACCAGTCGCAGGAGGCGCCAAGGCGCTTGAGCTGGTTGATGATGGTGGAGCCGGACTGGGCCTTCCACTCCCACACCTTCTTCAGAAACGCCTCGCGGCCGAGGTCGCGGCGTCCAGGCTCGCCGCGCTCGGCCAGCTGGCGCTCCACCACCATCTGGGTGGCGATGCCGGCGTGGTCCATGCCGGGCTGCCACAGCACGTCCTTGCCGCGCATGCGCTCAAAGCGGCAGAGTACGTCTTGCAGGGTATTGTTGAGGGCATGGCCCATGTGCAGCGAGCCGGTGACATTCGGCGGCGGAATGACGATGCAATACGGCTCCGCGTCCGCCCGCTCCGGCCGGCCGGCGCGAAAAGCGCCCGCCTGTTCCCACAGGCCGGCAATACGCGCCTCGACGGCGGCAGGCTCAAATGTCTTGTCCATGTCGCGACTTTACCATCAATGCTCGCGCCATCCGGCTGCAGCCGGATCTGACGCTTTACGGATACCTGATGCGTTTCCCATAAACGCAGGTTTGGGGAAACGCTCCTACTTTTTGATCCGGCGTCGCACCATGGCGACGGCCGTCGCCTTGCTGGAGCCGCCTTGGTGGAGCCGTCTTTGAGGGAGCCGACCTGGGGGGAGCGGCGCCCCGCCGCTGGACGGCGCGAAAAATCAGGGCTCAGTCAAATTCGCTGCGGCTGAGGCGATTGACCTGCTCGGCGACCAGGCGCTCGACGATTTCCGGCAGGTGAGCTTCCAGCCAGCCGGCCAGCATCGGCCGCAGCATGTCCGTCACCGTCTCCTCCATTGTGCGGGCGCGCTCGGCGGCCACACGTTGGGTCAACGCATCGAACGCGCCGGAAATGCGCGCCGCCGTCGCCGGGGTGACGAGCACGCCCACGGCTTCCCGCGCATGAAGCATCGCCGGAGCCTCGACCGGAACCGACGCCAGGGAGGCGGCGCCAGTGGCGACTGGCCCGGTCATATCCATGCGCCGGTCCATGGGGCGCCGGGCTGGCGCGGGCCAGGCGAGGGACGGCTCCGCCTCTTCCTGATGCAGGAATTCCGTGTCCAGATCAGGATCCGGCCAGGCTGTTTCAGACGGCTGCGTCGTCGCGGCCGGCCATTGTCCGCCCAGCGTCGCCCGGGTCACTTCCTCGACCTGCTCAGCGACCGCGCGACGGATGATGTCGGCGAGGCGCTGGTCCACCAGAGGCGACGGACCGGCTTCAGCCTGTTCGCGCGCCTCCGGCGGACGGTAGTCAACCGGCGGAGCGGCGGAAAGCCTGACGGGCGGCCTGGCGCGCGGCGGCAGGCCGGTGTCGATATCGGCCATGCGCGTCGCTCCCGCGCTCATACGGTGCAGGCTGAGGTCGATGTCGTCAGCATCGTCGTGGCCGGAGCCATAAGCGCTTTCCGGCGCCGGCCGCGCGGGCGCTGGCCGGATAACGGCCCGCGGCGCCCGCGCAGGCGGCGGCGCCTCCGCTGGCGCTCGCACTGCTTGTGGGGGACTGGCGCGCCGTGGGGTTCGCCGCACCGGCGCATCATCCATGGGCAACCCCAGGGCTTTCTGGTCGTCGGATATGATCTTGCGGATGGAGGACAGAATCTGCTCCATGTCCGGATCAACGCGCCTTGTCGTCAGACCGTCAGCATGCGCTTCAGTCCCGCCCGACCCCATAAGACCCCTCCACAAATTGATGACCAAGGCCATGACCAGGTTGTATCGACCAGGTTTGTACGGGCCAGGTTGCGCGGACCAGAGTTCACGCGACGCCCGCCCACCAGGTCCGGCAGGAGACAGGCCTGGGTGAAAACGCCAGCCGCCAATGCCCCTTGTCCGGCATGACGGCCAGAAGATCCACCCCGCCAGCGGCGCCCGGCGCCAGGATCCGGCGCCATCCGGTCACCGGCCGCCGAATGACATTCTTAAGAAAATATAAAGGAACGTCCCGGCCCACGGTAGAGGGGCGGCGCCCAGGCATTGCGCCCTTCCACACCGAAACGTGGTCGCATCTACCTGAACAGGCACAGCGATCGCCCTAAGCTCGCCTGTCGCCAGAACCCCGCGTGGACCTGGCGCCCCGGACGCATCCGGGAAAGCGGCCTGCGCCACAAAAGGCCAGCGCTACGAACCGACCCGCCCGCCCGCAGGGGCCTCCGGGGTATTAACGGCCGCTCGGCGTGCTCAGGCCGATCCACTTGTCCTTGACCTGGTCATAGTGAACCTTGGGGTCATAGCCAGTGACGCGCAGCTTGAGGTCACGGGCGGTCAGGCGGCCGATCGAGGCCATCACATTGTAGGATGCGACAACGCGGTCGCGCTGCGCAGTCACCAGCAACACGCGGGACTGCAGCAGGGCCTGCTGGGCGTTCAACACGTCCAGCGTGGTGCGCTGGCCAACCTTGGCCTCTTCGCGCACGCCGGCAAGGGCGATTTCGTTGGCCTTGACCTGGGCGGTGGAGGCTTCGATCTGCGCCCGGGCCGCGTCGAGCATGCTCCAGCTCGACACAACGGCGGCCCGCACCTGATCGCGGAAGATGTCGACGCTGATGTTGGCCTGGCTGGCCAATTCCTTGGCCTGACGGGTCTGGGCGTAATACTGGCCGCCATCATAGAGCGGCACGGTCAGCTGGGCGACGATGCTGGCCGACGATACGGCGTCGCCACGCACGTTGTTGTCGAACGAGCGCGACACATTGGCGGAAACGCCCACCTGCGGCAGCAGCGCGCCCTCAGCCACCTTGATCTGCAACTCAGCTGCGTCGGCGCTATGCAGGGCGGAAGCGATCGCCGGATGCTCGCGCAGGGCGAGGTTGACCGCGGCGACCTGGTTCTTGGGCAGGAACGGCTCAAGCGATTTGCCAGGCGCGAGCTTCGTCGGCTGCTCGCCAATCACCTGACGGTACTGGGCGATGCTCGCCTTCAGATTGGCCTCGGCGGCGGAGAGCTGGGAGCGGCCGCCGGCCAGAGCGGCTTCTGCCTGGGCGACGTCCGTCCGCGTCACCTCGCCGACGTTGAAGCGGTCCTGGGTCTGGCGAAGCTGTTCTTGCAGCACTTCCAGGTTGTTGCGCTGCAGGTTCACCGTCGCGGTGTCGCGCAGCACGTTCATATAGGCCGTGGCGCCGGACAGCAGCGTGCTCTGCTCCTGGTTGCGCAAACCTTCACGTTGGCCAAACACCTGGGACTCGGCGGCGCGCGTGGAGTTCAGCGTCCGCAAGCCGTCGTACAGCGGCTGGGTTACGCCCACCCCGACGGCGCCAGGAAACAGGTCCACATTGCCGCTGCTCGCGCCCATGCCCTGGGAGTTGCGTGCGGTGTAGCCGACGCTGCCACTGGCGTTGACGCGCGGGCGCATGCCGGACTTGGCGATGGCGACGCCTTCGTCAGTCGCCCGCAATGAAGCGCGCTGGGAGTTGAGCGTGGGGTTACCCATATAGGCCTTGGCAAGAGCGCCATTCATGGTTTCCGCCGACGCCGCGGCAGCAAACGCCACCGCAAGGCCCGCCACCGTGCTGAACAGGATGGAACGCTGGAAACCACGCTTCTTCGTCACTTGCTTACCTCACCGGAGCGCAGACAGCGCTCCATAGTATGCCGGCGAACCCGGAGACGCAGCCCCCGGAGGAAGCAACGCCGCGCAAGAACCGACCGCTCCGGCCTGGGGCCGGAAACCTGTTGATGCGGCGCCGTGGCGAACCCCGGCGTCAGGCATGGTCGAATCCATGCAGGCTCTGGAGCGGACAGTCGCCGAAACGCCCCCCTCCTGTCCAGTGCCCGCCCTTGCGGTTTACCATAAATTCATACGCCGATTTGCGGCCGTGATTCGGAAAACGGCGTCGCAGTTCGGCGCCTGTCGACGGCTGCCGGCCGGCAGCGCTTTCCCGCATCCGCCGCCAGTTGCGGTGCGGCATAAGTTTTTCAAGGAACTACAGACAATCCGGCTGCAATTTCCGTACATTGAAAGGAATCACGCGCCTGTTGTGTGCAGAAAGGCCACAGTAACCAACGAAATGACATCAGGGCGTCTCAAACTGTCGCTTAAGCGCGATGGAGACGTAACGGGCGCTGGATTTAACCAATAAAAAAGGCCGGCTTGCGCCGGCCTGTTTCATCTGCGCGTGGGCGTTGGTCAGAATGTAAATTCGGGTTTGCGGGCGAATCCTTCCAGCACCGGCGCCCAGGCGTTGACGATCACGGCCGTGCTGTTCACGCCGGAAGCGCGGCGCAGGACGATGATCCGGCTGGCCGCGCCGTTGACTTCAATCGCCACCAGGGCGCCGCCATCGGCGAGCTGCTGCGGCAGGGCCTCCGGAAGCACCTCGAAGCCGCCGTTCAGCAAAATGGCGTCATAGGGCCCATTGGCGGCATGGCCGCCGGCCAGGGGGCCGGTGACGACGCGGACGCCAGCAACGCCGTCGCGTTCGAGATTGATCTTTGCAGCGGCGGCGAGGCCGTCGTCGGCTTCAAGCGCGGTGACCTGCGCGCCAAGGCGCGCCAGCAGCGCCGAGCCGTAGCCGGTCCCTGCCCCAACCTCGAGCACCTTCAGGCCATCAAGCGGTCCGAACGACTGCAGCATTCGCGCCAGCACCAGCGGCGGCAGCATGACGCGTCCGGGAGCGTCGTCGAGGGGAATGGCGACATCCGCATAGGCCATGGCTTCGCGACCGGCTGGCGCGTAGATTTCGCGCGGCGTCGTGTCGAAAGCGGCGATGACGGAAAGGTCGGTGACGTCAAACGTGCGCACCTGGCAATCAACCATGGTGCGGCGTGCGGCGGCGTAGTCCTGCATGACTCCCTCAGGCGGGGTCTCACGTGGGTGTCCCGCCGCGGGATCCCGGAACCGCCGGACGGGCGACATAAGTAAATGGAGGCCTCGGAGGGAATCGAACCCCCGTGCAAGGATTTGCAGTCCTCTGCGTAACCACTCCGCCACGAGGCCTCGACGGCGCTAATAGCCCAGGGCGCAGTGAAAGGGCAACACTCTTTCATGCAGTTTTCAAAAGCCGGGTTTTCCGGGGAGCGCCCAGGCTCCACTTGTCCACACTTCCACAGCCGCCGCCTGGGCGCGGCCTTTTCGGCGCGGCGGGACTTGCGCGGCCCGAATGCTTGGGCTACATCCCGGCCATCAAGTGATCCCCGGTAGCTCAGTGGTAGAGCAACCGGCTGTTAACCGGTTGGTCGCTGGTTCGAATCCGGCCCGGGGAGCCATCCCTTTCTCAGGATGGACTTGATAGAGTTGCGATGCGCCCGCACGGGCTTTTTTTGTTTCGCAACAGGCTTTCCCCGGTAGCTCAGTGGTAGAGCAACCGGCTGTTAACCGGTTGGTCGCTGGTTCGAATCCGGCCCGGGGAGCCATTTCTTTTTCCAGTATGCCAAGGCTGCGGAAACAGGTTTTCACGTGTGGAAACCGGGTGTTTTATTGCCGGCGCGCGCCGCCGGAGCCTGCCCTTCCAGCGTCCGCCATTCCAGATCAATCCGCCAGATCAATCCGCCGGCTGGTTCACGCCAGGTTGCGGATTCTGGCGCATCCGCGACCTCCAGAATTCGCGCCCCACCCCGCAAGGACACGCCGTCGCTGGGGCGCGACCGGAACCCGGTGAGCCAGGCGCGCCTCTTGCGTTACGCCTGTGGCGTCGACAGGCGGGCGAACATCGCGCCCATCTGCTCAGGCGTGCGTCCACTATCGGCGATCAGCCATTCAAGCATCAGCGCGCCAACGGCGCCCGCGTAGAAGCTTTGGGCGAAGCGGGATTCTTCAGGATCCTCCGGCAGGAGGCCGGGCTGCGCGCTGGCGATATTCATCATCTCGCCGATCTGGGCGGCGAACAGCGTCAGGGCGCCGCTTCCCGCCTGCCCGCTCAGGATCAGCCGGTACAGCCGCCGCTGCTGGCTGGCGCGGGCGAAGGCGAAGGCCGTGACGTCCTCCACCCAGCGGCTGTAGGTCGTGACGCCGGCATGTTTATGGGCAAATGCGAGCTGCCCGGCGAGATCGTCGCTCAACCGGTGCTCCAGCATGGCGTCAATGCTGTCGAAATGGCGATAGAACGTCTGCCGCCCAACGCTTGCCCGCTGCACCAGGTCTGTCACGGTGATGTCGCCGTAGGGCCGCTCCCCAAGCAGGGCGTCAAGCGCTTCATACAGGGCGTGTCGGGTTTTGCGCTGGCGTGCGTCCATACGGGCTTCTGCTTCTTGCGGCATGTTCGTGCGACATGACGCCTTTCTGAATGAGCGGTTTTTTTCCAGTCTCTCTAGGCCGCGTTGCGGAACATTTTGCAACATAAATTTCCATAAAATCGCCGCGCCGGCTGTCGCCGGGGTGGCTGCGCCCTTATTTGCTGGTGCATACTCCCGGGCGCTCGCAACAGAAGCCCCGGAACAGCCGGGGACTGCCCGGGAGGCCCCCATGGAAGACTACTTCCGCCTGCGCCAGATCGCTCTGGCCACGGATGATCTTGAACGCGCGATCACCGATTTTCAGTACATCTTTGGCGTGAGGCTGGCCTACCAGGATCCGCATGTGGCCAAATATGGCCTGCACAACGCCCTGTTTCCGTTCGGGCTGGCGTTCGTGGAGGTCGTGGCGCCGTTCGAGGAGAACACCGCCGCCGGGCGCTTCATGGAGCGCAGCGGCGGCGTGGGCGGCTACATGGCCATCTTCAACTGCAGCGACCCGCTGCGGCGCGGCGCGCACGCCAACGCCAATGGCGTTCCGACGGCCCATGCGCTTGATCACGATGGCTTTGTGGGCGTGCAACTGCATCCTCGGCAATGCCGGGCGGCGATGATCGAGTTTGATCACACGCCGGGCGAAGCGAATCTGGAGGGGCCCTACTATCCTGCTGGCGGCGACGGCTGGCAGCACGCCATCTGCACCGACGTGACCCAGGGCATCCATGAAATCGTCGTTGAAAGCCCTGATCCCCATGCCCTTGGCCAGCACTGGGCCCGAATCATCGAGAAGCCTTACCAACAGGAAGGAAACGGCGGCCTGATCGAGGTCGACATGATCAATATCCGCTTCGCGCCAGGATCCGCGGGCAGTCGCGAGACCCTGCGCGGCATCGTGGTTGCAACCACCGATCCGGCTGGCGTCATGGCGCGGGCGGCTGAGCGCGGCCATGCGCCGGACGGGACAGGGTTCCGCATGTGCGGCGTCCGTTTCACAACGGCCTGAATCCGGACGGTTTCACCCGGCAATCCCCCGCCTCGCATCAGGCGGCGGGCAGGTGGCGAGCCTGAGGCGTCAGGCTGGGCGCTGCGACGGAAATGGTCTGGAGCCATCCGGAGGCAGGCTCCGAACGGCGCGTCGCGACTTTCGCGATGCGCCGTCCGTCACGGTGAGATAGCGCGGTCGATTCCTTGCAACAACGGCGTCAGGTCGCCTTTCGGCGCCGTCTTGCGGCGCCGAAAGGCGGGGTGGTCTTGCAGGGTGGTCTTGCCCGGAGGCGCAGACCGGGCCAGAAGCGCGCGCATCCAGCTTCCGTTCGCGACTGCCATTCCAGGTATTTACGATCGTCGTTTTCTGACGCAGCCCTTCATGCCGCCCCGGGGGTGAAACACGCCGCCGGTTGCGAAAGGCCGTTCATGGCAGATTATTGTCGCGCCGGATTTCGATGGAAGTATTAACGATACTATTAAATATACATCAATTAAATTTGAATATTTTACAAGTTGATTGAAAATAAAAAACATAATTCAGGGAGGGGCAGAATGGGGTTGAGTTCCATCTGTTTTCTTATTGAAGAATCAAAAAAATCAGGTTCTTCAGAAATTTCAAATGCACAACTGTTCATATGCAGACTATGCGAGGCGCTTTCGCTGCCGTTGCCGCAATTCGCTGCCGAGCATGATCGTGACAATCATTATATTTTTGAGAAATCTGTCAGTTTCGGTCTTCTTAACGGGCGTTTGTGTAGCGGTCGCATAGATCTCTACAAGCGCGGCTGTTTTGTGCTGGAATCGAAACAGTCGGCAATGGCGCGCCGCAGGGCCGCTGGCTGGCCGCCGCCGGCTCCGGCGACGCGAAGTGTTTGTGCATGGCGGCGGGCCATGAACGCCGCGCGCATGCAGGCGGAGAACTATGCGCGGGCCCTGCCCGAGCCGCCGCCGTTTCTCATCATTCTCGACGTCGGTCATATGATCGAGATCTATGCTGACTTCTCTGGAACCGGGGAGGCCTACGCGCCTTTTCCCGATCCCGGACAGCGTTGCATCGCCATGGATGATCTGCGCCGCGCCGATGTCCAGCAGCGCCTGCGCGCCATCTGGACCAATCCTGGCAGCCTCGCCAGCGAACTGCGCGCATCGCCGGCGCGCGAGGACGCCCTCACCCGCTATCTGCTGGACCGGGCGGCGTCGCGGGCCAGGAGCCATCCGCGCCAGCGCGCCCAGACCACCGGGATTCCCGAGCCGTCGGCAGGCCGGTTCGCCCCGCGTCTTGGCGTCCAGGAGCGCGGCGCCGGCTGCCGCATACTGGTCTGACTCCCGTCTGGTTTCACCCCAGCTGACTTAACGTCATGTGGCGCTGGAGCGATCGCGCTTGCGTCCTGTCGTTTTCCGCAGCCCCTCCCGGCGCTATTTGACTGGCGGATGCTGTCTGGAAAGGCCAGATTGCCGGTCTCGCCGCGCGTGATCTGGAGTCCTGCCAATGACAACATCTCCTTTCGTCACCACCGACTGGCTTGCCGGACGGCTGGGTCTTGCCGGACAGCAGGGCGCCGCCGGGCGCGCGGCTGGAGCCCCAGCGCCAGCGGTTGTCGACGGTTCATGGTATCTGCCGGCGCTGGCGCGCGATCCCGCGGCCGAGTTTCTGGCCGGACATATTCCCGGCGCCGTGCGCTTCGATATCGAGGAGATCCGGGACAAGGCGTCGCCGCTGCCGCACATGATGCCGTCACCGGAAGCCTTTGCCGCCGGCGCTGGCGCGCTGGGGCTCAGCGTTGACCGGGAGATCGTGGTTTACGACGGCGCCGGCCTGTTTTCCGCCCCGCGGGTATGGTGGATGCTGCGGGTGATGGGCGCGCGCCGGGTTTTCATCCTGCAAGGCGGCCTGCCGAAGTGGAAAGCCGAAGGCCGGCCGCTTGAAACCGGCCCGGCGCAGCGTCCGCAACCGGCGGCGTTCGTGGTTAGCCCGCTGGCAGGCGCCGTCGTTGATTATCGTGACATGGCGGCGACCGTCGCCAGCGGCGATCGCCAGGTCGTCGATGCGCGTCCGGCGGAGCGGTTCGCCGGCGCGGCGGCGGAGCCGCGTCCCGGCCTCGCCGCCGGCCACATGCCGGGCGCGCTCAACACGCCGTCATCCAGCCTTGTGGCCAACGGCATGCTGAAGTCGCCGGCGGAATTGCAGGCGGTGTTCGACGCTGCCGGCGTCGATATTCACAAGCCGGTGACAACCACCTGCGGTTCCGGCGTTTCCGCCGTCATCGTGGCGCTGGCGCTTCAGGAACTGGGCGCGCCGCTGCCGCCGGTCTACGACGGCTCGTGGAGCGAATGGGGCGGCCAGCCCGACGCGGCGATTGCCGTGGGCCCGGCCTGAAGCAGGCCGGTCATTCGCCCAGCACCTGGCTCAGGAACGCCTTGGTGCGGGCGTGCCTGGGCGCGGTGAAGAAGGTTTCCGGATCGGCCTGCTCGACGATCTGTCCGCCGTCCATGAAGATCACCCGGTCGGCGATGCGGCGGGCGAAGCCCATCTCGTGGGTGACGCACAGCATGGTCATGCCATCGCCGGCCAGTTCCACCATGACGTCCAGCACCTCCTTCACCATCTCCGGGTCGAGGGCCGAGGTCGGCTCGTCGAACAGCATGATGCGCGGGTTCATGCACAGCGCCCGGGCGATGGCGACGCGTTGCTGCTGGCCGCCGGAGAGCTGGCCGGGATATTTGCCCGCCTGTTCCGGAATGCGCACGCGGGCCAGCAGCGCCAGCGCCTGCTCCTCCGCCGCGCGCCGGCTGGCGCCGCGCACCCGCATGGGCGCCAGCACGCAGTTTTCCAGCACCGTGAGATGCGGAAACAGGTTGAACTGCTGGAACACCATGCCGACCTCGCGGCGCACCCGGTCGATGCTGCGCAGGTCATGCGTCAGTTCGACCCCGTCAACGACGATATCGCCCTGCTGGTGCTCTTCCAGCCGGTTGATGCAGCGGATCAGCGTGGATTTTCCGGAGCCGGACGGCCCGCAGATCACCACCCGCTCGCCGCGCCGGACGCTGAGATCGATGTCGGTCAACACCTGGAAGTCGCCGTACCATTTGCTGACGCCGCGCATCACCACGGCGTCGCCTTCGCCAGGGGGCGCCACATGGGTGGAAGGATCGTTCGCCGTCATGACCGGCTCCCTGCAGCCGCCAGGCGCCGTTCCATCGCCGCTGAATAGCGGGACATGGCGTAGCAGCAGATAAAGTAGAAAATCGCGGCGAAGGCATAGCCCGTCGACGCGGTCACCGGCGTTGCCCAGGCCGGATCGCGGGAACTGACGTCGATGGTCGTCAGCAGGTCGAAGATGCCGACAACCGTCACCAGAGTGGTGTCCTTGAACAGGCTGATGAAGGTGTTGACGATGCCGGGAATGACCAGGGTCAGCGCCTGCGGCAGGATCACGGTGAACATCATCTGCCAATAGCCGAGGCCAAGGGCGGCGGCGGCTTCATACTGGCCCTTCGGCAACGCCTGCAGGCCGCCGCGTATCACCTCCGCCATGCCGGCGGCGGCGAACAGGCTGACGCCGACCATCACCCGCACCAGCGGGTCGGGCAGCACGCCCGGCGGCAGGAACAGCGGCAGCATGCGGTTGGCCATGAACAGCACGGCCAGCAGCGGCACGCCGCGCATCACCTCGATGAACACGGTGGACGCGGCGCGCACCACGGGCATCTGCGAGCGCCGGCCCAGGGCCAGCAGCACGCCAAGCGGCAGCGATGCGACGATGCCGACGATGGAGATCACCAGCGTCACCAGCACGCCGCCCCACAAATTGCTGGGCACGGCGACGAGGCCCGAGAAGCCGGGACCATAGAGCAGGATCCAGGCAATGACCGGGAATGGAATGACGAAGACGAACAGCGCCGCGCCGCGAAACGGCGCGCGCGGCCACAGCGCCCAGGCAATGTTTAGCGCGCACAGGACCATGGCCAGGTTCGGCCGCCAGCGCTGCGCCTCCGGATACTGGCCGTAGATGAAATAGCCGAGCCTGCGGGCGATATAGGGCCAGCAGGCGCCGGTTGCGCCGCCGGCCTCCCCGGCCAGACAGGCGGCGCGATCCTCGCCGCTCCAGACAGCGTCGATGAGCAGGAATTCAACGGCGGGCCGCAGCAGGAACCAGGCGATGGCGATGGCCAGCACGGTGAGCAACGCGTTGACCGGTGTCGACACGAGGCTGCGCAAGCCCTGGATGAACCCGGAGGGTCTTTGCGGCGGGCGGGCGGAGGTTGATGGCGTCATCGTCATCTCAGCGCTCCACCAGCGCCATGCGCGCGTTCCACCAGTTCATCAGCAGCGCCGTCAGCAGCGACACCGCCAGATAGATGAGCATGATGAGCGAGATCACTTCCAGCGCCTGGCCGGTATTCTGCAACACGGGTCCGGCGCCGATTGACACCAGGTCCGGGTAGCCGACGGCGACGGCAAGGGACGAGTTCTTGGTGAGGTTGAGATATTGCCCGGTAAGCGGCGGAATGATCAGCCGCAACGCCTGGGGAATGACAATCAGGCGCAGGATCTGGCCTTCGCCGAGGCCCAGCGCCCGTCCGGCTTCGCGCTGGCCTTTCGGCACGGACTGGACGCCGGAGCGAACGATCTCGGCGATGAACGCCGAAGTGTAGAGTGACAGGCCCAGCACCAGGGCCACGAATTCCGGCAGCAGGGTGACGCCGCCGCTGACGTTGAAGCCGCGCAGTTCCGGCCAGGCAAGCGGCAGGGCGCCAGCGAGGCTTCCGGTCGTCAGCCAGACCGCCGCCAGCGGCAAACCAGCCAGAATGAGCGGCGTGACAAGCCATAGCGCAAGCGGGGGCTTGCCTGCCCGCCGCCGCCGGGCGCTCCAGACGGCGAGGCCGGCCCAGAGGGCCAGCGCCGCCAGCAGCCCGGCGCCAAGCGCGGTCCAGCCTGGGGTCGCGACCGGCCAGGGACTGTAGAGCCCGCGATTGTTCAGCAGCAGGCCGCCCGGCAGCGCGATGGACTGGCGCGGCACTGGCAGTGACTTCAGAACGACGTTGTACCAGACCAGCAACTGCAGCAGCAGTGGCGTGTTGCGCAGAACTTCCACATAGGCCGAGGCGAATCGGGCCACGAGGGCGTTATGGGACAGGCGCGCGACCCCCACGACGAAGCCGAGCGCCGTGGCGATGACGATGGCGGTGAGCGAGGCAGTCAGGGTATTGCCGAAGCCGGCCATCAGCGCCCGGCCGTAGCTGTCTCCGGCCTGGAACGGGATCAGCGAGCCGGTAATGTCGAAACTGGCCGGCTCGGCGAGAAATCCGAACCCCCAGGTGATGTTGGAGGCGCGCAGATTGGCCACGACATTGCGGCCCGCCCAGGCGAACAGGCTGACGACGGCGATCGCCAGCAACGCTTGCCAGACCAGGGCGCGCGCCGCCGGATTTCCCCACCAGCCGGTCCCCGGGCCCCGCCCCTGTCCGTATGCTCTGACCGGCTTGCCTGCTTTCACGCCGCTCCCGCCCCTGATCGATGTCATGACCTTGTGGACCGGCGCAAAGCGCACGCCCATCCAGGAGCGCCCACTGATATCTCGCCGCCTTTTACGGGAGTACGTCAGTTATCCGGGTGAATTCCTGAGTATTCCCGCGCAAAGCTGGCATGTGGATGCGCCCCCCATGGCTTGTATTCACAAGCAATTTTCATGAGCGGCAACGCCAGGGTCGCCGCGCTGCATTCTAGCGAATGGGCGGAGCGTACATCAGGCCGCCCTTGTTCCACAAATTATTCTGCCCGCGGGGGATTTTCAGACGGGAGTTTTCGCCAAGGTTCCGCTCATAAATCTCACCGTAATTGCCGACGGCGCGCACAATATTGACGAGCCAGTCGTTTGGCAGGCCGATGCCTGAACCAAGCTTGCCATCGACGCCGAGCATGCGGCGCAATTCCGGATTGTCGCTGGCGCGCTTCTCCTCGACGTTGGCTTTGGTGATCCCGGCCTCTTCCGCCGCGACAAGGCCAAAGCCAATCCAGCGCACCACGTCAAACCACTGGCCGTCGCCCTTGCGCACGGCGGCGGCGAAGGGCTCCCGCGAAATCCGCTCCGGCAGGACGATATTCTCGGCCGGGTTCGTCATGCGCAGGCGTTCGGCGTAGAGTGCCGAGCTGTCGCTGGTGAAGACATCGCAACGATGAGCGTCATAGGCCCTCACGGTTTCAGCGGCGCTGCCGAAGGCGACGGGCTTGTAGTCCATTTTGTGCGCGCGGAAAAAGTCAGCCAGATTCAGTTCGTTGGTGGTGCCGCGCTGCACGCAGATTTCGGCGCCATTCAGCTCCAGGGCTGATTTCACGCCAAGCTTGGCCCTGACCATGAATGCCTGCTGGTCATAGAAATTGATGGAGGTGAAGCTGGCGCCCACGGAGGTGTCGCCGGTCATGGTCCACGTCGTGTTGCGCACCAGCACGTCGATTTCACCCGTTTGCAGTGCGGTGAAACGGTCCTTGGCGGTCAGCGGCACATATTTGACCTTGTCGGGGTCGCCGAAAATGGCGGCTGAAATCGCCCGGCAATAGTCCACGTCGAAACCGGTCCATTTGCCCTTGTCGTCGGGCACGCCGAAGCCGGCGAGACCGGGATTGGAGCCGCAAATCAGCTCGCCGCGCTGTTTGACCTGATCAAGCACGCCAGCAGCAGCTGGCGCGCCGTTCGCCACGGCGGCGATCACGCCGCAGGCCATCGCCGTCAACACGGGGGCGCGTTTCATCCGTCTGTCCTCCTTCGCGCCCGCTTTCCGGCGCCGGGTCTGATGTGGCTCGCGTCTGCATGACATGGCGGGTGTACCCCGCAGGTCAACCCCACGGCGCCAATTTCCGCCGCCGCGCACTGGTTCCACAGGCAGGGGCTGGGGAGAAACAATGACTGTCCTGCGGGGCGCGGGGTTGACGGCCGGCGCGCAAAACCCGCACACCTCCCGGGTGAGACGGTCGTGACGAGGAGCCATCCGGACATGCGCAAACTGAGTGATGATGAACGCAGTCGCCTGTCCAGCCGCACCCGCCTGGTGCTCGGCGGTCGCAATCCCGACGAGCAGTTCGGCTTTGTAAACACGCCGATTTACCGCGGCTCCACCGTGTTGTCGCCGGACGCCGCGGCGCTGCGGCGCTCGGACGCCCGCTTCACCTATGGCACCCATGGCACGCCGACCACGGAGGCGCTGGAAAACGCCTGGTCGGAACTGTCTGGCGCGGCGGGAACGGCGCTGGTTCCTTCGGGGCTTGCCGCCATCTCCCTGGCGCTGATGTCGTGCGTGAAAGCTGGCGATCATATTCTGGTGACGGATTCGGCCTACCGGCCCACGCGGCGCTTCTGCGATGTGGTGCTGGCGCGCATGGGCGTCGAAACCACCTATTACGATCCCTATCTGGGCGCCGGAATCGCCAGTCTGATCCGCCCCAACACCAGCGCCGTGCTGACCGAGGCGCCTGGCTCGCAGAGCTTCGAGGTGCAGGACATTCCATCCATTGCCGCCGTGGCGCATGCGGCTGGCGCGCTGGTGCTGATGGACAACACCTGGGCCACGCCGCTGTTTTTCCCGCCGCACGCGCGCGGGGTCGATCTCGCCATCGAGGCCGGCACCAAATATCTCGGCGGCCATTCCGATCTTCTGCTGGGCCTGGTTTCCGCCAATGAGCGGGCGTTGCCGGGCCTGCGCCGCACGGCGGAGGCTTTCGCCATGTGCGCCGGGCCGGAGGATTGTTTCCTGGCCCTGCGCGGCCTGCGCACCATGGAGCTGCGCCTGCGCGAGGCCGAGCGGCAGGGCCTCGCCCTCGCCCGCTGGCTTGAGTCGCGGCCGGAGGTCAAAAGCGTCCTGCATCCGGCGCTGGAAAGCCACCCGGATCACGCCATCTGGAAGCGCGACTTTCTTGGCGCCAGCGGCCTGTTCAGCGTCGTGCTGAATCCGGTTTCCGAGGCGGCGGTGGACGCCTTCCTCGACGCGCTGGCCCTGTTCGGCCTCGGCTATTCCTGGGGCGGCTATGAGAGCCTGGTGATCCCGTTCAATTGCGGCTCCTACCGCTCGGCGACGACATGGGATCCGGGCGGACCCGCCCTGCGCTTCCAGGTGGGGCTTGAGGACATCAACGACCTCACCGCCGACCTGGAGCGCGGTTTCGACCGATTGCGGGACGTCGCCGGAATTTCCGGCGCGGTCGGGTGATCTGGCCATGCCGGGCCATCATTCCTTCATGCTGCTGGTGGCGGCGGGCGGCGTCGCCCTCGCAGCCGCCAGCGGTGCGCCCGCCGCCGGGGACCCGGCCAGCGCGCCGCCCATGGCGAGCCAGGCCATGGGCGGCGACGCGCGCACGGCGCTGCCGGTGGGAACGCTGCAACTGCCGCGCCCTCCGGAACTGGAGCTCCGGTCGCTGGATATCACCATCACGCCCCAGGAGGTGCGCGGCCGCTACGTGATTTTCAACCGTTCCGGCCGGGATGTCGCGCTGCGCGCATCGTTCGCCGCGCCCGATCTGGACGCGGCGGCGCCCGGTTTTGGCTATGCGGCGATTCCGCAGCCCGAGCAGATTAACTTCATGGGGTTCGCCGCCACGGTTGATGGCGCGCCCGTGGCGCTTATGGATGAGCGTCACGCATTCGGCGCCGGGCTGGAGCGCACCCAATTGCTGGAAGACGCCGGCGCGCCGCTGCAGCCAGCTGGCGTGGGGACCTGGGAGGCGCTCGGCAAGCTGGGCTCTCAAGCCTTGCAGGACCTGCGCGCCGCCGGGCTGATCGACATGGATCGGTTTGGCGAGCGGCTGGAGCCGCGCCCGCGCTGGCTGCTGAAAACCGCCTGGCACTGGCCCCAGATATTTCCGGCTGGCAAGGAGACGGTCATTGCCTGGCGGCATGCAGCTTCGGTTTCTGTAGGCGCCACGCCGCTGGCGGATCGCAGCCAGCTGGCGCATGCGGCGCGCTACGCGCGCTATTGCGCCGGGGACGCCGTCAACGATGCGGCCAGCGCGGCGCGCAACAATGGCCCTGGCAATGACTGGCTGCTGGAGCGCGGGCAGCGTTTGCGCATCAGCACCGGCCCGGCCTACGCTGGCCCTGCCGGGGTTGTGACCATCACGCTCAATACCGGGGCTGACGACGCCATTGCCGCAGCCTGCATGGAAGGGCTGGAGCGCGTCGGGCCAGGGCAGTGGCGCATGCGGCGCGAAAACGTCACGCTCGATGAGGACCTGGAGGCGCTGCTTGTCAGCCCTGGCAAGGTGGCCAGCCAGGGCGCGCCGCCGCCGGATGACGCCGACGCGGCGCCGGCGCAACAGAATCAGTGAGCGGAACAGGCGCGCCCGTCAGGCGGTCTCGCTCTCTTTCTGCCGGCTGTTGCGGATCAGCGCCAGGTTGCGCAGGTAGATGAAGACGCTGAACGCCTGGCCGAGGATGATGACCGGCTCGCGCTTGTACAGGCCGTAAAGCAGCGTGATCAGCCCGCCGCCGATGGAGAAGAACCAGAAGGCCACCGGCACCACGCTGCGACCGGCCTTTTCGCTCGCCAGCCATTGCACCACGAAGCGCATGGCGAACAGGAGCTGTCCGACCAGCCCCAGCACCAGCCACAGGTCGGCGCGGGCGATGAACACGTCATAGAGATAGCCGCCAATATCGTGCGACAGGCGAATCAGCATTAGCGCAATTCCTGAACATGCGGCGGGGCCTTGCGGCGGCGTATCAGCCACCAGACGCCGGCCAGATCGAGTATTCCCACCCAGAGCCGGTCGAAGAAACCATATTTCGAGGCGCCGGCCATGCGCGGACGGTCGATGACGTCGACCAGCGCCACTTCATGACCGTCCCGCCGCACCAGCGCCGGCATGAAGCGATGGAGCGCATCGAAATATGGCAATTGCAGGTAGACCTCCCGGCGGATGGCCTTCAGCCCGCAGCCGGTGTCGCGGGTGCCGTCGCGCAAGATGGCGCCGCGAACGGCGTTGGCGACTCGCGACTGGAATTTCTTGAAGCCGGTGTCCTTGCGGCCGACGCGCTGGCCAGCGGCAAGGCCAAAGCGGACGCCGCCTTCCGTCAACTCCCGCACCAGCGAGGGAATGAAGGCCGGATCGTTCTGGCCATCGCCATCGATGGTGACGAGAACGGGCGCGCGCGCCGCGAAGGCGCCGCTGCGCACGGCGGCGCTCTGCCCCCGGGAGATGTCATGGCGCAGGCGGCGCAGCCATGGGCGCGTCCTCGCCTGCTCCTCCAGCACCGCCGGCGTGGCGTCGGTCGAGCCGTCGTCCACATAAATGACCTCGAACGCCGCGAAGACCGCGCAGGCTGTCGCGATCTCCGCGATCAGCGGCGCGACATTGTCCGCCTCGTTCTTGACGGGAACAATCACAGTCACCGCGGGGAGGAAGTCGGTCGGTTCGCTCAAGGCCACAACTTTCCATTTACCGGGTCTGGCGAAGGACGGTCATCAGGGCCAGGGCCCGACCCGCCGGAACAGCTGACCTTCACCAGAACGCCTGACGCATCGCGCGCCACATGCGCGCGCCAATGCACGAACGTCCGCGTCGCTTCCGCCAGCTGTCCGCTCGCGCCAGATGCGCAGGGCGCGCACATAGCAAGCGCAGGCCCATGCGGCAATCTTGCGGCGCGCATGGCTGCCCGCGCTGGCGTCACGACGTTGCAGGCGACCGGGGCCGCCGCTACCGCGCCGACATCCAGACGCCAATGTCGAGGCGCTTGCCGCCATTGAGATTGAAGCCCCTGATGCGGGTGGTGAGCGTCGGCTGGCGCGGATCGCCCGTCAGGCGCTGCTGGAAGGCCGGCTCCTCGAGCGCCGTGACAAAGGCGACGCGGCACGGCCCATGGCGGATCCAGTCGGCGGCGGCGGCGCCATCGGCCATTACCAGGCCGGTTTGGGTCAGAAACACCAGGCTTGGCTCGCGGTAGCCGGCGGTCAGCGCCTTCACTTCCGGGCAGCCCGCCGCGGCGGCGGCGGTGCGCATGGCTTCGGCAAGGCGCGGCGAGGTGCGCAGACCCGCCAGATGCGGCTGCGTTACCCCCAGCACGGTGGCGACGAAAACCACCGAGCAGAAAATCGCCAGCAGCGCCGAGCGCCAGATGTGGCCGGCGCAATAGGCCAGCCAGCCGGTGATGGCGATCGCGGCGGCGACCAGCAGGCCGGGAACCGCGATCCAGGTAATGGCGCCATCCAGCGCCCAGCCGGCGGCCGGCAGCAGGAACAGGGCGGCCACCGGAATCAGCGGCAGCAACAGCATGGCCGGACGGGCGCCCCAGCGCTGCGAGGGGGCCAGCGAACCGTTGCACAGGGCGCGGGCGACGAGCATGGCCACCGCCGGATACAGGGGCAGCACATAGTGCGGCAGTTTGGTTGGCACCGCCTCGAAGATCAGCCACGCCGGAATGATCCAGGCCAAAGCGAAGGCCACCGCATCGTTACGACGCTCGCGCCACAGGGTTTGCGCGGCGATGGCCGCGAACGGGGCCAGTGGCCAGGCCGTGCCGAAGAAAGCGATGAAATAGGCGCCAGGCGGCCCCCAGTGTTTCTCCTGGCCGCCGCCCACCTTGCCGAGCATGTCCTTGCCGACGGCTTCGGCGAAAAAGGCGCCCTTCGTCTCAATGGCGATGGCGATGAACCACGGCGCCGTGAGCAGCAGCACAAGCAGCGCGCCTGATAGTGGCCGCAGCGCCAGCAGCCAGCGCGCCGAGCGCAGCCAGATGCTGAGGGCGATGGCCGGCAGCGCCACGATCATCAACCCAACCGGCCCCTTTACCAGGATGGATGCGGCCAGCGCGCCCCAGAACGCCAGGCGCACGCCCGGCGGCAGCGCCGGCGTTGCGTCGCCATCGCGCTGCAGATCGCGCCGCGACGGCATCCACGCCCGCGCCAGGCCGCCCATCAGCATGACGCAACAGGCGGTGAGCACAGCGTCGGTCTTGGCGAGGCGGGCCTCGACGCCGAGCAGGATGGTTGCGGCGAACAACGCTGCTCCGGTGATGGCGAGCCTGCGGCCGCCGAACGCCAGCAGCGCCCAATAGGTCAGCAGCACGGCGGCGATGGCGCCGAGCAGCGACGGCGCCCGGTACAGGGCGATGGTGGCGCGCGCTTCCGGGACGCCGAGCGCCTCACCAATTTTCACCGCGCCAACCTGCAGCCAATAGATGCCCGCCGGCTTTTTGTTGCGGGCCTCGTCCTGGAAGCGGATGGCGATGTAGTCGCCTGTTTCCAGCATCTGCTTCGTCGCCTGGGCGAAGCGCGGCTCGTCGCGATCCATGGGCTGGAGCGAGGAGAACCCAGGCAGGAACAGGGCCAGCGACAGCAGCAGCAACGCCGCAACCGCCCGCCAGTGCGAAGCTTCCAGCCACGACAGCAGACCCAGCGCGCGGCGGTCGCCAGGGGCCGGAACGGGCGGCGTTGCAGAGGCGACGCCAGGCAGGTTCGAAGGGGCAGCGTGGGACATCGGGTTCTCTTGCAAGGGGCTGGCGTACAGGGGGCTGGCGCATACAGCCGGCTGGCGTCCAGGGAGCTGGCGTCAATGCAGGGTCGATTTGGGCGCTTTCCCGGAAACGACGCGTCGCTTTCGGGAAAGCGCAAACAGCGCGCCACCCGCCTGAATCAGGCGCGCCGGCGCGCAGGGCCAATGATCCAGGGCGGCCTCTCATGCCTGCCCGCCCCCCGGAAACGGCGGTCCGCTGGCCGGAGATCAGGCGGCGATCCGTTCACAGCGCGCCGGCGGCATGCGCCTGGTCTCCAGGGACAACGCGAACCCTGTCAGGACGCAGCCCTGAGGGGGCCTGCCTGACGGCTCCATCGCTCCGCCTTGACGCGTCTTGCCTGCTTTAACGCGTCTTGCCCGCGTCCTCAATGACAGCGCGCGGCGGTTCACGCGCCGCGCCAGCCGTCGCCGTTCAACCCTGCCCCGCCATCCGCCAGCCTGGAGCCTGCTTGCGAACCATGTGATCTGCGCAACATTGATTTGGCGCGACGGGAATCTATGGTCAGGATGCGTCGATGGATGCGGACGGAGGGGTGGCATGAAAAAACCCGGTTGGCGCAGAGCCTTTGAAAAAGCCGACCCCAGCTCCCGGCCCGGAGACGGGCCATTGCCCGGGGGTGGACGCCGCGCGACGTCACTGCGGCCTGTCGCCAGCGACGACGGCCACGCCGGCCGGGCGGCGCAGGAAGGCGCCGGCGATGCGGACAACGGGCGCGCGCCAGCGGGAGAGCCAGCCGCCGCGCCGCCAAGCGCGGAAGTCATGGTGTTGCGCGCGGGCCTCGAAGACTGCCTCTGTCATCTGGTGGAGCTGTACGGGCCGGATGTGCTCGATTCTTTTCTGGAGCGGCGGTTGCGCCGGAACATAGCGCCCATACTTGCCCATGCGGCGGAAATGGAATCTGGCGCCCAGGGCGCCCGCATCCGGGCGCACGCGACGGCGGCGGAGCGGCTATTGCGCGATGCGGTCGAATCCGTCAGGAAAGACCCCACGCCGCCGTCCGGCTGAGGCAGACGCGCTACATGTGTTCGTTATCGTGCGCCCCTGGATGTTGAAAGCGGTCCCATTGGCTGGCGCCCTGTTCATAATAGCGCCAATCTGGAGAAAACGGCGCACCGGCCCGTGCCTGAACAGGCGCCGCCGGGCGGGCCGGTTTTCCGCTACAGACGGAGCTGTCTGCTCCAGCGTTTCGAACCGGCGCATTTCCCCGGAGCGCGAGGCGTCCTGGGAAGCGGCTCCGGTTTCGCCATGATCGCCGTTGTGTCGCCCATGCGAAGCGACCGGCCCCTTCCTTAAAATCGCGAGGCCCATGATGCACAAATTGCTCGCCACCCTGACTGCGCTGACGCTTCTCACCGCCTGCCAGACCACTGGCGCCCGCAATGTGGCAAACATGACGCCCTCGCAATTGCAGGCCGTAAAGGCCCAGGATGCGAAGACGGCGGAGGCTGAGTACGCGCGCTGCGACCAGGCGTCGGCCAATATCGTCGCCTCCACCAAATGCAAGGCCGCCGTGCGCGAGCGCTACATCACCCCTTACGCCCCGCCGGAGGAGCAGCGCATTTCCCGCATTCTGGTGGCGCAGAACATCGCGCTTGCCGAAAAGATCCAGCGCGGTGAAATCACGGAAGCCCAGGCGCGCGAGCAATACGCGGCCATTGTCCGCTCGGTGATGGATCAGGAGCGCCGCCAGCATCAGGGACGCGGCGGGCGCAGCTGACGCCCAGCGCCGGATTGCGTGAGAACGGGAGGCCAGCTTCACTTTCAGGTGGGGCTGGCCTGATTTTTTTGCGTCAGCTGACGCGACATTGCTGCTGCGGGATTGTCTCCGCCCCGGGGCGCGGATGCCCAGGCGAACAGCACAACAGGACGCCGGTCAGCGCGAGGCGTAACCGGAAATCGAAAATCATGTATGGCTGGAATTCTGTCAGAGCCTGATCCGGCTCGCACGCTGCCCATCGCGGACGACGCCGGCAACCCGGCCCGACGATATGCCTGGGGAAGCATTACTTCAGCAGCATGTTGATTTATGGTCGGGGCAGCAGGATTTGAACCTGCGACCCTCTGCTCCCAAAGCAGATGCGCTACCAGACTGCGCTATGCCCCGACGTGCTGAAAGCTCGTGCTTTCTATGCGCTTCCCACTTTTCGCGCAAGTTATTGCTGGAAAAAAACGGTGGACTGTTTGGCGGATCAAATCGCCGGGCAGCCTCCGGCTGCCTCCCTCCCGATTGTCTGGCGTCTCCCAGGTTGAGGCAATCAGGATCGGCCGGGCAACGTCGCTCGGCCAAAATACGCTTCAGGATCTGGCCAATGCGATCTGGCTGCTGGAATCAGCCACGCGCCCTGGTCCGCATGCAGGCCCCGGGCATGGTGCGCCAATTTCAGCGGATCGAATATGACGCCAGAACCCCACCGGGCGCTGGGGACTTCAGATGCCAGACCTGTGGGCAACGGGAGGCATCGCCTGGCCGGGAAGCTCCGGGAAGCTCCCGTTCCCGCAAAATGCTCCGGCGTCGCAACGGAAACCCGAAGCCGCGCGACGTTAACCAGCGATAGCCGGGGCCGGAGGCAGCGTCCCCCCATTGGCTCCGGAGCTACCTTTTGGCGGCTGGCTTACTTCAGGAGCGCGCTTGCGCGATCAAGCGCGTCGCCAAAACCCTTGAGCGACACGTTCAGCGCGAACGGCTTTTCCGTATCGCTGGCGAACAGGTTGAGCTTGAGCTGCTTGCCCTTGCGCATGCTGGCGACCGTAGAGGCATCAAGGGTCAGCGGCGCGATGCAGCCGCCCGGCACACAGGTGCGGATCGGTGTCGCCGCCAGCGCCTTGCCATCGTCAACCTGCACCGCGGCCCCCTTGGCCACCAGCAGGCCAAATGGCAGCAGCAGCGCCCCCTCGGCTCCCTTGGCGGACGGCGTCAGCTCGATGGACAGCACGCGCTGCGCGCCGCCGCCCTGGGACTGCTGGGCCAGTTGCTGCGACACGGTGCACAGCTTGCGATCCTTGGGCGTAATGCAATTCACCACCCAGTCGCCGTGGGTCTCCCGCAAGGAGGAGGCGCCGCCGGGCAGCGGGCTGCCCGTTTGCGCGAAAGCGGACGTGGCGGCGAAAATGGCCGTCGCTACAATACCAGCGCGAATCATATGAGCGTTCTCATCAGGAAGAATGGCAAAACAGACCAGACGCGACATCCGGCCACGATGGCTTGATAATGTATATATTAGAATTCACATCAATATAGAAGTATAGAAACACGCCTGTGGCGTTTTTGCGGCCCACATTTATCCCGGCGCGCGATTCTTCACTCCGCCCGAACGTATATCCCAGAACGTCAGCCTCTGAAAATTTTGCCTCCGGCTGGCAAGACGACGCGCCCCATGGCGCCAGGACGGGCGGCGCGGACGAGAGCGCGAATTGTCATCGGGTCGCGTAATATGGTACCGGGTCAGCAATGCCTGCACGCCGGGCAATTGCTCCTCTGGCTGGCAAACACTTCTCTGGGTGGCAAACCTTCTCTGGTTGGCAAACCTTATCTGGTTGGAAAGTCCCGATGACCGCGCGCATTCTGCAGCCCGCCCGTAACGCCATGCAGTCTGGCAAGGCCAAATCCGGCCGCTGGCTGCTTGAATTCGATCCGGCCTCGCCACGCAGCGTGGAGCCGTTGATGGGGTGGACGAGTTCTTCGGACACGCGCCAGCAACTGCGCCTGTGGTTCGACAGCAAGGAAGACGCCATCGCCTATGCGGAGCGCAATGGCATCGCCTGGCGCGTTGAAGAGCCGCGTCCGACCCGGCCGCGTCATAACCCGGCCTATTCCGACAATTTCAAATCTGACCGCATTGGCCAGTGGACTCATTGAGGCCCCATTGATCGGTCGCGCAGGCGGGGGAGACAGCCCCGGATGACGGCATCAGGCGGTGTGACGCCTGATATCCTGCAGGCCGCCGGGAGCCGCCAAAAACCGGGGTGACGGCGATTTTCGCTGCCGATGCGCCGGATTTTGCCCTATATGACCGTGGAATTGACTGGCGGAATCACGCGGCCAGTTATTGTTCGCCAGATCCGGCTGCCGGCGCTGCGCCTGGGTCAGGCGCAGGGTTGCCGGGCGCTGGCGCGTCGGCCCGGCAGGCCCAGACAGCCGGATGCGTCGCGGTTTTTGACACACGTTCTTCATGGCTGGTTCGCCAGCATGCCATGGGGCCCCGTAGCTCAGCTGGATAGAGCGTCGACCTTCTAAGTCGAATGTCGCAGGTTCGAATCCTGCCGGGGTCGCCAAACCTTATACAAATCAGATAGTTTAGGCTGGTTAGGATACATCCCGATCATATGGTTGGGATAAATGCCGCTGGTTACGGCGCGCCGACGAGGCGCAGCATCGCCGGCTTCGCGAGGACTTTTTGCCGCGCCCCGCCTGCCCCGTCGGCAATCTCGCCAGCTGCTTTTCCACCGCCATGGCCGCCCCTGATAGAATGGTCCGGCGTTTTCCTGACGCCCGGCGGCCGCGGCCTTTCCGATGCGCCGCGCCACGGCCGCGGGGCGCGCGATAGCCGTTGGCGGATCGCTGTCAGGGCGTTCGATTTCCGTTCGAATCCTTGACTTTCTGGCGTCGCGTCGACATCTTTCCTGTATGAACGACGTGCTCGCCACAGCGGGACATCCGCAAGCCAACTGCCCGATAGCGGGACACTAGCCCGACGTTCGTCCGCGCGCCCCGGACGTCGGGGACGAGCTGCCTGTGTTTTCAGGCCTTCCGTCTGTCCGTAGCAGGCGCGCTTTCCCCAACACATTGTTTTATTGCACCCGGTCCAGCGAAACCGCGCGCCGGATTGGAAGGCCTGACCCATGACCAAACTCAGCAGCACCCGCTCCCGTTTGCCTGCGCTGGTTATCAGCGCGGATGATCATCATCGCCTCACCATGCTGGCCGAAGCCGCCAGCGACCGCATGCCGGATGTCGCCGAAACGCTGCTCCAGGAACTGGACCGGGCCCGCGTGGTGAAGGATGGCTCGGCGCCGGCTGACCGGGTGCGCATGGGGTCAACGGTCACCTACCGGGCCGACGCGGCCGAGCGGACCGTACGGCTGGTCTATCCTGGCGAGGCGGATATCGAAGCCGGTCGGATTTCGATTCTCACGCCCATCGGCGCGGCGCTTATCGGACTGAGTCCGGGCCAGTCCATCAAATGGACCGCCCGGGACGGGACCGCCCACCAGCTGACCATCGTCGACGTCAAGCCGCCGGCAGCCTGAGCCGACGGGGCAGGCGCCCGGCGCGTCCCGCCTCCCGGCCGGCGATGTAGCCGGGTCACGGCCGTCATCAGGCGTCCGCTCATTGCGGGTCATTTTGAGCGGCGCTGATCTGATTCGGCGGGCATCGGCCCGCCGGTTTGGCATGACGCGGCGTTGCGCCGGCGGCCAGGCCTGGCGCGCAGGCTTTCTCCTGGGGGATCGCCGCTTCCGGCGCAGCCTGGCGTTTCACGAATACGCGATCGGCCGCCGCTCACAGGCGGCGCCTGCCACGCCGCGAAAGCCGCCGATCACAGGGCGCCTTAAAGGCAACAGCGCTCCAGGCAAATGTGCTGCATCCACATCTGGGCGGCCAGGCCGTGAAAAAGTCCCCGGTTTCCACATGGCGCATGCCCTTTTACAATTTGATAACCACCGGGGAAACGGCGACGATCATGCCGAAAACCTCGTGTTCGCCGCAGGTTGCGCGCGTCAAGCCGGATGTCGCCAGACACAAGTCCTAGAGTGACGATCCGTTAATTCATCTATATATAGTGCGTGACGCGAGGCGAGACGATTGCAGGGGCATTCAGACCCGGCTAACGTCCGGTTGCTCTGGCGACAGACGGCGGGCGCTCCCTGGTGAGGCTTCGCGCTGTGCTGGACCGTCTCATACGACAGTCGCTTGTGGCGCGCGGTTTCTCTGGCTGCGCGGCGCTGTGCGCCCCAGGGCAGGCCCGGCAGTTCGCGGCCAGGGTTCGCCCATTTTTTGAATTGCCGCATTTTCCCGATGTGGGGTGTTCGCGCCTCGCGGAAAATGCCCATCGCCACGACACAGCTGAGCCGCCGCCAGATAAATACGGCAGGCGTGACGGAGTCTTCCATGCGGATCGAGCGGCGTTACACCAACGAGGGCAAGCCAGTCTGGGAGAGCATTGCGTTTCGCAAGGCCACCAGCGAGATCCGCAACCCGGATGGCTCCGTGGTCTTCCGTCTGGAGGACATGGAAGTCCCGGCGGGCTGGAGCCAGGTGGCTGCCGACGTGCTCGCCCAGAAATATTTCCGCAAGGCTGGCGTGCCGTCGCGGCTGAAGCGCGTTGAGGAAAATGGCGTCCCGTCCTGGCTGTGGCGCTCGGTGGCCGATGACGCCGCTCTCGCCGCCCTGCCCGCCAACGAGCGCACCCGCTCGGAAATCTCGGCCCGGGAAGTTTTCGACCGCCTCGCCGGCTGCTGGACCTATTGGGGCTGGAAGGGCGGCTATTTCACCGCCGAGGATGACGCCCGCGCCTTCTTTGACGAACTGCGCTACATGCTGGCCAACCAGATGGTCGCGCCCAACTCGCCGCAGTGGTTCAACACCGGCCTGCACTGGGCCTATGGCATCGATGGCCCTGGCCAGGGCCACTATTACGTCGACTTCCAGACCGGCGAGCTGAAGGCCTCCGAATCGGCCTATGAGCATCCGCAGCCGCACGCCTGCTTCATCCAGTCCGTCGCCGATGATCTGGTGAATGAAGGCGGCATCATGGACCTGTGGGTGCGCGAGGCGCGCCTGTTCAAATACGGCTCCGGCACCGGCTCCAATTTCTCGGCCCTGCGCGGCGACGGCGAGCGCCTGTCCGGCGGCGGCCGTTCGTCCGGCCTGATGTCATTCCTGAAGATCGGCGATCGCGCCGCCGGGGCGATCAAGTCAGGCGGCACCACGCGCCGCGCCGCCAAGATGGTGGTGGTCGACGTCGATCACCCGGATATCGAAGCCTACATCGACTGGAAGGTGAAGGAGGAGCAGAAGGTCGCCGCGCTCGTCACCGGCTCCAAGACCGTGCGCCGCCACATGAAGGCGGTGCTGAAGGCTTGCGTGAACTGCGAGGGTGAAGGCGACGCCTGCTTCGACCCGGAGCGCAACCCGGTGCTGAAGCGCGAACTGCGCCTCGCCCGTCGCGCCCAGGTGCCGGACAGCTACCTGAAGCGCGTCATCCAGTACGCCCGCCAGGGCTACCGCGACCTCGATTTCGACGTCTACGACACCGACTGGGATTCGGAGGCCTACCTCACCGTCTCCGGCCAGAACTCCAACAATTCGGTGTCGCTGACCGACGACTTCCTGCGGGCTGTCGAGAATGACGGCGCGTGGGCGCTGAACTACCGCGACGGCAAGGTGAAGAAGACCCTGGCCGCCCGCGACCTGTGGGAGAAGATCAGCTACGCCGCCTGGGCGTCGGCCGATCCTGGCCTGCACTACAACACCACCATGAACGACTGGCACACCTGCCCGGCGGACGGCCGCATTCGCGCCTCCAATCCGTGCTCGGAGTACATGTTCCTGGACGACACGGCCTGCAACCTGGCCTCGGCCAACCTGCTGCAGTTCTATGACCGCGACGCCGAGCGCATGGACGTGGACAGCTTTGCCCATGCCTGCCGGTTGTGGACGGTGGTGCTGGAAATTTCGGTGACCATGGCGCAGTTTCCGTCGAAGGAAATCGCCCGCCTGTCTTACGAATTCCGCACCCTCGGCCTTGGCTACGCCAATATCGGCGGCCTGCTGATGACCATGGGCCTCGGCTATGACAGCCGCGAGGGCCGCGCCCTCACCGGCGCCCTCACCGCCATCATGACCGGCGTGTCCTACGCCACCTCCGCCGAAATGGCGAAGGAGCTTGGGCCGTTCCCTGGCTATGCCCGCAACGCCGATCACATGCTGCGGGTTATCCGTAACCATCGCCGCGCCGCCCATGGCGCGACCAACGGCTATGAGGGCCTGGCGGTGACCCCGGTGGCGCTCGACGCCGCCTCGTGCCCGGACCAGCGGCTGATCGAGGTCGCCCGCGCCGCCTGGGACGAGACCCTGAGCCTCGGGCAGGAGCATGGTTTCCGCAACGCCCAGGCGACGGTGATCGCCCCCACCGGCACCATTGGCCTGGTGATGGATTGCGACACCACCGGCATCGAGCCCGACTTCGCCCTGGTGAAGTTCAAGAAGCTGGCTGGCGGCGGCTATTTCAAGATCATCAACCGCGCCGTGCCGGACGCCCTGCGCCGCCTTGGCTACGCGGAAGCGCAGATCGCCGAGATCGAAGCCTACGCCATCGGCCACGGCTCGCTGGGCCAGGCGCCGGGCGTCAACCACACGACGTTGCGGGCGAAGGGCTTTGACGACGCGGCCATCGCCGCCATCGAAAAGGCGCTGCCGAGCGCCTTCGACATCAAGTTCGTCTTCAACAAATGGACGCTGGGCGAGGAACTGCTGACGGGCAAGCTGAAGGTTCCGGCCGAGCGGCTCGAGGACCCCTCCTTCGAGCTGCTGACGTTCCTCGGCTTCAGCCGCAAGGACATCGAGGCCGCCAACATCCACGTTTGCGGCGCCATGACCCTGGAAGGCGCCCCGCACCTGAAGAAAGAGCACTATGCGGTGTTCGACTGCGCCAATCCGTGCGGTCGCATCGGCAAGCGCTACCTGTCGGTGGAGAGCCACATCCAGATGATGGCGGCGGCGCAGCCGTTCATCTCCGGCGCCATCTCCAAGACCATCAACATGCCGAACGACGCGACGGTGGAGGACTGCTCCAGCGCCTACATGCTGTCCTGGCGCCTCGGCCTGAAGGCCAACGCCCTGTATCGCGACGGCTCCAAGCTGTCGCAGCCGCTCAACGCCGCGCTGATCTCGGACGAGGACGACGAGGTCGAGGACGCCGTCGACACCCTGCTGGCCCAGCCGACGGCGGCCCGCACCGCCCAGGTGGCCGAGCGCATCGTCGAGAAGGTGGTGGAGCGGGTGCAGCGGATCCGCGAGCGCGAGAAGCTGCCGGAGCGCCGCAAGGGCTACACCCAGAAGGCCATGGTCGGCGGCCACAAGGTCTATGTGCGCACCGGCGAATATGAGGATGGCCGCCTCGGCGAGATCTTCATCGACATGCACAAGGAAGGCGCCGCCTTCCGCGCCATGATGAACAATTTCGCCATCGCCATCTCGCTCGGCCTGCAATACGGCGTGCCGCTGGACGAATATGTCGAGGCCTTCACCTTCACCAGGTTCGAGCCGGCCGGCTTCGTCCAGGGCAACCAGTCGATCAAGAACGCCACGTCGATCCTCGACTATGTGTTCCGCGAACTGGCGATCTCCTATCTCGGCCGCGACGATCTCGCCCACGTCGACCCGTCCGAGATCGGCTTCGACGTGATCGGCAAGGGCGCGGCCCAGGGCCGGCAGCAGCCCGACGGCGAGCCAGCGCCGACGCCCGCCCCGCGTCCGCTGGTTTCCAGGGGCTTCGTGCGCGGCCGCCAGCCGACCAACCTGCTGGCCATCGCCGGCGGCCATGACGGAGCCCCCACCGCCTTTGGCGGCGCCCAGGCGGCGACGGCCCTGAAGGAGCCGCTGCCGGAGCTGAACGACAACGACGATGACGAGGCCCAGGCTGAAGCCATTTCGGCGAAGCTGCAGTTCGCCCCGGCCGGCTCGGCAGCCGCAGCGGCTGCGCCATCCTCCTCGGACCGTCGCAAGGAAGCGCTGATGAAGGGCTACCAGGGCGACGCCTGCGGCGAATGCGGCAACTTCACCCTGGTCCGCAACGGCACCTGCCTGAAATGCGACACCTGCGGCGGCACGACTGGTTGCAGCTGACCAGCACACGCGCGGATAATGTGGGGAAACCCAAAGTTTGTCCGCATTTGACGGGAATTTGCCGCAAACGACAGTGGGAAGCTGTGCCAGCCCCCATAGTGTGTCGGCAGTGACGATAAGTTTGAAGGCGGCAAACCACAAAGTTTGTCGGCTGGATCATTGACCAAAATGAGTGACCGGGCGGCCAGAAAGTGGCCGCCCGGCTGGCAAAGCGAACAAATCATGAATTGAAACCGAAGCGTGCGAGGACCGATGAGCGCCTACTCGAAGAGGAGAATGCATCAGTGGCGACGATTGAAGGCTCAGGAGTCCTCGAAGACCGCCCAGCCTGCCTCGCCACTTTCGTTCGGCGAACATCATGATCATTGATCAGCGTCCCGCCTTCAGGAAGGCCTACCTCATCAATCTCCTCGCTCGGCTTTGCTCCGAGCTGGACATCTCAGAAGCGCGCTTACGGCAAGCGCAGAAGCGCTATGAAGGCGTCGCGGAGTGGCTTTCGGAGGGGGATCACTTCCTCCTGCGCGACTTCTCGATCTACCTCCAGGGCTCGACCGCGCTCGGGACGTCGGTGAAGCCGATCGGCCGCAACGAGCACGACGTCGACCTCGTCGCTTTCATGCCCGCCGGTACCACCGATCTTTCGCCGGCTTTCGTCAAGGCAGTCGTTGGAAACCGTCTCAAGGAGAATGCGATCTACGCGCAGCTCCTAGAGGAGAAATGCCGTTGTTGGCGCCTAGTCTACGCGAACGAGTTCCATCTCGACATCACACCGGCGATCTTCGATCCGCGCTGCCGCCAAGGCGGGGAACTCGTTCCGGACAGGACGCTTCGCGAATGGAAGGGAAGCAATCCTAGAGGCTATCGCCGGGCGTTTGAACGGCGTGCCGCCATCGTACCCCGCTTGCGGGTCACGCGCGCGTTCGACATGCCCGAGGGGGCCCGGGCGGACATTGAGCCATTCCCTAAGACGGCCAGCGGCCGGAGCCTGCTCTGCAACATCGTCCAAGTCGCCAAGCGCCACCGAGACGTCCACTTCGAGGGACTCGACCCGGCTCTCTCGCCGATTTCCGTCATCCTCACAACGCTCCTGGCCTGGAGCTATGAGGCATGCATCGAAGAGGCGGTCTACGATACGGAGTTCGACCTGATGATGGCCGTCCTGGGCCGGATGCCGCAGTTCATCGGCACGACGCTTCCGGACGGGTCGCGGGGCTACTGGATCCCCAACGAGACCACGATCGACGAAAACTTCGCCGAGCGCTGGAACGACGATGGCCAGCGGGCAACAGCTTTCTATGCCTGGCATGCCAGGGCCATCGCTGACATGGAGCGGCTCGCGCTCGCCGAGGGCACCGACGTAGTTCGCCGGCAGATGGACGACGCCTTTGGGCCGAGACCAGTCGCAAGGGCCTTCACGGCGCTCGACGAGGAGATTTCATCCGCACGCCGAACCGGCTCGCTACGTGTGGCACCGCTCTTCGGCGTAACAGCGGCTTCGTGCGTAGCGGCGTCGGTGCCGGTTCGTGCCAACACGTTCTTCGGGCGGGATTGAGGGTGAACATACCACGCCAACCACCTCACCTGACGATGCCCCAGCAGCTTGTGAACCTGCGGTCGAACCCGCTGACCAAGGGCGACGGCGGCATCGAAGGCGGTGGACTGACCTGGCGGTTCGCGGCTTCCCCCAGCCCCATATCGCGAATCTACGGGCTGCGATTGACCTACGCCCGTGGCGTGCCTCCGCGGATCTATGTCGACGAGCCCGACCTGACGTTGCTCGCGAATGGCGCGCGCATCCCTCATGTCTATTCCGAACGCCCCACCCGCCTCTGTCTCTATCTGCCCGACGCATACGAATGGCTCCCGAGCATGTTGCTCGACCGCACCATCGTGCCGTGGGCGGTGCTTTGGCTGTGGTACTTCGAGGACTGGCTGGCGACTGGCGAATGGCACGGTGGCGGCGTTCACGTCGCGGACCGCGAGCTCGATGAGGGCGGTCGCCACGTCCGGCGCGCGCTCGCGGCGAAGGAAAGAAAGGCTGCTTAGGCATGGCCGGAACGAAGATCGCTCCGAAGGTCGAGTACGCTCTTTGGGCCAGGTCCGCCGGGCGTTGCCAGTATCGAGGTTGCAATGAGAACCTGGTCGGGGATCTGCTGGCCGGCAAGACCATGGGCAAGTTCGGCTACAAGGCGCACGTCATCGGGGACGTGCCCAAAAGCGGCTCCGGCGTGGGAGGGCCGCGCTACGATCCGGTCCGTTCGGCTGCGCTCGCGGGCGACATCAGCAATCTCATGCTGCTTTGCGGCAGATGCCATAAGAAAGTCGACGTCGACTATAAGGACGACCACCCAGAAGACGTGCTGCTCGCGATGAAGGAAGAGCATGAGCGGCGCGTCGAGATCCAGACATCGATCATGCCGGATCGCGCCTCGCATGTGCTCAGGTTCGGCGCCAACATCGGCTCAAACCAGGCGCTAGTATCGAAGCAGGACATCTTCGATGCGATGCTTCCCGAGCGCTCCCCCGACAACGATGGCCGCGCCATCGACCTAGACATGCCCGGCTTCTCGTTCGAGGACACGGAGCCGGCCTACTGGCAAGGCCTGCGAGAGAACATGCGCCGCCAGTTCGACGCCCAAGTTCGGGGTCGGATCGAGCGGCAGGAGATCCGGCATATCAGCGTGTTCGCGCTCGCGCCGATGCCGCTGCTGATCGAGCTCGGTCGGCTGCTCGGGGACATCCCGAATGTCAGCGTGCATCAACGGCATCGGGAGCCAGAAACGTGGAAATGGCAGATGGATGGGCCATCTATCGACTTCATCGTCCACGAACCGAAGTCGCCGACCGGTAACGTCGTCGCTCTGAAGCTTGGTGTAAGCGCAACACTGAACGACGACCGCATCGTCTCCGTACTAGGTACGGGAACAGCCATCTGGTCGATCACCGCAGCAGATCCCGGGAACGATGCCATGCGCCGCCCCGAGGACTTGGTGTCATACCGAAGAATTCTCCGGGGCATCTATGATCGCATCAAAGCCGCTCATGGTGAGGAAGCCAACATCCATGTCTTTCCAGCGGTACCGGTATCCGTTGCGGTGGAAACCGGACGCGTATGGATGCCGAAGGCAGACCTGCCGCTGCTCATTTACGACCAGAACCGCAAGAACGGTGGCTTCTTTGCCGCGCTGGAGATCAGGCACATCTAAGCACCCGTGGTATTGCAGCCAATCGTTCGACAAATGCGCGTAGGCCGCGCCCCGGTTGAAAAGGTCCGGTTGCCAATCCGCGGCGGCGCAGCGCCACCGCCGTCGTTGGCTACTGGAGCGTAATACGGCGATCACCTGAGGGTTCAATGCCTAGATTTATCTTCGTGTCCACGAAACCGGCAGCAGGCCATCTCGCGAAACTCAAGAGGTGAGAATGGCGTCCGGTTTCTTCGCCTAGCTTAGGTTCAGGCGCGCCTGCCTGACGCGCGCCTCGCAGGCGTCCAGCCGCGCGGCGAGCGCCGCCTCGGCCTCGCTGAGGGCGATCTCGCCGGCGTCCGGTTCGATTCTGTAGAGCTCCTGCCCTTCGCGACCAGATCGCCTTCCCTGAAATGACGCGCGCACGAAACCACTGGCGCGCGAGAGAATATCGACGGCATTGATGGCTTCGACACGCCCGATCAATTCCGTGACCGGCGGCGCGTCCCGGGCGTGAACCATGGCGCCGCCAACCAGCGGCGCATTCGATGACGGTTCGGCGCGGGCGGATGCGCCTGGCGCCGCCAGCGCGGCAAAGCCGCCGAAGCCGACATGCTTCACGGCAGGCCGTGCGCTCACTGGCTTCATGGCGAACGCCCTCATGCGTTGTCTGATCCCCTCGTGGCGGCTTCTGGTGATCCTCTTGGGGGATCATCGCGTCAGGCTCCATCGGAACCTGCTTGTAACCTGAAGCATCGCCGGCGGGTGGTGGGGGCGCGTTACCGTTTTACCCGGGGACAGCCAGCCGCCATGCTCGGCCGTCGTCATCCGGGTCGCCATTGGATTGCATTGCAATCCCGGAGCCTGCCGCGATACTGGGATTATTAACCGCCGCCTCACGCCATAGAATCGGTCGCTTGGAAACCGGTGGCCTGGAAACCGGTGGCTTGCGTCAGCGCCAGCATGTTTGTCCGGACAGGTTGCGGGTCGCCCCGCTTCGGGCGGCGCCGCAAGCCGGCGTTCATGCAAAGACAGTCACAGGGCGCAATGGCCCGGCTTCGCCATGCGTCGATCCCGCCACTGGCCGCCTGAAGGGAGCGCGACCAATGCCCAATTTCCAGATGATCAATGCCGGAGGTACGCGTATCCGGGCTGTGGTCGAGGGGACTGGCCCCCTCGTCATCATGGTCCATGGCTTTCCGGAATCCTGGTATTCCTGGCGCCATCAGATCGGCCCGATTGCCGCCGCCGGCTTCACGGCCTGCGCCATTGATGTGCGCGGCTATGGCGGCTCAGCCAAGCCGCCCAGGGTCGAAGACTATGCGATGGAGAATATGATCGGCGACCTGGTTGGCGTTGTCGACGCGTTGCAGCCGGGCGCGCAGGCGATCCTGATCGGTCATGACTGGGGCGCGCCGATCGTCTGGAACGCCACGATGACGCGGCCGGACAAATTCCGTGCCGTCTCAGCCATGTCGATCGTGCACGCTGGCGTTCCGCACCGGCCGATGACCGAGGTTTTCAACGAGCTGTTCACCTCCAAAAACCGCTTCTTCTATCAGGTCTATTTTCAGGAGGTCGGGCGCGCGGAACACGCTTTTGACAATGATCCCCGTGATTTCCTGGCAGCCTTTTATCACGCGATTTCCGGCGACGCGCCGGACGGATCCTGGCCAAAGAACAAGACCGCCGATGCGGATCTGCTGACCGGGCTGCCGCGCCCGTCAGCGGCGGCGGCGTGGATGACGGAGGCCGACCTCGATTATTATGTCGGCCAGTTCGTGGGATCCGGCTTCTTCGGGCCGCTCAGCCGTTACCGCAATCATGAGCGCGATTTCGCCTATCTGCAGCAGTTCAGGGGGCGGAAGATCACCCAGCCATCGCTGTTCATTGCCGGCGACCGGGACCCCGCCTTCAATATGTTTGGCGGCTCCGATCCGGTTGAGTTGATGAAGAAGCATGTGACCAACCTGCAGGGCGCGCATGTGCTTGCCGGCTGCGGCCACTGGACCCAGCAGGAGCGCCCCGGCGAGGTCAACGACCTGCTTTTGCCCTGGCTGGCTGACTTGCGCTGAACCGCGGCGCCCATCCCCCGGGCCGCCGGCATTCTGGCAAACCAACTGGATCGCCCGAACCAGATCGTTCAAACCAGGCTGCGGCGGCGCCGTGAAAGGCGCCCGCCGCTATTGTCCGGCGCGCGGTGCAACCCTTGCCAGCCAGCCTGGCGCACCACAGGCGCGTTCAGGTTGCACGCCATTTTCGATAGCGCGGAGCGGCGGCCCCCAACCCATTCTGGAATATCCGGTTGCCGCCAGCTCCAGTTCTCGTCGCCTCCCCCGCGACGGCGCTTGACGTCGGCTCAATCGTACTGTTTGGTATATTTATATAACTTAAAGTATGAATCCCGTTGGATCAGGGGACGAAACATGCGTTTTGCGGGCAAACTTCTGGCGGGCTGCGCGATTGCGCTGCTGTCCGGCGCGGCGGCCATCGCCGAGACGAAACCACCGCTGAAAATTGGCGTTCTGGACGATTTGTCAGGGCCTTATGAAGATGTTTCCGGCCAGGGCTCGGTGATTGCCGCGCAACTGGCGGCCGAGGACATGAAGGAAGTACTTGGCCGCAAGGTCGAGATCGTTTTCGCTGACCATACCAACAAGGCAGATGTCGGCGCGCCGATCGCCAAACGCTGGTTCGATGTGGACGGCGTCGACATGGTGACCGGCCTCGGCAACTCGGCCGTCGCCCTCGCGGTGCGCAACGTCGCGGCCAATGCCGGCAAGATCGACATGATCACCAATGCCGGCAGCAGCGACCTGAGCGGCAAGTTCTGCACGCCGACCTCGTTCCACTGGGTGTATGACACCTATGGGCTGGCAAAGACCATCGGCACGGCCACGATCCGCAGCGGCGCCAAAAGCTTCTACATGATCCTCGTCGACTATGGCGTCGCCAACGCCCTGCAGCGCGATGGAACCCAGTTCGCCACCGCGGCTGGCGGCAAGCCGGCCGGCAGCATTCGCGTGCCGTTGAACAACAAGGATTATTCGTCGTTCATCCTGCAGGCGCAGGGCAGCGGCGCCGACGCCATCCTGCTCGGCATCGCCGGCGCCGACCTCGTGAACTTCATCAAGCAGGCGCGCGAGTTCGGCGTCAGCCAGGACAAGACGAAAATGGCGTCGTTCCTGTCCTACATCAACGATGTGCGCGGTCTCGGCATCGACGCCGCCCAGGGCCTGCTGCTGTCCGAGGCGTTTTACTGGGATCAGGACGAGAAGACCCGGGCCTTCGCCAAACGCTTCTACGAACGCGCCAAAAAGATGCCCAACAGCATGCAGGCCGGCGTCTACAGCGCCGTCAACCACTATCTGAAAGCCGTGCAGGCCGCCGGAACCACGGATACCAAAACCGTGGTCGCCAGGATCAAGGAATTGCCGGTCAACGACTTCATGTCGGACAATGTCAAGGTGCGCGAAGATGGCCGCGCCGCCCGCCCCATGTACCTGTACCAGGTCAAGAAGCCTGGCGAGTCCAGGGGTGAATGGGATGTGATGACGCCGGTCCAGAAGCTTTCGGCTGAAGAAGCCACGCGGCCGCTGTCGGAAAGCGAATGCGCCTTCGTGAAGCAGGCCGGGGCGCAGCCAGGAAGATGATCTGGCAAATGATCTGAGCCACCGCCGTTTCCGCCGGGCCAGCCTCCTCCCTGATGGTCCGGCGGCGCGCTGCCGGCCAGACGAGCGCCCGTCTGGCCGGCATTTTTTGCATCCATCCGCGGCGCGGTTATCGCGGCGACGCGAGCGTCGTTAGAGCAGGTTTCGATCAATCTGGATCGCAAGCTGCTCTAATTTTCCTTGTTTTGAGCGAATTCTGATCGATCAGCTGATTCCAGATGATCGGAAAGCGCTCTAGCCGCGGCGCGGACGTGGCGGCGGCGCAAATCCGGAAAACAGCTGGAGAACTGGAGCGAAAACCCGGGACGTCGCGTGAAAGGCTGGGGCGTCGCAGCGCCTTTGCCACATGACCTTTGCCGCATGATCTGGGCCCGCGTCAGCCGGGGGCTGACCTCATGCGTTATCGCGCGTTGCGGCCGCTGCGGGATTGTGGCCCACGAGGTTGAGAGCCAGCTGGGCAAGCGAGGCAGAGAGGTCGTCCGGCGACAGGCGGCCCTTGTCAGAATACCAGCGGTGCACCCAGCGCACCATGCCGCTGACGGCAAGCGAGGCGATGCGGGGATCATCCACGTGGAAATCGCCGCTGGCGACGCCTTCGGCAATCAGGCTGGCCAGCTTGACGTCGAATTCCCGCTGCTTGGCGCGGATGTCGGCGATTTTTTCCGGGGTGAGGTTCTTTTCTTCCTCAAGCATGATCGCGGTGAACCGCTGGCGCTCGATATTGCTGCGCACGTAAACGGTCACAAACGCCCGCAGCCGCTCGACGGGCGAACCATCGGTGTTGTTGAGCGGATCGGCGACATCATCATAGAGATCAAAGAACGCCTGGTCGAACCAGTCTTCAAGAATCGCATATTTATTCTTGAAATAGGTATAAATAAACGGCTTGGTCACCCCAAGCTCCGCGCCAATGTCGTCGATCGTTGTTTTTTGAAAACCCTTTTCATAGAAGAGCTTGGTCGCGGCCGACAGGATCAGCTCACGCTTGTATTCCCTGACCTGCTTCTTGACGCTCATGACAACCTTCCGGAGCAGCCCCGGGCGCTGCGTTTCCTGTCAGATACAGCCAACCCAGACAGAGCGCCAGTCCCGGCGTCGCCGACCCGGCGCGGTGCTTGCGCCGGCAAGACCTGCCCCTGCCTGAAACCTTTGCACGCGGTCCGCGCCGGCCGGGAATGTGTTAGAGCGCTTTCCGATCAGCCGGAATCGGCTGATCGATCAGAATTCGCTCAAAACAAAGAGAACTGGAGCAGTTTGCGATCCAGATTGATCGAAAACTGCTCTAGCGCATTCTCCAGCCGGCGCGGACGGTGAAACGCCAGCCTCAGGCGGGGTGCAACTCTTCGCGAGCGCGCTTTGCCAGCATCACGCGCTGCACCTTGCCGGAAGCGGTCATCGGCAGGGCGTCGACCACCACCAGATGGCGCGGGATTTTGAAGCTGGCGATCTTGCCCTTGCACGCCGCCTGCACGTCGGCCAGCGAGCATGTGGCGCCGGCTTTCAGCACCACATAGGCGCAGGGCGCCTCGGCCAGCCGCTCGTCCGGCACGCCAACCACCGCCACCTGCTCAATCGCCGGCACAAGCGCCAGCAACTCCTGCTCCAGCGCCGCAGGCGATACATTCTCGCCGCCGACCTTGAGCATTTCCTTGTAGCGGCCGAGGAACTGCATGAAGCCGTCCGGCCGCAGGAAGCCGCGATCGCCGGAGTGCAGCCAGCCGTCGCGGTCAACTGTCTTCGCCGTCGCCTCGGGGTCACGGAAATAGCCGCGCATCACCGTGTAGCCGCGCGCCAGAATTTCACCCTCGACGCCGGCGGGGCGGTCCACGCCGGTTTCCGGGTCGACAATCCGCACCTCGAGGCCCGGCATCGGCCGGCCGGAGGTGGTTGTGCGCTGCTCCAGGGTGTTGTCCATCGAGCTCATGAAGACGAAGCAGCCGACTTCCGACATGCCCCAGCCCGAGAAGGTGGGGCACAACACGCCCTGCACCTGGGCGGCCACGGCGTTGGAATTTTCCATGCCGGCTGGGAGTGAGCTGAACTTCAGGCTGGATACATCGCGGGGCGATTGCGCCTGCGCCCGCAGGATGTCGGCGAAATGGGTCTCAAAGCCGTGCATCGCCACGATCCGCTCGCGCGCGACCAGATCCAGCGCGTCGGCGGGGCTCCAGGCGTCCATCACCACCTGATGCGTGCCGATGAGCAACCCCGCGACCAGATTGTCCGACAGGCCATAGGTGTGGAACGTCGGCAGGAAGCACAGCACCGCATCTCCGGCCACGGCGGGCCACAGTTTGTGCCGCTCGAAAATGTTCCGCACGATGCTGTGGTCGTGCATCACCCCCTTGGGGTTGCCGGTGGTGCCCGAGGTGAAGATAATCAGGGCGATATCCTGCGGTGTCACCGCCGCGGCGGCGGCCTCCAGCTGCGCCGGGGAAACCTCCCCGGCCCGGGCGAGAAAACGCGTCCATGCGGTTGGCGCATCAGCTGGCGCATCGCTGACGATGACGACGTGCTGCAGGTGTGGGAACCCCTCGGCTCCGTCAAAGCGCAGGCCATCGAAGCCCGGCAGCGCCCCCTTCAGCATGCTGACGTATTCAACCGGACCGGACCGCTCCACCACGAACAGAATCTTGCACTCGGCAAGTTGCAGGGCATAGGAAACGTCGTATTCGCGATAGCGGGTGTTCAGGGGCGCGACGATGGCGCCAATGCGTTGCGCGGCGAGGAAAATCACCGTGAAATCAATCCGGTTGGTCATCCACATGCCAACCACATCGCCCTTGCCTGTCCCATGCGCCAGCAATGCCCGGGCGGCCAGATCAACCTGGGCATGCAGTTCGGCGAAGCTCAACCGCCGGTCGCGAAAGCTGACGGCGGGCGCATCGGGCCAGAGCCTGGCGGCGCGGCCAGACAGATCGCCAAAGCGTGTGACTGTTTCTGACAAGGGCGTTTCTCCATAATCGCATGCCGCTGAAACGGGCGCTGGCCGGGCGCGTGAACGTCCGGCGCGATCCATTTTGCCGCAACTTAAAACGTTTTCCGGCAAAGCGGACGCCACTTTGCGCGAGGACAACGCGTTCAATCAAATCACCCGGAAAAATCCGGCCGGGCGCGTCAGCGCAAGTCACCGCCATCGTCCGTCCGCCGCGCCCGCTGATCCATCACAGATCGGCGTTGAACTTCTGCACCATCAGCGCCTGGGAGAGGCCGCCGTCGCAGTTCAGGTTCTGGCCAGTGATGAAAGACGCCATTGGCGAGGCCAGGAAGACGATTGTATCGGCCAGCTCCGACGCCTGGCCGAGGCGTCCCATGGGAATGCGGGCGGCGCGCTGCCTGATGACGTCCGGCGTCAGCACCGCCCGCATCAGCGGCGTTTCGACGGTGCCGGGGCTCACCACAGTGACGCGCACGCCATGGTCCACCCATTCAAGCGCCATGGTCTTCGTCAGGGCGATCAGGGCCGCCTTGGTGACGCCGTAAGGGCCGCCATTGGGATAGGCGCCGATGCCGGCGAGCGAGGCGATATTGACCACGGAGCCGTGCGGGCTCTGGCGCAGATGCGGCAGGCAGGCGCGGGACAGCATGATGGCGCCCTCGATATTGACGCGGAAGCTGCGCCGCCAGTCCTCAAGGTCGCTGTCTTCCACCCGGCCCGCCTTCACAAGGGCTGCGGCGTTGATGACGATGTCCAGCCGTCCCCAGGCGGCGACGGCGGCGGCGACCGCCGCGTCGATATCCGTCTGGTTGGCCACATCCATGGCGGCGGCGATCGCCGCGCCGCCACCGGCGACAATGGCGGCGGCGACCTTGTCCGCCGCTTCCCCGCGGATGTCGGTGACCAGCACCTTGCCGCCATTGGCCGCGATAACGCGGGCGGTTTCCTCGCCGATGCCGCTGCCGGCGCCGGCAACCAGCGCCACGAGCCCCTCTAGCTGCGAGTGGCGCATCCAGTCGCGCGGCCGCACGGCGGCAGATTCTGCTGCATCCATTTGCTTGCTCCGGTTGACGGGGCGGATCAGGCGCCGGTGGGCCGCGCATCGCGCGGGGCCTCCCCTCGTTTCCAGATCGAGGTCGCTCATCCTACCTGATGGTATATATTAATACTATTAGGTAAATTGAGTCACGCGATGAAACGGCCCGGCCCAGCGGGACGGGTTCCCCAGGCGCCTTTGCCGGAAAATGGCCCGGCTGGCTTTGGCTCAGAAATCCGCCGGTTCGGGCAGGAACTTCGCCATCGACCAGCCGCCGTCCACCGGCAGGACGACCCCATGGATGAAGCCGGCGTTTTCCGACGCCAGAAAAGCGCAGGCCTCGCCAATCTCCTCCGGCTGGCCAACGCGGCCGAGCGGCGTGCCCTCGACCATCATGCGATGCCACCATTTGTTGTTGCGGATGCGCTCGTCGGCGCCAGGGCTCCAGATCAGGCCCGGCGCCACGGCGTTGATGCGCACGCCGTCGCGGCCAAATTCGGTGGCCAGCATCGTGGTGATGCCGATGACGGCGGCTTTGGTCGGCACGTATGCGGCGCTGACGCCAACGCCCACCAGGCCAAAAGCCGAGGCGATATTGACGATAGAGCCCTTCGTTTCCTTCAGCGCCGGCAGGGCGAAGCGGCACAGGCGCAGCACTGGCCGCACATTGATGGAATAATAACGCTCATAGTCATCGTCAGAAGTTTCGAGGAACGGACGGGCGTTGCCAAGGCCGGCGTTGTTGACCAGGGCGTCGAGGCGGCCAAAGCTGGCGAGGCAGCCGGTGATCGCCTGCTCGCAGTCCGCCGCCTCGCGCAGATCGCCGACCTGGTGGGCATAGTCCTCATGGGCGGCGAGCGAGGCGTCAGCCGGCTTCTGGTCGACGCCGAACACCCGCCAGCCGTGCTTGAGAAACACCCGGACGATGCCGAGGCCGACGCCCTGCGAGGCGCCGGTAACCAGTGCGATGCGCTTCATGTGGTTTCCTTCCCTGTCATGGCGTCGGCCTCCCAATGGCGCGCCCTGCTCCTGTCATTGTTCAGTTGGAGAGCTTCTCGCGGCGAACCCGGATGCCCGCCCGCTCGCGGTCCCAGACCGTTTCCGTCACCCCTTCGGCCCGCAGCAGGTATTTCTCGATTTTCTGGGTCGGCGTGCGCGGCAGGTCGGCGACGACGCGGATGTAGCGGGGGAGCATGAAGTGGGCGAGGCGCGGCTGCAGGAACGCCAGCAGCTCCGCCGGATCGATGGTCGCGCCCGGCGCGGCGGCGACGATGGCCAGCACGTCGTCCTCCGAATGCTCGCCTGGCGCGCCGACCACGGCGCATTCGCGCACCGCCGGATGGGCCAGGATTTCCGCCTCCACCTCGAACGAGGAGATATTCTCCCCGCGCCGGCGGATGGCGTCCTTCATGCGATCGACAAAGAAGTAATTGCCGTCGGCGTCGACACGGAAGGCGTCGCCGGTGTGGAACCAGCCATTGCGCCAGGCGGCGGCGGTTGCTTCGACATTGCCGAAATAGCCAGAATTCAGCGCCCATGGCGCATCGCTGCGGACAATCAGTTCGCCGGTTTCGCCGGGCGCGACCTCGCAGTCATGGGCGTCGACAATGCGCAGTTCGTTGCCAGGACGCGCCTTGCCGCAGGTTCCCGGCGTCGCCGGATTGCGTTCAGAGACGATCGGCGTGTTTAGCTCGGTCATGTTGAACAGGGTCCAGACATCGACGCCGAAGCGCGCGGCGAACGCCTGTGAATCACCCGGCAGCGGGATCATGGTGACCTTGCGCAGGGTATGCTGGCGGTCTTCCGCCGACGGCGGGCGCTTCATGATGAAGCTCGCCATCACCCCGAGCAGGATGCTGTAGGTCGCCTGGGTAGCGTGCACCGCTGGCCAGAACCCTTCGGTGCTGAAATCGCCGCCGAGCCCGACCGCGCCGCCCCGGTCAAGCATCAGCAACACCGGCAACGTGCCGCCGATGTGGAAGAACGGCAGGAAACACAGCACGCTGTCCGTCTCGTCCAGCATCGGATAGGAGGCCGGCCCGCCCATGCACCACATGTGGGCGTAGGAGCTGACCACGCCCTTGGAGCGGCCTGTCGTGCCGGAGGTATAGATGATCGACTGCGGGTCCCATGGCTCGATGGGCCGGGCCAGCGGCGGCAGCTCCGATGCATCGCGGGCCACGGCGGCGAGCGGGATCATCTCCACGCCGTCGATAACGGAGTCGGTCCCGCCCTGAACGACAATGGTCCGGATGGCGCCGCGATCCACGCCCCGCAGCCGCTCCAGCAGCGCGCCAGAGGCGACCAGCACCGAGGCGCCGCCATTGGCCAGCACATGGGCGAGCACCCCGCCGCGATATGCGGTGTTGATCGGCACATAGACCGCGCCGAGCCAGTTGATGGCGAACCACACCTGGACGATGTCGACGGTGTTGGGCAGCCAGACGTTGACGTTGTCGCCCTGCTTCACGCCAAGCGCCGCAAGACCGGCGGCCAGTTCTTCCACCGATTGGCGGAATGCCTGGTAAGTGATCAGCGCGCCATCCGGAAAGCGCAGGAACGGCCGGTCCGGATGGGCGGCGGCGCGGCGCTCAAGCACGTAGCGCAATACCGCGTCATGGCGATCGGGGACGCCGCCCGCGCCGGCGGCGCGCTGACGATCTGCTGACATGATCTGGGACACGTTGTTTCCCCGTTCAGGCGACCTTCAGTTCATCCATGCGGGGTGCGCCGAGGTCCGCCTCGAAGCGGGCGTAGGTCCACGGCCACGACACCACATTGCCCTGCTTGTCGAAATACCAGCTGGTGCAGCCGCCGGTGGCCCAGACCGTGTGCTTTATTGCCTCCGACACCTCGGCGTTGAACGTCTCGGTCGCCACGCGGGTCGGCTCGATCTCACGGTGCGCGCCATCCGCCAGCATCCGCACCAGTTGCATGGCGTAGCCGATCTGCACTTCCGCGGTGCGCAGATAGGAGAAATTGCCAATGGGGCTGTTGGGGCCGCCAATGAAGAACAGGTTGGGAAAATCGGGTACGGCCACGGAGCGGTAGGCCTGGCAGCTGTCCTTCCACCGCTCGTTCAGCGTGACGCCGTCGCGGCCGGTGATCACCGCCGGGCGGAAGAAGGCGAAGGGATCAAAGCCGGTGGCGTAGACGATGACGTCCAGCTCGTGCAGCTCCCCATCCTTCGTGCGCACCCCACCCGGCTCGATGCAGGCAATTGGCGTATCGACCAGATGGGCGTTGTCCTTCTGGATGGCCGGATAGAATTTGTCCGAGACGATCAGGCGCTTGCAGCCGGTCTGGTAGTCCGGCGTCAGACGGCGGCGCAGATCCGGATCATGGACGTTGTTCTCCAGGTTTTCCCGGCAGGCGCGGGCCATTTCGGCCAGGGCTTCGTCATTGGCGCCGACCAGCGCCGAGGCGAAGCGGTTGTTGAAGACGTCGTTGAGGAATGCGTACAGCTCGCCCATCTTTTCCGGATTGTCGCGGAACTGCTGCTTCTTCTCTTCGGAGAAAGCATTGTTCGGCACCGGGCTGATCCACTGCGGCGTGCGCTGGAACAGCGACACGGAGGCAACCCGGTCAACGATGGCCGGCAGGATCTGCGTCGCGGTGGAGCCGGCGCCGATGACGCCGACGCGCTTGCCGGCAATATCAAGGCTCCGGTCCCAGCGCGCGCTGTGGAAGGCAGCTCCGGCGAAGCTGTCGCGACCAGGAATTTCCGGCAGCACCGCCTGGTGCAGGATGCCGGTGGCGAGGATCACGGCGTTATAAAGCCCCTGGTCGCCCTGACTGGTGACGAGGCGCCACAGGCCGTCGCCGGCGTATTCAGCCGTCTTCATCTCATTCGACAGCCGGACATGGGCGAGAATGCCAAGATCCTCGGCAACCTTGCGGAAATAGGCGTGGATCTCGGCCGCCGGCGCATATTCGTGCGTCCACTCGGCGTTGGGCGCGAAGGAATAGCGATACAGATGCGAAGGCACGTCGCAGGCAAGGCCCGGGTAGCGGTTGTCGCGCCATGTGCCGCCGACGTCGTTGGCGCGCTCAAAGATGTCGAAGGCAATGCCGGCTTGCTTGAGCCGGACGCCGGTGGCGATGCCGGAGGCGCCCGCGCCAATGACGGCGACCCTGAACGGAGTGCTACCCATGTTGTGTTCCCGCTTGCCTGACCGGTGAACCAGTCGCTTTAACCAATTGGTACTTTTATATACTCATCAGTATATTTTCCGCAAGCCCTGGCGGAATGGTTTCGGTCTTCCGTTCGCGCCTGACGGCAAACCGTGTGGTGCGGCTGGGGCGGAGCCGCGGGCGTTGTTTTTTAATACATAAATAATTTCAAATATTTACATGATACTCCGCGCGCATTCGAGGCGCGAACCATTGGCCTGCCGGCCGGTCGCCCGATGTGCCGGGACGCAGACATGCGGGATGCGCCAGCTTCGCTTTGGGCGCCCGATCCCGGCCGGCGCCACCATCCGTCTATGCCAAAATGGCCATGTGCGCCGGTCTGAAATGACCTAGTGGCTGCCTTGGGGGCAGGCTTCAGGGCGGAGTTTGTTGCGGAAGCATTGTGCGTCTCGCGTTGCAGCGGACGTCAGGGGACCCCGGCGACGCAATTAATCCGCTGGAATGCCGTGGATTTGCCGCACGGGCCACAATGCCGCGAAAAATTTGAACCAAATCCACCGCAACCGGCACTCATGAAGCAGAATTCAGGGGGTGAGGCCATGAGTGATGAAAAACCGCGATCCCGTCGGGGATTTGCTGCAATGGATCCGGCAAAAGTGAAAGCTATCGCCAGTCTTGGCGGGCAAAGCGTGCCGAAGGAAAAACGGGCCTTTTCGGCCCAGCCAGAACTTGCCGCGGCTGCCGGCCGCAAGGGCGGACGGAATGTGGACGCCGGGCTACGTTCGTTTTCCCAGGATCGCGCGCTGGCTTCAACCGCGGGCAAAGCCTCCGGCCGCCGCCGCAAGGACAGCGGCGCGGATGATGAAAAGCCGTAGGCCTTCCACCGTACCCGGCGTGCGATCGCGCGCTGTGCCGCCCCCCCCCCCCGCCGCGCGCGCCAAAGCTGGCGCGGCATGGGCGGGGGCTGCCGCCAGTCCGAAGAAAAAATTACTGGATTGATAAACGGTCAGGCTGACACATATGTCTGAGTTCCGGCGCATGTCCGCGTTGCGCCAACGAATGGAGACGGCATTGTCAGCAGACGCCCTGTTCCAGCCTTTCGATCTCAAGGGCTTGCGCCTCAAGAACCGTATCGTCATGGCGCCCATGACGCGCTCGTTTTCGCCGAAAGGCGTGCCAACTGGCGATGTCACCGCCTATTATCGCCGGCGCGCCGCCGCCGATGTGGGGCTGATCGTCACCGAAGGCACTGTCGTCGAGCGGCCCGCCGCGAAGAATGACCCGAATGTGCCCGACTTCTTCGGCGACGCCCTGCCCGCCTGGCGTCGCGTCGTCGATGGCGTACACGCCGAGGGTGGCCTGATCGCGCCGCAACTCTGGCATGTGGGCGCGGCGCGTGGCCGTGATCCGTCGTGGGACCCGCAGCCGGTGGACGCTCCGTCCGGCCTGTCGCGCCCCGGCAAGCGCTTCACCGAGCCAATGACCGAAGAAGCGATTGCTGACACCCTGCACGCCTTCGGCCGCGCCGCGCGGGCGGCGAAGGACATCGGCTTCGACGCCGTGGAACTGCATGGGGCGCATGGCTATCTGATCGACCAGTTTCTGTGGCGCGGGACCAACGAGCGCGACGACGCCTGGGGCGGCGCCGGCATCCCGGAACGCGCCCGCTTCGCGGCCGAAATCGTGCGTCAGACGCGTGAGGCGATCGGCCCCGACGTCCCGCTGATCCTGCGCCTGTCGCAATGGAAGCAGCAGGACTACGACGCGCGCATCGCCCATAATCCTGAAGAAATGCGCGCCTGGCTGGAGCCGCTCGCCGAGGCCGGCGTTGACGTCTTCCACTGCTCGCAGCGCCGTTTCTGGGAGCCGGAGTTCGAGGGATCTGACCTGAATTTCGCGGGGTGGGCCAAAAAGCTCACCGGCAAGGTCACCATCACCGTTGGCTCGGTTGGCCTGAGCGGCGAATTCATCGCAGCTTTCGCTGGCGAGGGTTCAAAGCCCGCGTCTCTCGATGGCCTGCTGCGCCGCCTGGAAGCCGGAGAGTTCGACCTGGTGGGCGTTGGTCGCGCGCTGATCTCCGACCCGGAATGGGTGCTGAAAATCCGCGACGGCCGCACGGATGAACTGAAGAACTTCGAGCGCACGGATCTTGCCACCCTGTTCTGAGGGGCTTCCTGGCCCTGAGGGACGCTCTGGCGCACAAAAAAGAAGGCCGCCCTTTTGAGGCGGCCAAATTCAGGGAGGTCTCGCTGGAGTGGGGATCTCCCGATCCCCGAAACGCCAGGCGACTGGCCCGCGTTTCATGCAGGCAACATAGGCCCGCCGCCCGGCTCCGTATGTGCGCGGCGACACATGCCGCGACATATGCCGTGATACGGATTCGCGATGCCCGGATGTGGGACGCGACGCGCCATCGCGACTGAATCCGCTTGCCTCAACGCAGGCCGGGACAGATGCTGCCTTGCCGATTTTGACGTTTGCATCCGCTCGCACATCCTGCGCACCGCAACCGGCAAAGTCGTCCGGTGCGATAACATTAACCGGTTGCCAGCGGTTTTTCTGATCAGGCGTTTGCACGGCCGCGTGGAGCGGACCGCCCATGCCGGCAACAGAACAATGGCGCCGCAATAACGCTTCAGGGGAGGAAACGGATGGGAAATCGTCTTGCTGGCCGGGCGGCGCTGATTACCGGCGGAACCAGCGGCATTGGGGAAGCGACCGTCAGGCTGTTTGTCGCGGAAGGCGCAAAAGTGATGATCGCCGGCCGCAACGTCGGCAAGGGCGAAGCGCTTGCATCCGAACTGGGGGCCAACGCCGCGTTCATCGCCACCGACGTGGCGCTTGAGGCGGACGTGAAGCGGGCGATCGACGCGACGGCGGCGCGCTTTGGCCGGCTGGATTGCCTGTTCTCCAATGCCGGCGGCCCAACCCGCGGCAACGCCGACACCATCACCGGCGATGATTATCATCACGCCATGGACCTGCTGCTGGGCAGCGTGCTGTTCGGCATCCGTTACGCCGCGCCTGTCATGAAAGCCCAGGGACGCGGCGCCATCATCAACAATGCCTCCATCGCCGCCATCCGCGGCCATATGGGCGGCTATCTGTATTCCATCGCCAAGGCTGGGGTGCGCCGCGCCACCGAAATGGCCGGCCTGGAGCTTGGCCCCTTCGGCATTACCGTGAACAGCATCTCGCCAGGGGCAATCGCCACGCCGATTTTCTTTGGCGGATCGCAGGTCGCCACGGGCCTTGACCCGGCGCATTCAGAAGCAAAAATGCGCAAGCTGACGCAGAACCTCGCCCGGGCAACGCCGCTGCACCGTTCGGGAACGCCCCACGATATCGCCACGGCGGCGCTATTCCTCGCGTCCGACGAAGGCGCCTTTGTCAATTGCCACGACCTTGTCGTGGATGGCGGCATGGCCGCTGGCGGCCGCACCAGTTTTGAGGACCAGACGCCCGGCGCTCCGGTCTGAGCGCCAGGCCCACAGGCTTCGGGCCCGCTCCTGCAGGCGCGGCGTCAGCAAGAGGCGGCCCGCCAGACGTTGCATGAAGCGCCCCGCGCCGCCACAACGACCCGACAAGGATGCCCGGCATTGTCCAGGCCCGCACAAATCGCCGCCCGTCACGGCCAGGCAACCATAAACATCACCAGGGAGACACCCATGACAGCACCGGTTCAGCAGGGCGCCAGCTACGAAGACGTCGTGCGCGGCCGTCGCAGCATTCGCGGCTACACATCCGCTCCGGTTCCGAAGCAACTGATCCGCGAGATCCTCGAGGTCGCCATGCGCGCACCCTCCTCGCACAATACCCAGTCCTGGAACTTCTACGTGCTGACCGGCGCGCCGCTCGATCGCATTCGCGCTGGCAATACCGAGCGCAATCTGGCCGGGGTGCCGCATTCGCGCGAGTTTCGCATCCGCGATGAGTCCGACCCGGCGCACCGGGAGCGGCAGATTGACATCGCCAAGCAGCTCTTCGGCGCCATGGGCATCGAGCGCCACGACAAGGAGAAGCGTCTGGACTGGGTCATGCGCGGCTTTCGCCAGTTCGACGCGCCGGTGTCGGTGGTCATTACCTATGACCGGACGGTGCACGGCAGCGATATCGCCCCGTTCGATTGCGGCGCCGTCGCCAATGCGCTGGTCAACGCCGCCTGGGCGCGGGGGCTCGGCTGCGTCATCAACAGCCAGGGCATCATGCAGTCGCCTGTCGTGCGCGAGCACGCCGGCATCGCTGATGATCAGGTCATCATGATGTGCATCGCCATGGGGTACCCGGACGATAGTTTTCCCGCCAACAGCGTGATTTCGCGTCGCAAATCGGTGGATGAAGCCACGACCTTCGTGGGCTTCGACGACTGAATTCCGGCGGAGCCGGCCTGACATTTGCCTCCCCCCATCGCGCGGGGAGCAAATGTCGGATGCAGCAGCGCGATGGGCGCGCTTTCGGGAAAAGCGAACTGGAATTTTCCCGACAAAATCCCATCACATCAACCAGATGGACCAGACCCATGCGAACCGGAATTTACCGGGCTTGCACTGACCCGGCTTGCACTGACCCGGCATGCTCTGACCAGGTATGCTCTGACGCGGCATGCTCTGACGCGGCGCCCTGACGCGATGCGGCTTCGCCGCCCCCCGGTCTCCTTGGCTCCCTTTCTTGGCCTCCCTTTCCTGGCCTTTCGCTCCGGGTCTCCCGCTCCTGGGCTCCCTCTCCTGGTCTCCCACTCCTCGTTTCCCGCTTCTGAGCGCTGGGGCGCCCCGGCGACGCCGTCGCGGCGCGCGTTGCCGCGCGCCCCGCCTCGCCAGCCGTTTCGCCAAACGGAAAAGCTTCTGGCCGCTCCATAGCCAGACGTTTTGCCGCCTGGCTGCTCCATGATGCTTCGCCGCCTGGCGGCGCCGGCGGGTCATGTGCATTGACTGATATTAAATGTTCATTTAGGCGGAGTTTAAATAACCATTTAAGTCATATGAGGAGACCGAGCCGACCATGTTGGAAACAGATCCCCGCACTCCGGTATTGGTCGGCGTTGGCCAGATCGTTCGCCACTGGGACGGCAAGGACGTGGCGGCGGCGCCAGATCCGCTGGGCCTTCAGGTCGACGCCGCCAGGGCCGCTCTGGCTGACAGCGGCGCGGCAGCCGCGCTGGCTTCCCTGATCGACAGCGTCTTCGTCGTCCGCGCCAACCACGATTCCATGCGAAGCGTGCGCCATCCGCTTGGCCGTTGCGCCAACCCGCCGGCGACGCTGGCGGCGGAGCTGGGCCTGTCGCCTGCCCGCTGCGTTTATTCAGTCGTCGGCGGCGACCAGCCCCAGGCGCTGGTCAACGAGGCGGCGGAGGCGATTTTCGCTGGCGATATGCGCGCGGCGTTGCTCGCCGGCTCGGAGGCGATCGCCGCCCTCAAGACGGCGTTGAAGACGAAAGCCCGGCTGGACTGGTCCCGCAGCGTCGAGCAGCCATGGGAAGATCGCGGCATCGGCCCGACATTGCTGTCTGAATACGAGATCGCCAATGGCCTTGGCATGCCGACCCAGAGCTATACGGTGTTCGAGCATGCCCTGCGCAACCGTCTCGGCCTCGACCAGGCGGCCTATGTCGCGCTGATATCGGAACTTCTGGAGGGTTTTTCCGCCGTTGCGGCGCAGAACCCTTACGCGCAGTTCCCCGAGGCGCGCGACCGCGCGTTTCTCGCCACCGAAAGCGCCGCCAATTATCGCATCGCCGATCCTTATCTGAAATGGCACGTGGCGCAGGATGCGGTGAACCAGGGCGCCGCCTTGATCCTGACCTCCGTCGGCGCCGCGCGCGAGGCCGGGATCGACCCGTCGAAATGGGTGTTCCTGCACGGCTACGCCGCCGCGAAGGACCGGCTGATCGTCGAGCGCCCAGACCTGTCGCGGTCGCGCGCCATGGAAGCGGCGCTGCATGGCGCGCTTGCCATGGCGGGCAAGACCGCCGCCGATATCAGCCAGTTCGACCTGTACAGCTGTTTTCCCTGCGCCGTGCTGATCGCCGCCGAAGCGCTTGACCTCGACTGGCGCCAGACGCCCTGCACGGTGACGGGCGGCCTGCCGTTCTTCGGCGGCGCCGGCAACAATTATTCCATGCACGCCATCGCCACGATGGCGGAGCGGATGCGGGCGGCGCCCGGATCGTGGGGGCTGGTGCTGGCCAATGGCGGCTTCCTCTCCAAGGAAGCCGCTGGCGTCTATTCCACCACGCCGCCGCAGGCCTGGGCCCCGCGCCACGTCCGCGTTCCTGGCGACGACATTCAGGCGCGCATCGACTCAGCCCCCGCGCCGCGCCTGCTGGCGGAGGCGACCGAGGCGACCATCGAGGCCTATACGGTTACGTGGAAGAAGGGCCGCCCGTCGCGCGGCTATATCATCGCCTCCAACAGCAAGGGGCGGATTCTCGCCCGGGCCCGCACCGGCCATCGTCCGACCCTGTACAGCTTGCATGCGGATGATCCGGTCGGCAGGCGGGTGCGCATCGTCCATGAGAACGGCGCCAATTTCATCGCGCCGTCGCACCGCCTGTGCGAGCCCGCCCCGGCGGGCGGCCTGCCGGAGCGGCGGTTTGAGCATGTGCTTGTCCGCCGCGACGGCCACGTGCTGGAGGTGACGCTGAACCGTCCCGACGCCATGAACGCCCTGCACAGCGCCGTTCATTTCGAGCTGCATGAAATCTGGGACGAGTTCGAGCGCGATCCCGACCTGTGGGTCGGCGTCATCACCGGCGCCGGCGACCGGGCGTTCTGCAGCGGCAACGACCTGAAGGTCACGGCGAAGGGCGGCGACATGTCGATCCCGCCAACCGGGTTCGCTGGCCTGTGCGGGCGCTTTGACCGCACCAAGCCGGTAATCGCCGCCGTCAACGGCGTCGCCATGGGCGGCGGCCTGGAGATCGTTCTCGCCTGCGATCTGGCGGTGGCCGACAGCACGGCGCGGTTCGCCCTGCCGGAGGTGAAGGTGGGCCTTTACGCCGCCGCTGGCGGCGTGCAGCGCCTGACCCGGCAGATCGGACGCAAGGCGGCGATGGAGCTGATCCTCACCGGCCGCCATTTCAGCGCCGCAGAGGCGGAGGCCCTGGGCGTCATCAACCAGCAGGTGGAGGACGGCCAGGCCATGGCGGCGGCGCGCGCCCTCGCCGCCCGGCTTCTGGAAAACTCGCCATCGGCGATCCGGGCATCGAAGGAGGCGCTGAACCGGCTGGAAGAACTGGAATCGCTTGAAAAGGCGATGGACGCCAACAACCGGATCTTCGGCAGGCTGATGCGGACCCGCGATTTCCGTGAAGGCGTCACCGCCTTCGCCGAAAAACGCAAACCCCAATGGAGCGGCTCATGATCGCCCCGGCGGACGGCCAGCCGATGCTGGCGGGCGTCAAGGTCGTTGACCTGACGAGCGTGGTGTTCGGCCCCTATTGCACGCATGTTCTGGCGGAGCTGGGCGCCGAGGTCATCAAGATTGAAAACCCGGCCGGCGGCGACAGCTTCCGCTGGTCGGGCAAGGCGAAAAAGACACCGGGCATGAGCCCTGGCTTCCTGGCGATCAATCGCGGCAAGCAGTCGGTCACGCTCAATCTCAAGAACCCGGACGACCTCGCCTGCATGAACGCTTTGCTCAGGGAAGCCGACGTGTTCGTCTGCAATGTGCGCGGCAAGGCCATGGAGCGCCTGGGGCTGGACTATGAGACGGTGCGGGCCGCCAACCCGGGGATCGTTTACGCCCATTGCGTCGGCTTTGGTCAGGATGGGCCCTATGCGGACCTCCAGGCCTATGACGACGTCATCCAGGCGGCGACGGGCGCCGCGAGCCTGCTGCCGCGGGTCGATGGCGATCCGCGCGCCCGTTATCTGCCGTCGCTGATCGCCGACAAGGTCGCCGGCCTGCATGCGGTCTATGGAGTGCTCGCCGCCATCATTCACCGGCTGCGCACCGGCGAGGGGCAGAAGGTCGAGATCCCGATGTTCGAGGCCTTCTCCCACTTCATGCTGATCGAGCACCTGGGCGGCCTCGCCTTCGATCCGCCGAATGCGCCCGTCGGCTACTTCCGGCAGATCGATCCCGACCGGCAGCCATTTCCGACCCGTGACGGCTATATCAGCATCGTGCCCTATACGGACGAGTCCTGGTTCACGGTTTTCGAAACCCTGGGCAACCCGGATTTCATGAAGGATGAGCGTTTCGCCACCCGCAAGCTGCGCGGCGTCAACCTGGCGCTGCTCTATCGCGAACTGGCGCGTCTCACCGCCGGGTTCACCACGGCCGAACTGCTGGAGATGTGCCGCGCGGCCCAGATCCCGGCCCAGGCCGTGCGCGATATCGGCGACATCATGAATGACGCCCATCTGGCGCAAACGACGTTTTTCTCCCACCAGGATCATCCGGTCGAAGGCGCCTATTTCGCCATGAAGCATCCGGTGCGTTTCGCAGAGCCGCTGGCCTCCGAAGGGCGGCCGGCGCCGCAACTTGGCGAGCACACCTGGAGCGTGCGGGCGAAGACAGCGTCCTGAGCCTGACGGATTCATGCGGAGCCGCGCGCCGGCTCCGCATGAGGGCGCCAGCTGGCAACAATTCCTGGAGGTTGAGGCTCTTGAGGCGTCGATCTTGAGGCATCGCTTTTGGGGCGTCGCGCTTGAGGCGCCTCCCGGCCCATGGCCCTGGCGCGCGCATCGTCTGCTCTCCTGGTCCAAAGTCGCGCCCGGTCTGGTCGAAAATGCTTGGGCGGAGGGGCGCGCCGGTATTGAAACACCCCGGCGATTCAATATGAACGATACATCCGCCCCGTTTCGATGCGGCGGATGTGGAGTACGCCTCAGCAGGTGGACTGCGTCCATCCCGCTGCATGGGTTCCAGGGCCAAATCCGTTCGTGATGAAGCGGCGTTTGCCCTGGTTGTCCGGCTAAACGCATTTTCCTTGTTGAAGCGCATTCCGCTTCGCCAAAAACGCCCTGAGCGACGGGTTACAGATGAAGCCTGCTCCCGCCCTGCTGCAACAGACCCCGCAACGCATCGTTGAGGCGGCGCGGTCGTTGATGACCGAACGCGGGGTGCTTGAGGTGTCCCTGGCCGACATTTCGGAGCGGGCCGGCTCCAATGTCGCCCTCGTCAGCTATTATTTTGGCAATCGCGAAGGGCTGATGCTCGCCATCGTCGAGGCCGACGCCCAGCAGGCGGCCGCCCATCTGGAGCGCCTGCTGGCGTCGGACATCACGCCGGCAGCGAAAATCGCCGCCCATGTCCGGGGGCTTGTCGAAGCCTATTACGCGCGGCCGTATCTGCACCGCCTGCTGCAAAAACTGCTGCGCGAGGGCTCGCCCGAAGCCTCCGCGCGGGTGGCGGAAACCCTGGTCCAGCCTGTCGCCGAGGCGCGGCGGGCGATTGTCGCCGAAGGCGTGGCGCAGGGCGCGTTCCGCAGTGTCGATCCGAACCTGATCGGCTTCGCCATCGACGGGGCCTGCGCCCATATCTTCTCGTCCGAGCAGTCCCGGCGCACCATTCTTGGCGACGGCGCCCTGAGCCACGCGCTGGTGCGCCGCTACGCCCGCGAGGTTTCAGAGCTTGTGGTCAACGGCCTGTTGGTGCTTTCCCCGGAGCCGCGCGTGGCGCCGGACGACGGCGCGACCAGCGTCAGCGCGTAGAGCCCCTGGTTTGAGCGCGTTCTGGTCTTCGATCAGACGTTTCTGTCTGACCGGAAAGCGCTCTGGCTGGCGGGCGTTGCAGCAGGCTGGCGCAGGCGGCGATCCCGAGCAAGACGGGCGTGGTCCAGAACCCGGCCGCCACACTGCCTGCGGCGTCTGAAATGGCGCCGCCAATGAGCGGCCCGATCGCCTGCCCGAAAGCGAAAAACACCGTCAGCAGTGAAATCGCCGCTGTCCAGCATGCGGGCTCCAGCTGGCGCTGGACGACAATGGTGATCGACGAGGGGCCGGCCATGAAGCTGCCCCCGAATATGACGGCCGACAGGAACATTGCCGCCGGCCCCGGATACAGCAGAACCGGCAGGGCGCCGATCATGGCGATGGCAAACACCATGGCCGGCCCGCGCCCATCATCAAAGGCGCCAAGCACCCGGCCCCAGACCAGGTTTGAGACAGCGGAAACGACGCCCAGCACGAACCAGAACCAGATCATCTGGCTGCTGCTGCCGCCCTGGCTTTGCAACAGCACCATGATGAAGGTCATGTAGCCGACGTAGCCGACGCCAAACAGGCCATAGCCAGCGACAGTCGGCGCCAGCTGGCGCAACTGGCTCCTGTCAAGCTTCGCCGCGGCCCTGCCCGCCGGCTCGCTGACACGGCGCGCGGCGGCGATGGCGAACGGCAGGCCGATCACGCCAATGCCCCCGAGAGCTGCCCACGCCTCCGGCCAGCGCTGCGGTCCGGCCTGGAGAATGAACGGGACCACCGCCCCCGACAGCAACACCGCGATGCTGACGCCCGCCATGTAAAGGCCGACCAGCAGACCACGCCGCCGGGGATTTTCCGCCGGACAGATCGCCGACGTGAGCGCCGCGCCGAGGATGAAGGTGAAGGCCGTGGAGAAGCCGCCAAGCGTTCGCAGGGTGAACAGCAACAGGAAATTGCCCGTGGCGGCCGTGAGCAGCAGGATGAGCACGCTGACCGCATAACCGGCGATGAAGGCGCGCGCCGCGCCCCAGCGCCGCGCCGCGAGGGCGGCGACGAGGGCGCCGCCAATGTATCCGGCGCCATTGGCCGTGTTGAGCGCGCCCGCCTCCACATAGGTCCAGCCCAGATCTGCGCGCATGGGCGGCAGCAGCAGGCCGTAGGCGAAGCGCGACAGCCCGAGGGCCACGGCGGCGCCGGCGGACAGGCCCAACGCCGTCAGCACCTGGCCACGAAACCGGGAAGCCGCCCCATCGCGCTCCGGCGTAACCTCAAGGCTCATGGCGCCCTCCCGTTCACGGCAACCGCCGGCCGGCAATCTTTGTCATTCTGAACCAGCGCGTCCCGGTTGGGCAAAGCGCCGCCTGTTGGGCAAGGCGCGCGCGTCCCCTGTCCGGCATGCGCCCCTGGCGGCGCGCTCTGGAGCGCAGCGGCGCAATCTGCTATCTTTGACAAGCATGTCATTTTTGACATTGCTGTCAACAACCATCTGGAGGCGGGCTTGGCTGGCGTCAGGCAGTTTGACGAGGACACCTTGCTGGAAGACGCGCTGGCGCTGTTCTGGAGCCAGGGCGTCGCAGCGACTTCGATGGTAGATCTGGCCAACGCCACAGGCGTGCAGCGCGGATCGCTCTACAATGCCTATGGCGACCGGGAGGCGATCTTTCTTCGCGCCTACGACCGCTATGCGGCGCGCTTCCTGGACAGCGCCAGGGCGTGCCTGGCGGGCGATGACGCAAGCCGGATGCTGCGCCGCCTGTTCAACGCGGTGACCGCCAGCATGCTTGCCGGAAGCCCGGCGCGCGGCTGCCTGACTACCCGGACGGCTGGCGACGGCAGCCTTGCAAGCCAGCCCATCCGCGCGCGCATCCGCCAGATGCTCAACGACCTCACCGCCATTGTGACGGAGGCGCTGTCGCGGCCTGGCGTTCGCGAGCAACTGACGCTGGAGCCGGCGCAGGCGGCGGAGCTGGTGGTCACCTTCACCCGCGGCCTGGCGGTGATGGAGCGGGTCTATGGCGACCCGAACGCCCTGCTGCGCAGCGCCGAAAGCCTGATCAGCGTCATCGCGCCAGATGCCAGGCGGCCATGACGGCGCCTGTCACGCCTCCTGCATCTGGCCGAATGACGGCAGACGCTCGCGCAAAAAGCTGACGAATGCGCTCACCGCCGCGTCGTCCTCAAACCGCGCGTCATATTGCAGAACGAAGTAGCGCGTCGTTGGCCGCACGATGGGGTGCGCCACCACGATATGACGCGTGGCGAGGTCCATGGGCAGCAACGCCTCGATGGCCATGGCGCATCCCAGGCCCGCGGCCGCCGCCTCGATGGCCATGCCGATGCTCTCGAAGCCGCCGCCATTCTGGGCGGAGATGGCGCCGAAGCCGGCGTGATCCAGCCAGCGCCGCCAGTCATCCGGCCGCGCCCGGGCGTGCAGCAGCGGCGTGGCGGCGAAATCCACCTCGCCATGCTTCAGCCATTCGGGCGCGCAGACCGGCAGCGTGCGGATGGGCGCCAGCGGCAGGGTGACCAGCCCGGCGCGCGCGGTCGCGTCGGAAACGGCGATCACCGCGTCGAAGCGGCCAGGCAGCAGGTCGAGCGGGTTCAGGCTGGTGTGCAGATCAATTTCGAGATCGGGATGGGCGGCGCGCAGGGCCGGCCACAGCGGCAGCAACATGCGCGAGGCGAAGAAGCCATAGGCGCCGATCGCCAGGCGGCGGAACCGGCGCAGCTTCAGGCCGCCGGCGGCGTCGGCGATGCGGTCCAGCCCCTCGCGTGTGGCCTCCGCCAGGGTTTCGCCTGCCGGCGTCAGCACCAGGCCCGAGGGACGGCGCACGAACAGCGCCGTCGCCATGTGCTCTTCCAGCGCCCGGACGTGACGGCTGACAGCGCCTGGCGTCACGCCCAGTTCGCCGGCGGCGCGGGTCATCGACAGATGCCGCGCCACGGCCTCGAAGGCGCGGATAGCGTGCAGCGGAGGCAATCGTCGCCATGACATGCATTGAGTTTAACTCAATGCCCTGGGCGAACAAGTCGTTTGGCCGCTGCGATGCATCGCCCCTAAGCTGGCTTCATGAACGCGCCCCAATCTCCATACGCCCTGGCCTCGCGAACCGCGAGCGCCCGGCGTTCCGAAGCGCTGGCTCCCACCACGCGCGGTCTCAATTACTTCGATATCGACGGCAGCCTGCGCGCGCTGGCGCCGTTGTATATGGAGGACAAGCTGCTGGCCCACCTGACGCCGCACCTGTCGGCGCTGGGCGAACTGGCGGGCGAACGGCTGTACGGGCTGTCAGAAACAGCCGAACGCCGCCAGCCGGTGCTGCACCCGCGCGACGCCAGGGGGCGGGACGAGGAGTGGCTGGAGTTCCACCCCGCCTACCATGAGATGGAGCAGATCGCCTTCGGGCAGTTCGGCATCCACGCCATGACCCATCGCGGCGGCGTCATGGGCTGGCCGGAGCGCATGCCCGCCATCGCCAAATATGTCTTTCACTACCTCTTCTCCCAGGCCGAATTCGGTCTGCTTTGCCCGGTCAATCTCACCGACAGCTCATCCGAACTGGTGCGCCGCTTCGCCAGCGACGAACTGAAGGCGCGCTACCTGGATCGCATGTGGAGCCAGGACATGGGCGAGTTGCTTCGCTGCGCCCAGTTCATGACGGAAAAGGCTGGCGGCTCCGACGTCGGCGCCGGCGACCTCGCCGCCGTGCGCGATGGCGACCACTGGCGGCTGTGGGGCGAGAAATGGTTCTGCTCCAATGTTGACGCCGAGCTGGCGGTTCTGCTGGCGCGCCCGGAAGGCGCCGGCAGCGGCGGGCGCGGGCTCGGCCTGTTCCTCATGCCGAAAACCCTGCCGGATGGCTCGCGCAACGACTATCGGGTTGTGCGGCTGAAGGACAAGCTCGGCAGCCGCACCATGGCCAGCGGCGAAATCGTGTTTGAGGGCGCTGTCGCCTATCAGCTGGGCGAACTTGACCAGGGCCTGAAGCAGATGCTGGTCATGGTCAATTCCAGCCGGGTTTCCCATTTGGCCCGCGCCGCCGGCATGATGCGCCGCTGCCTCAACGAGGCGTTCCAGGCCGCCCGCCACCGCAACGCCTTCGGCAAGGCGGTGATCGACCACCCGCTGATGCGCCGCCAGATGCTCAAGCTGATGGTTCCGACGGAACAGGCTCTCTCCGCCCTGCTCTACGCCGCCACCGCGCCGGAAACAGCGCTGCGGCTGCTGACCCCGGTCGCCAAATATCGCGCCTGCCGCGACAATGTCACGGTGGCCACGGGCGCCATGGAGGCGCGCGGCGGCAACGGCTATATTGAGGACTGGCCCAACGCCCGCCTGGTGCGCGACGCCCACCTCGGCCTGATCTGGGAAGGCACCAGCAATATCAACGCCCTTGATGCGGTGCAGCGCGCCGTCGGGAAGGTGGCGGCGCATGGGGCGCTGCGCGATGATCTGAACGCCAGGCTGGAGCAGACGCCCGGTCTGCCCGGCCAGTTCCGCACCCGGCTCGACGGCGCGGTCGGCGAAGCCTTCCGCTTCGCGGAGGAAGTCGCCCGGCATCCGGAAAACGAACGGTTCTGCCGCGTCGCCGCCGGCAAGCTGTACCACGCGACCACCGCCGCCCTGATGGCCAGCGAAGGCCTGGCGGTCGCGGCGGCCGGCGGCGACGCGCGGCGGCTGCTGCTGGCCCGCTTCGTGCTGGAACACCGCCTCCACCGCTCTGATCCAGCCTCGCTCGACGCCCTGCGCTGGGAGGATGAGGCCATCGACCTGCTGCTCAACGACGCCCCGGTTTCGCTGGCCCAGGCAACCTCGCTGCTGGTAGCCTGAGGCCTGCCCCAGACGCCGGCGCGCCCGCCTCACCGGCGTCTGGTCAGATCTGAATGGCGCATGGCATACCTTGCTGGACGGGCGTTCCGGCAGCGCTGCGCCTTGCAGGCCGTCGTGCGTCAGGCTCATCGTTCCATGCGCTTGGTTCCTGGTTCCAAGTTCCTGGTTCCAGGTCCCTGGCATGACGACGCCCACACAAGAATAACTGAACAGGAAGAAACGACGTGAGCCACGGATCCGACACCGTCAATTACAGCGTCAGCAACGGCGTGGCGCGCATTGCCCTTGCCCGCCCGCCGGTCAACGCCTTGAACATCCCGTTGCTCAAAAGCCTGATTGGCGCCCTGCAGCGCGCCTCGGCCGATCCGGCGGTGCGGGTGGTGCTGTTGGCCAGCGACGTGCCGGGGCGCTTTTCGGCCGGGCTCGATCTGCCGCTGATGCTCACGGCCTCGCCCGAGGCGGTGCGCGAGACCCTGCAAGACCTCTACATCAATCTCTATGACGCCCAGCACAATCTGGGCAAACCTTCGGTCGCCGTCGTCAACGGCACGGCGCGCGGCGGCGGCATGACCCTGGCCATCTCCTGCGACATCATCATCGCCGCCGATAACGCCACCCTCGGCTATCCGGAAATCGACCTCGGCCTGCCGCCGGCGATCCATTTCGCCCATTTGCCGCGCATCATCGGACGGCACCGGGCGTTCGAACTTCTGTTCACCGGCCGCTCCTTCACGCCCCAGGAAGGCCGCGAACTGGGCCTTGTCAGCCGCATCGTTCCCGCTGGCGAGCTGGACGCGGCGGCGCGCCTGCTGGCTGAGGAACTGGCGGGCAAGCCGGCGCGCGGCGTCGCCATGGCCCGGGCGGCGTTCATGCGCCAGAACGACCTCGACTACCGCCGCAGCATCGCCGTGGCGGTGGAGGATTTCTGCAACGCTTTCGCCACCCCGGAAGCGCGGACGGAGCTGGAGGCGTTCGCCCGGCGCAAGGGCAAGCTGCCGGTCGCCTGAACCGGAAGGTTCAGCGCCTTTCAGACGATGGCTTGCCAGCCGCCCGGGCGTCAAGCTCCCGGATGGCGGCGCGGGCCTCCTCGCCCTCGGGAATAGGCTGGCCGCCGTCGCGCCAGGCGATAGCGTCCTTGAAGCCGTGCTGCTGGGCGTAGCGGCGGAACCACAGGCCTTCCGGATTGTGGCGGGTGATGCCGTCGAACAGGGTGGCCATCATCTGGCTCTGCTCCAGGCCCATGTTCAGCATCACCTGATTGACCACCATTTTGTGCATGGCCAGATGGCTTTTCGGCACGCCGGCGATGCGGGCGGCCAGTTTCAGCGTCGCCGCTTCCAGCTCTGCCGCCGGAACCGCGATGTTGGCGAGGCCCCATTCGGCGGCGGTGGCGCCGGAAATGATATCGCCGGTGAACATCAACTGCTTGGCGCGGGTCGGGCCGAGACGGTAGGTCCACATCGCCGTTGTCGGGCAACCCCAAACCCGCGTCGGCATATAGCCAATGCGGGCGTCATCGGCCGCCACCAGCAGATCGCATGACAAGGCGATATCCGTGCCGCCGGCCACCGCAGCGCCATGCACCTTGGCGATGGTCGGCTTGGAGCAGCGCCACAGGCTCATGAAGTCCTCGGTGTTCCGCTTCATGTAGGCGTAGTCCACCATGGGATCCCACGGGTGGCTTTCCTGCTGGCACGGATGCTCGATCATCTGCTCGGCCGAGTTGGCGAGATCGTAGCCGCCGCAAAATCCCTTGCCGGCGCCCTCAACGATGATGACGTGGGTCTGCGGGTCGGCTTCCGCCCAGGCCACCGCCGCGCGAATTTCGCCGGGCATGGCGTCGCTGATGGCGTTCATCCGCTGTGGCCGGTTGAGCAGCAGGCGGGCGATGCGCGGATTTTGCGGGTCGTGATCTATGCGCAGGGTTGAGAATTCCGGCATCTGACTGTCCTCCCGGTAGCCGTTTTTTTTCTGGATGCGTGTTCGCTTCAGCGCGGCGGCGCCTGTCCGCGACGGCTTCCCCTGACCTGTCGGGCCAGGGCGCGCTTGCTGAACCGCGAACATTGGCTGAAGCGTCGCTTGCGCGAATGCCCGGGACAGGCCCGGGCATTCCACCGGGGGCGTGATCAGCCCTGGCCGGCAACGCGGAGGCGTGGGCGGCGCGTGGTGGCGGCGCTCTGGCCCCCGCCTTGTCGATGGCCCTGGTCGCGCCCCGCTCCGCTTACAGGGACGGGTGGCGCGCCAGGATGTTTCTGACGTCGACGCTGGCCGGAATGGCCCCGAAGGTGCGGCCGCTGGCGCCGTTGATGCGGGTGGTGACGAAGGCATCCGACACGGCGGGCGGCGCGTGCTGCAGCAGCACCGCGCCCTGGAGCATGAGCGCCATGCGCTCGGCGTTCATGCGGGCGTCGCGCTCCTGCGCGCCGGCGCGCAGCCGGTCAACCAGCTCCGCGCTGGCGCGGTCGAAGTCGGCGTTGAGCCCCCTGGCCCGGTCCAGTTCGGCGGCGAAGGCGTCGAGCGCCTCCGGCTCGCGCGCCAGGGTGCGCATGACGTCGAGGGCAATGACGTTGCCCGAGCCTTCCCAGATGGCGTTGAGCGGCGCCTCGCGATAAAGGCGCGGCATCATGCCTTCCTCCACGTAGCCGGCGCCGCCGTGGCACTCCATGCATTCGTAAACGAAATTGGCGTTGCGCTTGGTCAGCCAGTACTTGCCGACGGCAACAGCGAGACGGGCGAAGGCCTTTTCCTGCCCATCCGTCGCGTCGAAGGCGCGGGCGACGCGCATGGTCAGGGCCACCGCCGCCTCATATTCCAGCGCCAGATCGGCGAGCACGCCCTCCATCACCGGCTGGTCCGCAAGGGTCTTCTGGAACGCGCGGCGGTTGCGGGTGTGATGCAGCGCCTGGGCCAGCGCCATGCGCATGATGCCCAGCGTGCCAGCCATGGTGTCGAGGCGGGTGTGATGCACCATGTCGATGATGACGTTGACGCCCCGACCCTCCTCGCCGAGGAGTTCGGCGTAGGCGTCATGATACTCAATCTCGCTCGACGCGTTGGACTTGTTGCCGAGCTTGTCCTTCAGGCGCATCACCTGCATCGTGTTGCGCTCGCCGTCCGGCTTGATGCGCGGAACCAGGAAGCACGACAGGCCGCGATCCGTATAGGCCAGGGTGAGGAAGGCGTCGCACATGGGCGCCGAGCAGAACCATTTGTGGCCGACCAGGCGGAAAGTGCGGCGCGCCTCGTCAAGCGGCCAGGCGCGGGTGGAATTGGCGCGCACGTCGCTGCCGCCCTGTTTCTCGGTCATCGCCATGCCGATGGTGACGCCGGCCTTTTGCTGGAACGGACGCAGCTTGGCGTCGTAGGTTCCGCCGATCAGCCGGTCGAGCCATGGCTGCGCCACATCCGGCGTCGTCCGCAGGGCCGGAACGGCAGCGTAGGTCATCCCCACCGGGCACAGCACGCCAGCCTCTGCCTGGGTGAACACGGCGATCATGGCGGCGTGCGCCACATGGCCGCCCCGCCCCACAGGACCGCCGTCCGCCTCCTGCCGCCAGGGCAGATCGTGCAGGCCATGCTTCATCGCCAGCGCGATCAGCTCGTGATAGGCGGGGTGAAACCGCGCCTCGTCGATGCGCCGGCCGTAACGGTCGAACTGCGTCAGCTCCGGCGGAAACCGGTTGGCCAGGGCGCCCAGCTCCAGCACCCGCTCCGAACCCACGTCGGCGCCAAGCGCAAGCAGCGGCTTTTCCGCCCACTCTCCGGCTTCCCGGGCGACGGCCTCGCGCAGCGGCGTGTCGATCGCATAAAGGTTGACGTCGACGAATTCCGGCGGCTGGTTGGCGACGTCATGCGTGGCGAGACTGGTGCGGGGCGCGTAGACGGACATGGGGTTCCTCCAGGGCAAATAGCGCGGATCAGGCAGAGTGGATCTGTGGGCCGGCCAGATGTCGTTTCGAGAAAGTTGCTAAATTTGTCTGATACTGTCAACAACCGCAACAAAGAGAAAATCTCCGCCCGCGCCCTGGTGCTCGACCTGTTCACCACGGGCGTGCGCAACACCCTGTCCTCCAACGACATTCGCAAGATCGGCCATGCCTTCGGCCTCAGCGATCTGGCGCTGCGCACGGCGCTGACGCGGCTGCGGGCCGAGGGCAAGCTGAGCACGGCCGGCCGCGGAATTTATGCCGCGGGCGCCATGGAGGACCCGGTGCGCGAACGGGCGGCGGTGTGGCGCGCCCATCCGCAGCGGCGCATCGTCTGGGACGGCAGCTGGATCTGCGCCGCCATCAAGCCGGGCAGCCTGCCGCGCACCCGCTGGCGCCGCACGCAATGGGCGCTGGAGTTCAGTGGCTTCCGTCAGGATGAAACCGGATTGTGGGTGCGGCCCAACAATCTGCGCGGCGGCGCCGGGCAGATGGCGGGCGATCTCGTCGCGCTCGGCGCCGCCGACGCCATGCTGGCGGCGCGGCTGGATCATGTCGCCCCCGCCCATGCCCGGCGCTTCAGCGCCCTGTGGGACCGCGACGGCCTCGCCCGCTCGCATGAGGACGCCATCCAGATGCTGGAGGATTCGCTGCGGCGCATGGGCGTTGGCGACGCCGTGGCCGTCGAGACCCTGCTGACCGGACGCGAAGCGATCAGGCGAATTCTGCGCGATCCGCTGCTGCCGGCGGAAATCGCCGAAACCGCCACCCTCGACCGGCTGGTCGCCTGCATGGATGCCTATGACGCCTTTGGACGTCAGGCGTGGACGGATTTCATGGACCGGCTTTAGAGCGTTTTTGACCAGACGGCGCCGTCTGGCCGACCAGAGTTCGCGCAACATAAAACCTCCGGGGCTGGCTGCGGACGAAATCCAGACATCGGCCAGCTGTTGCTTTGCCGGCCAGGCGCCGTCCACCGGACTTGTCCGCCCGCCGCTGCCTGAACACCCGCCGCCCTGGCTCCTCGCGCCCTGGCTCTTGCGCCCTGGTCCTTGCGCCCTGGTCCTTGCGCGTCTTGACTCCTGGCCGCGCCGGGACGAAGGACGGGACGTCTCATCCCTTTTCACGCGTTTCCATGATCCGGTCTGGACGGGAGCGCTGCGTTTTTTTCCAGGTTCAGAAGCTGCGGATACGATGTCAGAAACAGAAAACCAGTCTCCGGAGACGGCGCCAGAAGCCTATTTCATCCAGCAGGGCGATCTGTTCGTTCCCACCAAACGGAGCCTTGGATACTGGCTGGACAACACCCTCACCGGCCCCGCCGTGGCCAGCCTGCTGGCCTGCTGCCTGGAGCGGGAATTTGGTGGCCCCGACTACATCGTGACGCGGTTTTGCGTTGACCTGCTCGGCATGATCCGGGCGGAGCCGTTCAGCGTGGAAACCCGGATGCTGCGCAGCGGCAAGCGGCTGCAACTGGCCGAAGCCTCGATCAGCGCCGGCGGCCAGTTGCTGGCCCGGGCAAGCGCCCAGTTTATCCGCCGGACCGAAAACCCCGACAACCCGACCTGGCAGACGCCGGACTGGCGCTCCCCCCTGCCAGACGAGTTGCCCCCCGCGAAGGGCTATGGCCTCGCCGCGGTCAAGCCGGTTGCGGCCGAATATGCCCGCATCGCGCGCATCGCGCCGGAAGCCACGGACAGCGGCCGCAGCAACGCTCCGGTGCTTGGCCCCATGGCTCCCGTCGCCTGCCGCCAGGCCTGGTTCCGTCCCCAGCGTCTGGCCATTGATGGCGTGCCGCTGACGCCGTTCATGCGCGCGGCGATGATGGGCGACATGACCAGCCCGATGACCCACAGCAGCGAATTCGGCATTGATTTCATCAACACCGATTTCACCCTGTACCTGCACCGTGAGCCCGTGGGCGAATGGATCGGCATGGAGCTGGTCAGCCACAACGCCAGCGACGGCGTCGGCATCGGCGGCTGCTGGATGCACGACGCGCAGGGCGTCCTCGGCACGGTGAACCTGTCGGCCATCGCCCAGATCCGCCGCAAGAACGCCGCGTGAGGCGGCCGGACACAGGGACAGGGAAACCAGGGCAGAGAGCCCGGATCAGGGACTGGCCCGTCATCCAGGCTCGCCACAGCCATTCGGTATGAACGGTTCCGGCGCTATGCCATCGCGCCGGCGCCGCCCTTCATCTTCACCGGAATTTTCAGGTAGCGCACGCCATTGGCCTCGGCCGGCGGAAACCGGCCGGCGCGGATATTGGTCTGGATCGACGGCAACAGCAGGCGCGGCGCCGACAGCGTGGCGTCGCGGGCATTGCGCATGGCGACGAAATCCGCCTCCGCCACGCCGTCCTTCACATGCACATTGCCGGCGCGCTGCGCCCCGACGGTCGTTTCCCAGGCGTAGGCGTCCCGGCCTGGCGCCTTGTAGTCGTGGCACATGAACAGGCGCGTTTCCGGCGGCAGCGCCAGCAGACGCCGGATCGACCGGTAAAGCTGGCGGGCGTCGCCGCCAGGAAAATCGGCCCGCGCCGTGCCGTAGTCCGGCATGAACAGGGTGTCGCCGACGAAAACCGCATCGCCGATGCGCCATGATACGTCGGCGGGCGTGTGGCCAGGCGTGTGCAGGGTCTCCACCTCCAGTTCGCCGATGCGAAACCGCTCGCCATCCTGGAACAGATGGTCGAAGTCGCGCCCGTCGGCATGCAGGTCTTCCGCGTTGAATACCGGCCGGAAAATCCGCTGAACCTCCCGGATGTGCTCGCCGATGCCAATGCTGGCGCCTGTCCTGGCCTTGATCCATGGCGCGCCGGAAAGGTGATCCGCGTGGGCATGCGTCTCCAGGGCCCATGCAATCCGGTAACCGGCGTCGGAGGCCGCCGCCAGAATGGCTTCGACAGAGCGCGTATCAACCTCACCGGACGGATGGTCGTAGTCCAGCACCGGGTCGATGACGGCGGCGACTTTCGTCACCGGATCAGCCACCAGATAGCTGACAGTGTTGGTGGCTTCATCAAAGAACGCCTGGATGATGGGTTGGGCGGACATGCAGGCCCCTTTCTGGATGGCTGTTGCCGAAAGCGATATTGACAATATATGAGCAATAACTAAATAAGCAATATCTTAATTAAAGACCCTCAATTGAACCCAGTGAGGCCCCCATGTCCGCCACCGTTGCAACCCTGCCCGCCATTGCGCCCGAACGCGCCCACCGCCTGATTCAGGACGGCGCCGTTCTCGTCGACATCCGCGAAGCGGATGAATACGCCCGCGAGCACATTCCCGGCGCCCGGTCCCGCCCCCTGTCGCTGGCCGCATCGCCCCTGAGCGCGCCCGACGGCGCCGCGATCATTTTTCACTGCCGTAGCGGCATGCGCACAGCCAGCGCCGTGGACCGGCTGGCCAACGGGATTCTGCCCGGCCGGCAGGGCTATGTGCTTGAGGGCGGCCTCGACGCCTGGAAAAAGGCCGGCCTGCCGGTCGCGGCGGACCGCAGCCAGCCGCTGGAGATGCAGCGTCAGGTGCAGATCGGCGCGGGCTCCCTGGCGCTTGCCGGCGTGTTGCTCGGCTTTCTGGTTTCGCCGGGGTTCTTTCTCATATCCGGCTTTGTCGGCGCTGGCCTGATCATGGCTGGAGTGACGGGCTTTTGCGGCATGGCCAGGCTGCTGAAGCACGCGCCGTGGAACCGCGCGGCGGCGCCTGCCTCCTGCTGCGCTTCCCCGAAAAACTGATGTCGCAGGCTGGGGGACCAGGCCATGACGCTGACCCTGCTTGAAGGGATTCTGGGCGTGGGCGCCGGCGCGCTCGTCGGCTTTACGCTTGGGCTTGTTGGCGGCGGCGGATCAATCCTGGCGACGCCGCTGCTGGTGTATCTGGTTGGCGTCGCCAATCCGCATGTCGCCATCGGCACGAGCGCTGTCGTGGTCGCCGCCAACGCCTTCGTCAACCTGCTCAATCACGCGCGGGCCGGAAATGTGAAATGGCGTTGCGCCGCCGTTTTTTCGGCGGCTGGCACCGCCGGCGCTGCGGCGGGCGCTGCCCTCGGCAAATCGATTGGCGGCGCCAGCCTGCTGGGTTTGTTCGCCGCGCTGATGCTGGCGGTGGGCGTCATGATGCTGCGCGGCCGCGCCGACGGCGGCGAGCCCACGGTGCGCCTCAACCGGAACAATTTTCCGAAACTGGTTGCGACGGGCGCCGGAGCCGGAGCGCTATCCGGATTCTTCGGCATTGGCGGCGGCTTCCTGATTGCGCCAGGCCTGGTGGCGGCGACCGGCATGCCGCTGGTCTTCGCCATCGGCTCCTCGCTGGTGGCGGTGACGGCCTTCGGCCTCACCACGGCCATCAGCTACGCCGCCTCCGGCCTGGTGGACTGGCGACTCGCCGCCCTGTTCATTGGCGGCGGCGTGCTTGGCGGCTTGCCCGGGGCCTGGGCGGCGCGGCGGCTTGCCGCCTCGCGCGGCGCCCTGAACCGGCTGTTCGCCCTTATCATTATTGCCGTGGCCACGTTCATGCTGGCGCGGGCGTCCGGGCTGCATTAGGTAAGGAGCCGGACAGGTCGCCGAAGCGCCGGCAGCCATTTCTGGACATGCTTCAGGGAAGAGCGAACGCACATGTCGCATCCGCAGATGGCGCTTGACGCCTTTGAACGACAGGCTACGGACGTGGCCAATGTTCTGCGGGCGCTCGCCAATGAGCGCCGGCTGATGATTCTGTGCAAGCTGGTGGAATGGGGCGAAGCCAACGTCACCACCCTGGCGGAGGCGGTTGGCCTGTCGCAGTCGGCGCTGTCGCAGCATCTTGCCCGCATGCGCGACGAGGGCATTGTCGCCACCCGCCGCGAAAGCCAGACAATCTGGTACCGCATCGCCGATCACCGTATCGAGCGGCTGTTCAACACCCTGTACGAGCTGTATTGCGCTGCTCCGGACGAAACGACTGACGACTGAGCCGGCGCCGGTTATTTCACCCGTGACTTTTCCAGCTTGCGGGCCAGGGTGCGCCGGTGCATCCCCAGCCGCCGGGCGGTTTCGGAGATGTTGAAATCAGTCTCGATCAGCACCTCGTGAATCCGCTCCCATTCCAGATTCTTTAGCGAGGTGGGCCGGGCGGTGACGCCGATGGAGGCGTCGCCCTCACCCCGGTCAAAAGCGGCGATGATGTCATTGGCGCTGGCCGGCTTGGGCAGGTAATGGCAGGCGCCGAGTTTGATCGCCTCCACCGCCGTGGCGATGCTGGCGAAGCCGGTGAGCACGACGATGCGGGTTTCCGGGTCGTTGGCGTGCAGGATGCGCACGCATTCCAGCCCCGAGCCGCTGGCCAGCTTCAGATCGACGACGGCGAACTCCGGCGCGCCGTCTTCCAGCACGGCGCCCAGGCCGTCGAGGCCATCGATGCGCCGCACCAGATAGCCCCGACGCTCGAAGGAGCGCTTCAGCGCGCGGGCGAATGCCTCGTCGTCCTCGATGATGAGCAGGTCGCCCGCATCACTCTCCATGAAGCCGCCCCTCCATGTTTCCGTTCGCTGGCGGACCGAAGGTCAGGGCCGTCAGCGGCAACGTCATGCGCACGCAGGCGCCGCCTTCCGCCCGGTTGTATGCAGCAAGACTCCCGCCGAGCTGGCGAACGATGTTTGAAACCAGAAACAGGCCAAGACCGCTGCCCGGCCGCCCCTTGGTAGAATGATACGGCAAGCCCAGCGCCTGCAGCATCTGGTCAGAGAAACCTGGCCCCGCGTCGCTCACCTCGATGTCCAGCTGTTCGCCGCTGTTGCGCACGCGCAGTCGCACCAGATGCGGTGAGGCCTCCAGCGCATTGTCCAGCACATTGAAGGCCATCTGCCGCAAGGCCATGTCGGTGACGATCGGACAATCGGCCCCCTCCAGCCCCGCGAAAGAAAAATGCGGCGGCTTGCGGGAAGCCACCCATTCGCCAACGGTGTTGCCAATGAAGACCGACAGGCGCGTGTGCGCCGTCCCCTCGCCGCGCACCTCGCCGGAGGCGGTCAGGATGCTGGAGACGATGGCCTTGCAGCGGTCGAGCTGCTCCTGCATCTCCCCCAGTTCTTCCATCATTCCTGGATCGTCCGCGAAAGCCGGGGCATGGCGCCAGTCGTCGAGAATCACCGTCTGGGTTGAGAGCGGCGTGCCCAGTTCATGGGCGGCGCCAGAGGCCAGCAGGCCGATGCGGACAATGTGCTCCTCCTCCGCCGAACGCTGGCGCAATTCCGCCAGCCGCGCGTCGCGCGCCCGCAGGTTGCGCTGGATGCGGCCGACAAAGATGGCCAGCAGCGCGGCCGCCAGCACAAAGCAGAGGAACATGCCCTGCAGATGCAGCCGGAAAAAGGCGGCCTCACCCGCGCCCGGCGGCATGACGATCTCCCGGCGGAAGAACATCAGCCCGATGAAGCACAGGCTGGTGATGACCACCAGGGCCCAGACGGCCCATGCCCGCAGCAGCACGAGGCCAAGCATCAGCTGCAACAGGAACAGGAAGATGAACGGATTGGCGGCGCCGCCGCTCAGATAGAGCTGCAAGGTCAGCGCGCCGACATCAACCAGCAATTCAAGAAACAGGCCGGAGGAGCTGATGCCCGCCTGCCGGCGGCTGCGCCAGACGCTCACCAGATTGACGCAGACCAGAAAACCGACCACCGCCAGCATTCCGGCGAGCGGCAGGCGCACGCCGAGCCAGAAATGCACGACGAGGATGGTGGCGATCTGGCCGCAGGCGGCGATCCAGCGCAGGTGAATGAGCAGAAGGAGGTTCTGCCTGTTGGCCAGATCCTCCGGATGGGCCGTGACGTTCACGCGCGCGCTCCGCCTCTGCGACCTTCAAGGCGAATAACGAGCACGGCGGCCGCCGCCGTCATCAGCGCCAAAGCGAACCATGTCACGGCGTAGACGAGGTGGTTGTCGCTGAAACGCACCACGGTGAGGCCGCCGACCGGATAGCCGCCAGGATTGAGGACCTGGCCAGCGTCAATGAAATAGGGCGCGACGGCGCCCGGCGCCATCCGCTCCAGCCCCTGTTGGCTGGCGATGGCCGCCACGTCGCGGGAGTGCCAGCGGCCGGCGGCGGGGTCGTTGTTGCGCAGGAAACCGCCGCCCGGCTCGGTGAGACGCAGCAGGCCCGTCACCTCCACCCGCCCTGCTGGCAAGGCCTCCTGGCGCGTGGCCTGGGCGCGCCGGTCCGGCGGAACGAATCCACGATTGACCAGCACGATGAACCCGGCGTCGGCGCGCAGCGGCGTCATCACCCAGAAGCCGCCGCCAAGCCGGGTGACGGCCTGGGTCAGCGTTTCACGGTCATGGAGAAACTGGCCCGCGACGCGCACGCGCCGATATTCCTCGCCGGCGACATCGCCCCAGGCGTCGGGCCCTGGCGCGGCGACGGGGGCGGCGTTCACCCGGCTTTCCACTTTGGCGATGAGGGCGTGCTTCCACGCCATGCGCCTGACCTGCCAGACGCCGAGCGCCCCGAAACCCAGCGCGCCCGCAAGGGCCAGCGTCAGGATGACCAGCAACCGGAAGCCGCTCCGTTTCATCGTCAGGCGCGGCTCCCCGCCATGGCGCGTTCACCCGGCGCAGCTAACGCCTTGCGTGAATAAAGCGCCTCAAACCAAAAGGACACAAGGAAAACCCGGCCTGGCGCGCCAGACCGGGGCTCCCACTCACCGGCGGATCATCTCCTCATGGGTCGCCATCATGTTGGCGTTGAGGTGGGTCATCACCCAGAGCGATCCGACGAGCACAATCACCACGATGATGATGGTGAAGACCAGCGCCATCATGTTCCAGCCCCCTTCGGAGCGGCCGTTCATGTGCAGGAAGTAGACCATGTGGACCACCATCTGCGCCGCCGCCAGGGCGAGCACAAGAACGGCGGTGACCGTTTTGCTCTCGATCGGACCGGCCATGACCAGCCAGAACGGGATCGCCGTCAGGATGACCGAGAGCACGAAGCCGATCACATAATCCCGCAGGCTTCCGTGCGTTTCCTCATGGCCGTCGTGGTGATGGCCATGGTCCGCGTGCGTTTCAGCGCTCATCGCAGCATTCCCATCAGATAGACAATGGTGAAGACGCCAATCCAGATGACGTCAAGGAAGTGCCAGAACATGCTCAGGCAGGTCATGCGGCGGCGATTGGCGGCGATGAGACCGTGGCGTCCGATCTGGACCATCAGCGTCACCAGCCAGATCGTGCCGAAGGTCACGTGCAGCCCGTGCGTGCCGACCAGCGTGAAGAAGGCGGAGAGGAAGGCGCTGCGCTGCGGCGTCGCCCCCAGGTGGATCATGTGGTGGAACTCGTAGAGTTCGATGCCAAGGAACGCCAGGCCGAACAGGCCGGTGACGGCCAGCCAGGCCAGCGTCGCGCCCGTCCGCTGTCGCGCCATCGACAGCATGGCGAAGCCGAAGGTGATCGATGACAACAGCAGCATCGCCGTGTTCAGCGCCACCAGATTGAGATCGAACAGGTCCTTCGGCGACGGGCCGGCGGCGAAATTGCCGCCGAGCACCGCGAAGACCGCAAACAGGATGGCGAAGATGAGACAGTCGCTCATCAGATAGAGCCAGAACCCCAGGGCGGTGCTGTGCCCTTCGGGGTGGTGCGGCTCCTCCGCCAGATGGAACGCCGGAGCCTGGCCGGCGCCCGCGGTGATTGCCTGGTTCGCCATCGTCAGACTCCCGCCGCCGCGAGGGCGCGCGTGCGCTCTTCCTCGGTCCGCGTCACTTCCTCAGCCGGAATGTAATAGTCGCGGTTGTAGTTGAAGGTGTGGGCGATGGCCGTGACGATCAGGGCGACGAAGCTGGCGGCGGCAAGCCACCAGATATGCCAGATCAGTGCGAAGCCCAGCGCCAGGCTGATGCCGGCGAGAATGACGCCCGCCCCCGTGTTCTTTGGCATGTGGATCGGCCGGTAGCCGGCGAGCGGCCGCTTGTAACCCCGCCTCTTCATGTCCGACCAGGCGTCATTGTCATGCACGACCGGCGTGAAGGCGAAGTTGTAGGCGGGCGGCGGCGACGAGGTCGCCCACTCCAGCGTGCGGCCATCCCATGGATCGCCGGTCTCGTCGCGCAACTCGTCGCGTTTCCAGATGCTGTAGGCGATCTGCAGCAGGAAGCAGACGATGCCGAGGAGGATCAGGAAGGCGCCGAAGCCGGCGATGAGGAACCAGATCTGGTGCGACGGATCGTCGAACACGCGCAGGCGGCGGGTGACGCCCATCAGGCCGAGAATGTACAGCGGCATGAAGGCGAACCAGAAGCCGATCACCCAGAACCAGAACGAGAACTTGCCGAGCAGCGGATGCAGGCGAAAGCCGAACGCCTTGGGCCACCAGTAAATCATGCCGGCGAACAGGCCATAGAGCACGCCGCCGATGATGACGTTATGGAAGTGGGCCACCAGGAACAGGCTGTTGTGCAGCACAAAGTCGGCCGGAGGCACCGCCAGCAGCACGCCGGTCATGCCGCCGATGACGAAGGTCAGCATGAACGCCATTGTCCACATCATCGGCGCTTCGAAGCGGATGCGGCCGCGATACATCGTGAACAGCCAGTTGAACATCTTGGCGCCCGTCGGGATCGAAATGATCATCGTCGTGATGCCGAAGAACGAGTTCACGCTGGCGCCGGAGCCCATGGTGAAGAAGTGGTGCAGCCAGACCAGGTACGACAGGATGGTGATGACCACCGTGGCGTAGACCATCGAGGTGTAGCCAAACAGGCGCTTGCCGGTGAAGGTCGAGGTGACTTCCGAGAAGATGCCGAACGCCGGCAGGATCAGGATGTAAACCTCCGGGTGCCCCCAGATCCAGATCAGGTTCACGTACATCATCGGGTTGCCGCCGAGATCGCTCGTGAAGAAATTGGTTCCCACGTAGCGGTCGAGCGACAGCAGCACCAGAACGGCCGTCAGCACCGGGAAGGTGGCGACGATCAGCACGTTGGTGCACAGCGACGTCCAGGTGAAGACGGGCATCTTCATCATGTCCATGCCCGGCGCGCGCATCTTGATGATGGTGCAGATCAGGTTGATGCCTGACAGCGTCGTGCCGACGCCGGCTATCTGCAGCGCCCATATGTAATAGTCGACGCCGACGCCTGGACTGCCGTCGATGCCCGACAGCGGCGGATAGGCCAGCCAGCCTGTCTGGGCGAACTCGCCGATGAACAGCGACATCATCACCAGAACGGCGCCGGCGGTGGTCATCCAGAAGCTGAAATTGTTCAGGAACGGGAACGACACGTCCCGCGCGCCGATCTGCAGCGGCACCACATAGTTCATCAGACCCGTGACCAGCGGCATGGCCACGAAGAAGATCATGATGACGCCGTGCGCCGTGAAGATCTGGTCGTAATGGTGGGCGTTGAGATAGCCCTCCGAGCCATTGAAGGCCCACGCCTGCTGCAGGCGCATCATCACCGCGTCGGCGAAGCCGCGCAGCAGCATGATGATGCCCAGCACCATGTACATGATGCCGATTTTCTTGTGATCGACGCTGGTGAACCACTCACGCCACAGGTAGCCCCAGAGGCGGAAATAGGTGATCGCGGCCAGCACCGCCACGGCGCCAATGGCGACCACGACGAAGGTCCAGACCACGATCGCCTCGTTCAGCGGCAAGGAACTGAGCGACAGTTTGCCGAACAGGATCGACTGGGATGTAGAAGCGACAGTCACTGAAGCCACCCGCGTCAGGAGTTCGTGGGACGCGCCGTCTGCATACCGCGCGGCGTGGGTTCGGAACGGCGGAAGATGCTGCCGGGGTGCGGCAGGCCAAAGCCGGTGATGGCCGTCGACGACCTGACCGGAGCCACCGGCGGCGCGCGCGACGCCATCCGCTCCGCCTCATCCGGCGTGCAGATGCTGGCGATCACGCGATCACCGCTCCTGGCGCGGGCCCGGTAGTCGCGGGGCAGCGGCAGGGTGGCGTTGATGCCGGCGAGGCCGAGGCCCCCGCGCGCGTCCAGCGCCATCATCTCGCTCATGCACATGCGGCCTGGCTCGACGCACATGTTGCGGATCAGATCGAAGATGCCCTGCTCTACCTTGCCGAATTTCTGGACCGGAACATTCTCGCTCGGCCGCTCGAGCTGCATGTAGGCGGCGCGGTCGAGCTGGGAGCCGGAGGCCTTCGCCGCGTTCACCCAGGCTTCGAAGCCGGCGTCATCCATGCCGTGGAAACGGAAATGCATGCCCGAGAAGCCGGCGCCGCTGTAATTGGCGGAGAACCCCTTGTAGTTGCCGGGGTGATTGATCACCGCGTGCAACTGGGTCTGCATGGCCGGCATGGCGTAGATCTGGCCCGCCATCGCCGGAATGTAGAACGAGTTCATCACCGAGGACGCGGTAATGCGGAAGTGAACCGGCCGGTTGACGGGCGCGGCCAGCTCATTGACCGTGGCCACGCCCTGCTCCGGGTAGATGAACAGCCACTTCCAGTCGAGCGCGACGACCTGCACCTCAAGCGGCTTCACATCCTTCGCCACCGGCGTATCGGGCGCGATCTTCTCCAGCCGCCGGTATGGATCCAGCAGGTGCGTGCCCATCCAGGTGATGGCGCCAAGGCAGATGATGATCAGCAGCGGCGCCGCCCAGATCACCAGCTCCAGCCCGGTGGAGTGATCCCAGTCAGGCTGGTAGTTCGCCTTTTTGTTCGCCGCCCGGTAGCGCCAGGCAAACAGCACCGTGAGCGCCATCACCGGAATGATGATGACAAGCATCAGCAGCGTCGAGATAATGACGAGATCCCGTTGCTGCTCGGCGATGAAGCCCGCCGGGTGAAGCACGACAAAGTTGCAGCCGCCCAGCAGCGCCAGTACCGGCAGCAACGCGACAATGCGAAAACGGTTCACGGCGCCATCCTTCCCGAAATACGCTCGTTCAGGGAGCTGCTAATCACCCCATAGCGAACATGACATTGGACAATTTGTCCAATGCCGTCATCGGGAGCTATGCTGCATGAGGCCAGAGCCAATTCAACCCTGAGGCGCATATTGCCTCGCCATTGCATTGGGCGATTCCGGGCGCCGGAGCGACGTCCGCTTTCGCAGGAATGACGGCGCGACGCCACGAAACTGACTGATATTTCAACGGACGGATCCTATGGCGCAGACCCTGACTACCGCCAACGGCGGCCTCCCGGAGAGTCACGGCCACGTAAACCCCGGGGAAATCGCGATTGGCGTTATTATTGGCCGCACGTCGGAGTTCTTCGACTTCTTCGTGTACGCCATCGCCTCGGTCGTCGTGTTTCCGAAACTGGTGTTCTCCTTCGCCGATCCGCTGCGGGGCACGCTGTATTCCTTCGCGATCTTTGCCCTGGCCTTTATCGCCCGCCCCATTGGCACGGTGATTTTCATGGCCATCGACCGGGCCGCAGGCAAGAACGCCAAGCTGACCATCGCGCTGGTCATGCTCGGCACGTCGACCTGCGCCATCGGCTTCCTGCCGGGTTATGAGACTGTCGGCGCCCTGTCGATCTGGCTGCTGGCGCTGGCGCGCATTGGCCAGGGCATCGCGCTCGGCGGCACCTGGGACGGCCTGGCCTCCCTGCTCGCCCTCAACGCGCCTCCGGAAAAGCGCGGCTGGTACGCGATGATACCCCAGCTCGGCGCCGCGCTCGGCCTGATCGTGGCCAGCGGCCTGTTCGCCTATTTCATCCACTTCCTGTCGCAGGAAGATTTCTACAGCTGGGGCTGGCGCTACCCGTTCTTCGTGGCCTTCGCCATCAATGTGGTGGCCCTGTTCGCCCGTCTGCGCATGGTGGTGACGCCTGACTACCAGCGGCTGTTCAACAACCAGGACCTGCATCCGAAACGGGTGCTGGAGACGCTGCGCGCCGAGGGCGGCAATGTGGCGATCGGCGCCTTCGCCCCGCTGGCCAGCTTCGCCCTGTTCCACATGGTGACGGTGTTCCCGCTGTCGTGGGTGTATCTGTTCACCCGCGACAACCCTGCCAACTTCCTGATCATCGAAATGGTGGCGGCGGTGTTTGGCGCGGTGGCCATTGTTGCCTCGGGCATTATCGCCGACCGGGTTGGCCGGCGCGTGCTGCTCGGCGTCAGCGCCGTGGCAATCGCCGCCTTCTCCGGCTTCGCGCCCCAGCTGCTGGACGCGGGCCCGGTGGGCGAAGCCTCCTTCATGATCGTCGGCTTCATTATTCTGGGCCTGTCGTTTGGCCAGTCGTCGGGCGCCGTCGCATCAGCGTTCTCGCCAGCCTACCGCTACACCGGCTCGGCCATCACCTCCGACCTGGCGTGGCTGTTTGGCGCCGGCTTCGCGCCGCTGGTCGCCCTTGTGCTCTCCAGCCAGTTTGGCCTGCTCGCGTCAGGCGCCTATCTGCTGTCCGGCGCCATCTGCACCCTGGTCGCCCTGCGGATGAACACCCGCTGGGAAGCCCACCACGGATCGACGCGCGCCCCCTGATTCTGCCCGGCGGAGCGCTGCAACGGAAAAACCGCCAGGATCGCGCTGATCCTGGCGGTTTCATTTTTTAGCGACTGGAGGCAACGCGCCCCCAGGCAAACGCCTCAACGCCCCCGGAAGACCGCCGTCCGCCGCTCGACGAACGAGCGGATGCCCTCGGCGGCGTCCTCAGTCTGCATGACGCGGCCGCGAATCGCGGGAATGACGTCGATGGCCGCCTGTTCGCCGGCTTCGATGAATTTGCGCCCGGCCTCCTTCGTCACCTGCACGCCAAGCGGCGCATTGGCGGCGATGATCCGGGCCAGCTCCATGGCGCGCGCGACCTGCGCGCCCGCTGGCGTCACCTCCTGCACCAGTCCGATGCGCAAGGCTTCCTGGGCGCCGAATTCGTCGCACAGCATCAGATGGTACATGGCGTTGCCCCACCCGGTGCGGGTGATGAAGCGGAAATGCGCGCCGCCAAGGGGCGCGATGCCCCGGCGGGCTTCCATCTGGCAGAACCGCACGTCGTCCGCCGCCACAACGATGTCGCCGGCAAGCGCGATCTCGATGCCAATGGTGAAACAGATGCCCTGCACCGCCGTGACGATGGGCTTGCGGCACTGGTTGCGCAGGCCGAACGGATCAATGGCGCCTGGCGGCAGCTCCCGCGCCGTCGCGCCGGGGCCGAAGAACTTCGGCATGTCGAGGCCGGCGGTGAAATTGTCTCCTTCGGCGCAGAGGACGCCGACCCACAGCTCCGGGTCCTGGTCCAGTTCGGTGAGGGCGTCGGAGAGCTGCGTCATCATCTCGGGGATGAAGGCGTTTTTCTTTGTGGGGTTATCAATGATAATTTTCAGGATGTGATCGTGGCGTTCGCTGCGCACGCGCGCTGTCGAAGGCATTGCTGCGGTCATTGCGTCCTCCCTGTCGCCCGGTCATCGCCGGCGATCTGGATGATGATCGACATTCACCACGATGATAGGCATCATGCTGATCGTCAAGCGCGAGTTATGGGCATGGGTCATTCACAGGCAGGAAAATCGGAAAACCGCGAGCGCATCCTTGCCGAGGCCTCACGCCAGGTGCGGAAAAACGGTCTGGAATCAGTCAGTGTGGGCGAGCTGATGAAGAGCGTCGGCCTGACGCACGGCGGATTTTATGGCCATTTCAGCAGCCGGGCCGCACTGCTGGCCGAGGCCCTGACGCTGGCGCTGGCCGATGGCCAGCAGCATGCGCAGCATCAACAGCATGAAAAAGGACAGGAGACGCTGGCCAGGGATCTGCCCGGATTCGCGCGCAGCTACCTCAGCCGCACCCACCGCGATGCGCCGGAAAACGGCTGCGCCATCGCCGCCCTGGCCGCCGAGGCAGCCCGCGCTGATCCGGAATGTCGGGACGTCATGAGCGCGCATGTCGACGCCTTCATCGGCTCCGTTACCGAGATGCTCAACGGCGATGAAGAGAAGGCCATGGTCGCGGTCAGCGCCATGGTTGGGGCCCTTTCGCTGGCCCGCGTCGCGACATCGGCGGAGCGCTCGGATGCGATTCTCAAAGCGGTCCGGACGCAGATGCGGATGCTTGCGGCGGACTGATCGCCACAAGGGCGCCTGGTCACGCCCACCCTGGCCCGGGCCATGCCCCGGCCAGCCCCTGACGGCGCCGTCCGCATTTACCGGCGGTCCGCGCCCCCGGCGGCTTCATGGGCGTCGCCAGCCGCCGCCTCTGCTTCTGTCCTCTCCGGTTCAGCCATTGCGGCGATCCGCTGCCGGGCGATGTCGAGAATTTCAGCTGAACGCGCCTCGCCCCTGAACACCCGCGACAGGGTCAGGGCGCCGAGCATGGCGCACCAGGCGAACACTGCGTCATCCTCCGTTGCCGCGTCACCGCCAAAGGCCGCGTTCATCCGCGCGAAGCCGCGCTCGGCCAGTTCACGCACCGGCCCGGACAGTTGCGGATCCGCATGGCGGCTGACGTCGGCCGCCAGCGCGGCAATGGCGCATCCTGCTGCAAGATTGTCGCGATGGCTTTCGCTCAGGTAACGCCCGACAATCTTCCGCACCGCCTCCGGCCCACCGGCTTGCGTCTCATCGCTGAACAGCCCGGTTCTGGCCGACGCTGCGCGCGCCACGGCGGCCTGAATGAGCGCGTCGCGTGAGCCGAAATGTTTGTAGAAGCCGCCATGGGTCAGGTCGGCGGCCTTCATCAACTCGCTGATGCTGACGCCCTCCGGCCCCTGGGCGCGGACGCGACTCGCGGCGACATCAAGAATGCGTTCGTGGGTTTCGGCCTTTTCGGCCCGGGACCGTCGCATGACGCCTGCCTCCTGTCCGACCGTTGACAATTTGGATGTTAATCATCATCCTAAACCAACTGGATGATGACAGACATCTAAACACGACAGGGCGGCGTTGTGAAGATTGCCCTGGCGCACCGGGACGGAACGAACCATGAGCTCCAATTTTGATAACAGCTGGCTGGCAGGCCCTGCCTCTGCCGGTCCCGCCCTCTCTGGCGCCGTCGCGCAAGCTCCGGCTGGCCAAAGCCGCCCCATACATCCGCAAGCGGAGTAACGGCCATGGCCAGACCCGATTTTGCCCATCCGCAGGTTGCAGGGGCGCCGGCCCCGGCGAGGCGCCTGTCTCCTGGCCTGGTGGCGTTGCTGGCGGGCTTTGCCGCCGTCGGCGTGCTGTCGACCAACATCATGCTGCCGGCGTTTCCGGCGATCGCCGCAGCGCTGCATGTCGCCCCGCGCGATCTCGGCGTTACCTTGTCCAGCTTCTTCATCGTCTTCGCCCTCGGCCAGGTCGTCGTTGGCCCGATCTCGGACCGCTTTGGCCGTCGCAAGGTCATCGTGGGCGGGCTCGGGCTGTTCCTGCTTGGCTCGGCCATTTGCGGCGTCGCCCCGTCGCTGGACATTCTTGTCGCCGGCCGGGTTATTCAGGCCATGGGCGTCTGCGCCACCTCGGTGCTGGCGCGGGCCATCGCCCGCGACCTTTTCGATGGCGACATGCTGGCGAAGGCGCTGTCGATGATCATGGTGGCCATGGCGGCGGCGCCGGGCTTCTCGCCGCTGGTCGGCGGACTCATCGCCACCTTCTTTGACTGGCGCATCATCTTTCTGCTGGTCAGCCTCATCGCCATCATCCTGCTCGTCGCCTATGTGTCGACGCTGGGCGAAACCCATCCGCCGGACCGCCGCGCGCCGCTTTCCCTGTCGAATGTCGCCGGCGCTTACGCGGCGCTTGCCGTGGATGCGCGCTTCATCTGCCCGGCCCTCGCCGTCAGCCTGATTATCGGCGGCCTGTACGCCACCTTCGCCGCTGCTCCGGTGATCCTGATGGCGGAGATCGGCATGACGCCGGTCCAGTACGGCCTGTACACGGCGGCGACGGTGTTCGTGGTGTTCGGCGCCGGCATCGCCGCGCCGCGTCTGGCCGCCCGCTTCGGCGCCCTGACCATGGCGCACGCCGGCGCCGGCCTGGCGGCGGCTGGCGGCCTGCTGCTGCTGCTCACCTACCGTCAGCCCAGCCTCATTGCCTATACGGGGTCGACGATCGTCTTCCTGCTCGGCATGGGCATGGCCAATCCGCTGGGCACGGCGATCGCCCTCCGGCCGTTTGGCGAGCGGGCCGGACTGGCCTCGGCGTTGATCGGCTTCCTGCAGATGGCCACCGCAGCGGCAACCACTGCGCTTGCCTCCAGCCTGCCGTTCTCCACGGCCTCGCTTCTCGGCGCCATGCAGTTCTGCGGCGGGCTGGTCGCGCTTGCGCTGCTCGGGCAACTGGCGCGCGCCGCCCGGAAAGCACCGGCCATCACGGCGGCGGAAGGCTGACCCACGCGCCCGACACAACAGGAAGCACGGCCATGGACGTACTGAAAAACAATCCGGCGCAATTGAGCGGGCTGGAGCAATTGCGCGGGCTTGTGGCGGCGGGTACGCCGCCGCCGATGATGCGGACGCTGTCATTCGCGCCAACAACAGTCGAGCCTGGCAAGGTTGTGTTCGAAGGCTCGCCGGGCCCGGAAACGCTCAATCCGATCGGCTCGGTCCACGGCGGCTACGCCGCCACGCTGCTCGACAGCGCTTGCGGCGCGGCGGTTCACACCCGGCTGGCCGCGCATCAGGGCTTCACCACGCTTGAGCTGAAAGTCGCCTATCATCATGCCCTGACGCCGGCCAGCGGCCCGGTGAAGGCCGAGGGCGTCGTGGTGTCGATGGGCGCCCGCGTCGCCTTCGCCGAAGCCAAGCTGACCGATGCGCGCGGCCGGGTCTGCGCCTCGGCGACCTCAACCCTGCTGGTTTTCGACCTGAAGCCCGCCGCCTGAGGCAGCCCCTGCGGCGCCATCGGGCTGGCCGACCCACGGCACGTCGCCCCGCCCCCGGCTGTGGGGGCGGAAATGGCTCGGCTGCCGGCCAGTCCAGCGCCGGAAAGCCGTGCGGAAGCTCGCCGTCGCGCCGAACCCCAGAATGCGCGCGATCTCGTCGGTCTTCATGCGGGTGGCGCGCAGGTAGCGGATCGCCATCCGGGCGCGCACGGTGTCGAGAATCCCGGCGTAGGACGCCCCCTCCGCCAGCAGCCAGCGCCGCAGCGTCCGCGAGGTCACATGCATGCGGGCGGCCACCTCATCAATGCCTGGAAAATCGTAGCGGGCCTCTTCCAGCATGCGGGTGACGGCGCCGGCCGCGCCGCTGCCGGCGGCGATCTGGTCGCTGAGCTGGTCGCAGATTTCACCCAGCGCCTGCGCCGTCAGCGGGTCGGCCATGCGCATCGGCGCGCCGACCCATTTCCGGTCCCAGAAAATCTCGTTGCGCGCCGCGCCGAAGCGGACTGGCGCGCCGTAAAGCCCCACGATTTCATCCGCATGGCGCGGCCGGGGGCGCGACAGGCGCACGCCGGCGAGCTGAAACTCCTCGCCATAGAGATCGCGCTGGTACGTCAGGGCCATGCCCAGATGGAAATCCAGAATGAAGCTGAACAGTTCCGGCTCAAGATCATGGGCGTCGAAATAGGTCATGATGCAATGGGCGTCCGACAGGGCGACATTGACCCCGAGCGCCGGCGTCGAGAGCTGGCGATGCCTCTCGAAATACGTCATCAGTTGCGGCCAGTTGGCCGAGGTCAGCATCAGCAGGCCAAAATAGCCAAGCACCGGAAGATGGCATTGCAGCCCGCCGCGCAGGGCGAACAGCGGATCATCGACCAGCGCATGGGCGTTGCGAAACACGCCGATCAGCTGCCGGATCGACATGCGCGCCGCCACATTATCCAGATCGCGCGCCTGCAGGCCAACGCCGGCAAGGGCGCTGTCTGCGTCAACCCCGGCGGCGTCAAGCAGCGCCACCAGAGCGCGGGCCTTGTGCAAGGGATGCACGGCCGGATCGAGCGCTGACGGCAACGTCCGCAACGTCGGCAGGCTCACCCCGCCCGGCTCCGGCCTGTCCGGCATGGCTCCTCCCGTCCTGTCACCGCCCGGATTGGCTCCGGTTCCCGCGCCGCATGTCCGCCAACCGTCTCCGAATGTCCGCGAAGGCGTCTTGGAGACAGCAGGCATAATCTAACATCATTCCAGCAATGACGGACTGCAAAAGCGGCGCATCCGCTGCGCGCCGGGCTCCCTAGCTCACGGGCCCCCTGGCGCGCCGGGGCGTAAAAAGCCTTGCAGATACCGAAAATTAGCGAGGAACGCCCATGACTACGGTCGTTGACAGCGAGCGGTTGAAGTCCTTTGTCGCCGCGCTTTTTCAGGCAGTGGGTTCAAACTGCCAGGAAGCCATGGAGATCGCTGACCATTTGGTGGAGGCCAATCTGGCCGGACACGACAGCCACGGCGTCGGCATGATTCCGGCCTATTTCCTGCATTTGCGCGCCGGCCACGTCAAACCCAACCAGACGCCGCAACGCATTGGCGGCGATGGTGCCTTCGCCCGCTTCGATGGCCAGATGGGCTATGGCCAGCCGGCGGTCAACCGGGTGATGGAGGCCGCCGCCGCCATCGCCCGCGCCCACGGCGTCGCCGTGACCACCCTGTGCAACGCCCAGCATATTGGCCGGGTCGGCGCCTATGCCGAGCGTTTGCAGGCTGAAGGGCTGATGTCGCTGCACTTCGTCAACGCCGTCTATCACGCGCCCACCGTCGCGCCGTATCGCGGCAGCGACGCGCGCGTCATGACCAATCCGGTCTGCATCGGGGTGCCAGGCGCGACGCCGCTGCTGCTGGATTTCGCCACCGCGACGATTGCCCTCGGCAAGGTGCGCGTCGCCTACAACAAGGGCGTCGCGGCGCCGGAAGGCAGCCTGATCGACAACCGGGGCCAGCCGACGACCAGCCCGGCGGTGATGTTCGAGGAGCCGCGTGGGGCGCAGACGGCCTTTGGCCTGCACAAGGGTTGGGCGCTTGCCTTCATGGCCGAGGCGCTGGGCGGGATCATGACTGGCGGCCCCCGCTCCGGCGACGGATTCGCCGGCGAGCGCGGCCTGATCAACGGCATCATGTCGATTGTCATCGATCCGGCGCGCCTGGTGGACGCGCAATGGCTGGACGCCGCCATGGCCACGCTGGCCGATTATGTGAAGGCCTCGCCCGCCGCCGACCCGCAAGCGCCGGTGCAGGTTCCAGGCGAGGCCGAGGCGCTGATGCGGGCCGGGCGGCGGCGCGATGGCATTCCCATCGATCCGACGACCTGGTCGCAAATCCTGGCCTGCGCCGAGCCCTATGGTCTGCGCCCGCCGTTCTGAATCAGGAGAGGCCATAGTGAAGCGTCAGATCAAGGCGTTCGTCTTCGATGTGTTCGGCACGGTGGTTGACTGGCGCGAAGGCGTGGCGAGCGAATTTGTCGCCAGCGGCCTCGTCGCCGGCGCGGACGCGGGCCTCGGGCTGCGTTTCGCCGACGCCTGGCGCGGGCGCTATGTGCCGGCGTTCATGAAGGTGAACCGGGGCGAGCGGCCCTTCGTCAAGCTCGACGCGCTACACATGGAAAACCTGCTGGAGATCCTGCCGGACTTCGGCGTCGATCCCTCGGGCCTGGCGCCGGAGCAACTGGAGCGGCTCAATATGGCCTGGCATCGCCTGCCGCCGTGGCCGGATTCGGTGGAAGGTCTGGCCCGCCTGAAGAGCCGTTACATCATAGCCCCGCACTCCAACGGCAATCTGCGGCTGTTGCTGGAGATGGCGAAGCATGGCGGACTGCCATGGGACGCCATTCTCGGCGCCGAGGTGGTTGGCGCCTACAAGCCGACGCCGCACAGCTATCTGCGCACCGCCGAACTGCTGTCGCTGCAGCCGCACGAGGTGTGCATGACCGCGGCGCACAACGACGATCTGCAGGCGGCCCGCGCCTGCGGCCTGCGCACCGCCTTCATTTACCGGCGCACGGAATACGGGCCGGAACAGACCACGGATCTTCAGCCCACCGCCGATTGGGATTTCGTCGCCGAATCCATGACCGATCTGGCGGCTCAGGCCTGCGCCTGAAGCCGCCGCCAGCATATCCGGGGAACCCACATGACCGCATCCGACCAGCCCCCCGCCCGCAAGCTTCGCAGCGCCGGCCTCACCGGCCCCAACGCTTTCGCCACCCGCGCCATGCTGCGCGCCGCCGGCGTGAAAGCGGAGGATTTCGGCAAGCCGATCATTGGCATCGCCAACACCTGGAGCGGCGCCATGCCGTGCAATATCCATCTGCGCGACCTGGCGGCGCGGGTGGCGGAGGGCGTGCGCGCCGCTGGCGGCGTGCCGCTGGAGATCAACACGGTGGCGGTGAGCGACGCCGTGCTGGCGGTCGGCGGCGCTTCGCTGATCAGCCGCGAGATGATCGCCGACTCCATCGAGCTGGCGGCCACCGCCTATGCCTTTGACGCCATGGTGGCGATTGGCGGCTGCGACAAGACCAACCCCGGCTGCGTCATGGCCATGGCCCGGCTCAACATCCCGTCGGTCTATCTGTACGGCGGCGCCATTGCCCCGGGTCGCTATCGCGGCAAGGACGTCACCATCCAGACCCTGGCGGAAATGTCCGGCGCCTTCGCCGCAGGCGCCGTGAGCCGCGCCGACATGGACGAACTGGTGGAGACAGCCCTGCCCGGCCCCGGCGCCTGCGGCGGCATGTTCACCGCCAACACCATGGGCTCGGCCATCGAGGTCATGGGGTTGACGGCGGCCAATTGCACCAGCGCCCCGGCGGTGAGCGGACGACGCGGCGACATCGCCTTTGAAACCGGCCAGCTGATCCTCGACGTGCTGGCGCGCGACCTGCGGCCGCGCCAGATCATCACCCGCGCGGCGCTGCACAACGCCATGGCCGTGGTGGCGGCGATGGGCGGCTCCACCAACGCCGTGCTGCATCTGCTGGCCATCGCCCACGAGGCCGGCGTCAGGCTGGAGCTGGAAGAGTTCCAGCAGGTCAGCGACCGTACGCCCCATCTCGGCAATTTCACCCCCTCCGGCAAATACAACATGCAGGACCTGCACCAGATCGGCGGCGTGCCGGTGGTGATGCAGGCGCTGCACGGCATCGGCCTGCTCGACGGCGACGCTCTCACCGTCGACGGGCGCACCCTGGCGCAACGCCTCGCCGATGTGGCGTTTCCGCCGGAGCAGGACGTGATCGCCCCGCCACAAGCGCCCCTGCACCCCAATGGCGGCTGGGTGATCCTGCGCGGCGACCTGGCCCCGGAAGGCGCGGTGCTGAAGGCGACGGGCACCGAACAGCGCCGCCACGTCGGCCGCGCCCGGGTGTTCGAAGACGAACCCGCAGCCTATGCGGCGGTCATGGCCCGGCAGATCGTTGCCGGCGACACGGTCGTGATCCGCAATGAAGGCCCTTCTGGCGGGCCAGGCATGCGCGAGACGGCGCGCGTCACCGCCGCTCTGGTCGGCCAGGGCTTCAAGGACAGCGTGGCGCTGATCACCGACGGGCGCTTCTCCGGCATTTCGCACGGTCTCGCCATCGGCCACGTCAGCCCGGAGGCGGCGTTCGGCGGGCCAATCGCTTTGGTGCGCGACGGCGATGAAATCGTGGTGGACCTCGACGCCCGGCGCATCGATCTCAACGCGCCGCCAGAGGTGCTGGCCAGCCGCCGGGCGGAATGGCGCCCCGTAACGCGCCCGGCGAGCACCAGCGTCTACGACAAATACGCCCGCAACGTCAGTTCGGCCTCCACGGGCGCCGTGACGACGCCCGCCCGGGCGTGAAACCATGACGCGCCGTCTTGTTGACGGCGCGGGTTAGAAAGCGTGACGCGCCGTCTTGCAGACGGCGTGGGTTAGAAAGCGTGGCGCGCCGTCTTGCAGACGGCGTGGGTTAGAAAGCGTGGCGCGCCGTCTTGCAGACGGCGTGGGTTAGAAAGCGTGGCGCGCCGTCTTGCAGACGGCGCCTGGATTTTGCGGCTTTCACCAGAAGCGAACTCCGCTTTTGGTGAAAAGGCGCGTGAAGCGCGCGTGAAGCGCGTCAGGCCGAAGGGACAGGGCATTTTGGTGGAGCCCGCTTTCACCGGAAGGCTCTCAACAAGCAGTGGGGCGCCCATGAATCAGCCTATGACACGGGACCGGATTGCCGGTCTGCTTGAGCAGGACGACTGGTTCGCCGCTTTGCCCGCGCCGCTGAAAGACGCGATCGTGAGCAACAGTTGCGTGCGCAGCTACCGGGCTGGCGAACTGGTGTTCGCCACCGGCGATGAGCCCAACGGGTTGTTCGCCCTGCTCTCGGGCCAGATCAATCTGGTGAACAACAGCAGCTCCGGCCGCCAGGTCATGCAGAACCTGCACCGGCCGGGAACCTGGTTCGGTTATCTGTCCATGCTTGACGCCCAGCCGCGTTTTCAGGACGCCGCGGCGACCGGGCCAACCGAACTGCTGTGCCTTGGCCAGTCCGCCTTCCGGCGCATCCTTCGCGCCGACCCGGATTATCACGCGCGCTTCGCCCTGCTTCTGTGCGGCAGCGTCCGGGTGCTGCTGGGCATGCTGGTGGAAAGCCGCACCAGCCCACTGAGCAGCCGGCTGGCCGCGACGCTGCTCGACATGTCGGGCGCAGTCTCCGCGCCCGCCGTCGCCAGCCCCGCCCCGCGCCTGACCCAGGAATTGCTGGCCGGCATGGTGGGCGCCACCCGCCAGACCGTGAATCGCCAGCTGCGCGACTGGCAGGCGCGCAACATCATCCGGCTGGGCTATGGCGCGGTAACGGTGGTGGACCGGGCGGCGCTCGCACACGCCGCCCGCGGCAACGCCACATCCGGGGAATATGGCCGCCGCGTCGCCTGAACGGGCGCCCGTCATAAAGCGCCAGCCACCGGGCGCTGCTGGATCACCGGACGCTGCTGGATCACAGCGCGTTCATGCAGAACCCGCCGTCGATCAGGATATTCTGGCCAATGATGTAGCCGGCCGAGGCGCCGCACAGGAAGGCGCAGGCGTCGCCGAATTCGTCAGGATCGCCCATGCGCCCGGCCGGCACGCTGCGGCTCACCGCCTCCAGATCAGCGGCCAGCGCCTGGGCGCGGGCGGTGGCGAATGATCCCGGCAGCAGGTTGTTGATGGCGACGTTGCGGCCGGCCACCTGGCGGGAGACTCCAGCGACAAAGCCGGACAGGCCAAGCCGCGTGGCGTTGGACAGGTCGAGATTGACCACCGGGCGCACGCTGGTCATCGAGGTGATGTTGACGATGCGGCCGAAATTGCGCGCCATCATGCCATCTACCGTGCGGGTGATCAGGGCCACGGCGGCCAGCATGTTGGCGTTAAGCGCCGCCTCCCAGTCCGCGCGCGTCAGCTCGCGAAAATCCTTTTTCGGCGGCCCGCCGGAATTGGTGACGACAATATCCGGCTCGGGACAGGCGGCCAGCAGGGCGTCCCGGCCCGCGTCGGTCGCCACGTCGGCGACAACGGTTCTGACCGCCGCGCCGGTGCGCTGACGCAGCTCCGCCGCCGCCGCCTCCAGCTTTTCAGCGCGCCGGCCGTTCATGATCACCTCGCAACCGGCTTCGGCCAGCGCGCGGGCGCAGGCAAAGCCGAGCCCTTCGCTGCTGGCGCATACGATGGCCGTGCGGCCGGCGATTTTCAGATCCATCGGCTGTCTCCAGGGCGCGGTCGGCGCCTGCTCATCCGGTTACGATGATCGTGGGGAAGCGCCGCCGAGACCGGCGACGCCATGGGCGAACCGGCAGGGCTCAGGGCGTGATGATATCGCCGAACAGCTCCCATGTTTTTCCGTTAAAGCGCTGGAGCTGCATGCTTTTCAGCGGGTAATAGTCGGTCGGCGTCGTCCTGACGTTGATGCCGGGCAACAGCATGGGCACGCGGAAATTCATATTGGTCGCCTGCTTCATGATGTTCTCGCGCGTCAGGTTGTCGCCGGCGTTTTCCAGCACCTTCTCCGTCACGCGGGCCACCACATAGCCATAGACGTTCATCTGGTCTTCCAGATTTCCATCTGGGTAATATTTGGCCATAAAGGCCTTCCACTCCTTCGTTTCCGGATCGTCCTTCCACTGCGGATCGGTCGGGTCCTTCAGGTAATAAGCGGAGATGATGCCCGTCGAGGCGTCAAACCCGGCCGGTTTCAGCACGCTGGAGACAGAGGTGGAGGTGGCGGCGAGGAAGAACATCGGTTTCCAGCCGATTTCGTGAATCTTGCGGATAGCCTGCGCCGCCTGCTTGGGAATGGCGTGCATGAACAGCACGTCGGCGCCGGAAGCCTTCAGTTTCAGGATCTGGCTGTCGATGCTCGGGTCCGTCGGCTCATAAGTCGCCTCGGCGACCACCAGCTTCTTCACATTGTCCGGCCCGAGCCCCTTTTTGAAGCCGAAACCATAGTCCTTGCCGGCGTCATCATTCTGGTACAGCAGCGCGATCTTCGCATCCGGCTTGTTCTTCAGCACATAGGCGGCATAAACCGCCGTCTCCGCCTGATAGGACGGCTGGAAGCTCATGCTCCAGGGGAAGTGCTTGGGGTCGCCCCAGGCCGTGGCGCCGCCGCCAACGAACATTTGCGGGATCTTTTTGTCGTTCAGATATTTGCGCACCACCATGCCGGTCGGGGTGCCAAGCGGGCTGAAAATGAAGGAGACATTCTCCTGCTCCACCAGCTTGCGCGTCTGCTCGAAGGTCTTGGGCGGGCTGTAGGCGTCGTCCAGCGAGATCAGATTGATCTTGCGGCCGTTGATGCCCCCCTTCTCGTTGACCATCTTGAAATAGGCGAGCTGCGCCCGTGGAATCACGCTGTAGGCGGACGCCGGCCCGCTGTAGGCGAACGTCTGGCCGATCTTGATCTCCGCATCCGTGACGCCTGGACCATATTGCTTCTCGGCCATGGCCGGACCGAGGCTGGCGATAACGGATATCGCCGCAACGGCGGATAGACCCCATTTCATTGTGACCCCTCCCGATGTTTTTTATGACCCAACAACAGTTGTGACGGAGCGCTCCTGGCCCTGTCTCACCCTGGCTTCCGCGGACGGCCGCATATTCCGGTTGCGCAGCGAGTGTGCACGCCAGCGGCGCGCCGCAATATCAAATGGGCGACATTATCGCCGGCAGAGTCAGCCTGCCTGTATCTGGACCAGAGCGAGCGGCGTTTCGCCGGCTGCGAACCTGGCCGCGTTTTCGGCCACATGCCGGGCCAGCCGCGCCATGTAGGCGGGCGACGCGGCGCCGCCGAGGTGCGGCGTGATGATGACGTTGGGCTCGGCCCATAAAGGGTGGCCCTGCGGCAGCGGCTCCGGGTCGGTGACGTCCAGACCGGCGCCGCCGATCTTTCCGGCGCGCAAGGCCGCAAGCAGCGCATCGCTGTCGACCAGATCGCCGCGCGCCACATTGATGAGCAAGGCGTCCGGCTTGCAAACGGCCAGTTCCGCGCGGCCGATCATGCGCCGGGTTTCTGGCGTTGATGGCGCGGCGATGACAATGACATCCGCGTCGGCCAGCGCCGCGTGCAGGCGCTCCACCGGATACATCACATCCGCTTCCGCAACGGGGCGCCCGGAGCGGTTGACGCCGGCGACGCTCATGCCGAAAGCCCTGGCGCGAACCGCCGTTTCACGGCCAATGCTGCCCATGCCGACAATCAGCAGACGGGCGCCAGCCAGCGAGCGCACCTGATTACGCACCGGCGCGTTCCAGCAACTGGCCTGCTGGTCGGCGGCGCACTGGCGCGCGCAACGGGCCAGCCCAAGCATCAGGGCAAAGACATGCTCGGCGACGCTGGGCGACCAGACATCGCCGGCATTGCTGACCTGGCATCCGGCGGGCACGCCATGAATGTCGAGGGTTTCGTGGCCCGCCGTCAGCAATTGCAGCCAGCGCGTGCGCGCCTGCGGCGCGGCGAGCGCCGCCGCCAGCTCTGGCCCGTAATGAAAGCTGCCGACGACGATGGCGTCGGCCTCGCGCGTCGCCGCCGGCAGATCGCCCGGCTCACACGCCCACGCCTCAATCTCCGGGTTAGCGGCCATGAGGGCCAGCATGTCCTCAAGGAGGACTGGCGAGCAGACAGCGATGCGCATGAGCGATATTCCCGCGTAACAGTTTCAGACCAGGGTCAGCGACACCTCGCCCAGACCGCCATCATGCTCGCCGCCGAGGCGACCAAGCAGCGTCAGCCCGCCGCCCACTTGTGCTGGCCCAACCGGCGCGGGCCCAACCGGCGCGGGCCACGGCGGAATGCAGGAGCCGCTGCTGACGATGTCGCCGGCTTTCAACGGCGCCCCCATGGCGGCGCGGTCGCGGGCGAAGCGCAGCAATTGCCCCAGCGGCCCGCCCACCACCAGGGCGCCGGAGCCACTGGCTACCGCCTCGCCATTGGCCATGAGCGTCACCGGCAAGGTTTCCAGATCAAGCGCGCGCCAGTTGGCGACGGGCGCGCCCACGACCAGCGCCCCGGCGTTGCCAAGGTCCGCGACAATCGCTTCTGGCCCTGGCCGCGGCTTCTGGAGAAAACGGCTGTCCGCAACCTCCAGGGTGGGAAAAACTTCGGCGATCGAGTCCCGCAGGCCCGCCGCGTCGATTTGCGGATCGATGATGTCAGCGCCGATGCGGAAGCCAATTTCCAGCTCGATGGCGCAGACGAAGAAATCGCCGCGCCGCAGCGTCGCCGGGCTGGCGTGGGTCCATGCGGAGAGAATGGGACCGTGGAAGGGCCCGGCGAAACCCAGGGCCTGCATCGTCGCCGTGCTGGTGGCGCCCAGTTTGTAGCCGGTCTGCGCGCCGCCAAGGATTGCGAGGCGGCGGGCGAGATGTTCAGCCTGCGCCGCATAGGCTTCATCCAGGGTTTGCGGCGGCGCGACCGGCTTTTCCGCCAGATCCAGCGGAACGCCGCTGCGCCACGCCTCCAGCAGTTCGTCAACCAGCGCCGTCATTCCCCCGCCTCCCTCACGCAGCCTGTTTCCGATTCCCCGATCATGGACCACTTGTCTGTCGCAAACAGTCGCCAGGGCGACATTCCGGCCTGGCGCCGATGTCGACGCCATGGGGGATCTCCTGGCGGGTATCCTGGCGTGCGGGTTCTTGGCGTGCGGGTTCTTGGCGTGCGGGTTTCTTGGCGAGCGGGTTCCTTGGCGGGTGGGTAGCTTGGGGGTGGGTAGCTTGGGGGTGGGTATCCTGGCGGATCTCCCGCGACCGGCTGACCTGCGCGCGCAACAAGCGACTGCTGGCCCGGCCACGAACCGCCTGCAAGCCAGATTGCGTCGGCATCTTTCTTTCCTCATGAAATTTTGATATTAATTATTTCCATGGAAAGGATATCGCCATGTTGACCGTTCACTCCCGGCAGACGGCTCAGGTCGCGGCGGGGCCGGTCGTGACCAAAGCCGTCGTCCGCGCCGCCGACCGGCTGGGCGTCAACGCCCGCACCCTGGCCGTTATCATCGGCGTCAGCGAGGCAACGGCGTCGCGCATGAAGCGGGGCGGTTTCATCCTGGAGCCTGGCGCCAAATCCTTCGAACTGGCCGTGCTGTTCATCCGCCTGTTTCGCTCGCTTGATGCGCTGGTTGGCGGCGACGACGGCGTTGCGGCGGCCTGGCTGAATGCCCCAAACACGGTGCTGGACGCCCGCCCGATCGAAAAATTGCAGAGCATCAGCGGACTTGTCGATGTCATCGCCTATCTGGACGCGCGTCGCGCTCTCGTCTGAATTCCGGCCATTCGCCGGAACCTGCTGGCGGCTGGTGGAAGCCCAGCACCAGGTCTCTACCCTGAAGCTGACCGACAGCCTCGCTGAACAGGCGCTGCTGGAAGAGCTGATCGAAGGCACGAAGCCGGCGATCCCGCCCGAATGTCGCCATCTGGATTTTCTGCTGGCGACGCCGTTCCGCTATGGCGCGCTGTATCCGGCGGGCTCGCGCTTTCGCCGGGCGGGCCGGACCCTGGGCGTCTATTACGCCGCCGACCGGCCGGCCACGGCTGTGGCGGAAATGGCCTTTTACCGGCTGCTGTTCTTCGCCGAATCGCCGGCCACGCCCTGGCCCGCCGACGCCTCTGAATACACCGCCTTCGCCGCCGCCGTGGCCAGCGGCCGGGTGCTCGACCTGACGGAGCAACCGCTGGCGCACGACGAAGCAATCTGGAGCGCCCCCGTCGCCTATGACGGCTGCCAGGCCTTCGCCGACGCCGCCCGCGCCGCGGACGCGGAGATCATCCGCTACCGCGCCGTGCGCGATCCACACGGCGGCGCCAATCTGGCGCTGCTTACCTGCCGCGCCTTCACCCAGCCCGCGCCGGTGGAGCGCCAGAGCTGGCGCATACGCGTCAGCGCCAGCGGCGTGCAGGCGCTGTGCGAGTTTCCCCGCCAGGCCGTAGAATTCTCCCACACGGATTTCGCCAGCGATCCCCGCATCGCCGGGATGAACCTGAACCGCCCGGCGCGCCCGCGAAAATAGGCCGCGCCGACACATGCGGGAAGCGGCTGGTTCATGACGTTCGCGCTGGCGCGCTGGCGTGCGGGGCGTTTCCCTCCCGCTTTTCCGCCTTCCTGCTTTCCCACCCGGGGCAACCTGTCCGCCGCTCCAACTTCCCGTCTCCGGCATTTACCTTCCGCCCTTTCCGCCGCCTTTCCTGACGCCATGGCCGGACTTGTTCCAGCCATCCACGGAAACCACAGCTCCGCAACGCGCTGTAACGGGATACGCGCCAGAGGCGTGGATGCCCGCGACAAGCGCGGGCATGACGCGGCGGATGACTCCTGGGCGCCTGGGCTGAAGGCAGTTTTCCAGATTTGGGCCGCAGACGCGGACGAGCGGTCATGCCGTCTGGATGATATTGAAATAATATTGATTTAAATCAAATACATAATTCAACACTATAATCTAAAACATCAACCCGGCATCACCCACGCGGTTATGTTCGTCCGGTGCTTCGCCCGGTTCGTTTCAGCCCATCTCGGCGCGTCAGGTGCAGGCGTAATCGTCCGCATGGCGCCGCAGCATGTCCAAAACGTCCTGCGCATCAGTCATGCCCTGCTAGGCGTCATCATTTGCCTGGTCGCTGACCGGCTCCCAGGGCGTCACATAGCTTTCGCCCCGGTGGCTGGCGTGAGCGAGGCGCACGTGGAAGGCGCGGGCGACAAGGGCGTCGTCGAGGACGGCTTCAGGCGGCCCGTCGGCCAGCTTGCGCCCGTCAGCCAGCAGGGCCAGGCGATCGCAGAATCGCGACGCCAGCGCCAGGTCATGCAGGGAAACCAGCACGCCGCAACCGGCCCGCGCCTTCGCCCGCAACAGGCGCATCACCTGCAACTGGTGTAGCGGGTCGAGGGCCGCCGCCGGCTCATCGGCCAGCAGGAACGGCGCCTCCACCGCCAGCGCCCGCGCCAGCAACACGCGCACGCGCTCGCCGCCGGAAAGGGCATTGAGGGGCCGGTCATGAAATTGCCGGCAGTCGGCCTCCGCCATCGCCCTGTCAATGGCGGCGTGATCGGCGGCTGTCAGGCTGGCGAAGGCGCGCCGGTGCGGCAGGCGGCCAAGGGCGACGATATCGCGGGCGCGCATGGCGCCGTTATCGTCGCCCAGGGAATCGGCGCTCTGGGACAACCACGCCACAGAGCGCGCCAACTGCCGGCGGTCGATATCCCGCAACAATCGTCCGCCCCAGGCGATCTGGCCAGCCGTGGGCGGCGCGACGCCAGCGAGAATGCGCAGCAGCGTTGATTTGCCGGCGCCGTTCGGTCCGATCAGGCCGACGATTTCGCCCCGGCGCAGGGTGAAATCGACGCCATCCAGGGCCAGTTGCGCGCCATGCGCCAGTTTCAGCCCGCTGGCGGCGATGGCGTCGGGCGCCGTCATGCCCGCCTCCTGCCCTGGAGCATCGAAATCAGGAATGGCGCGCCGACCAAAGCGGTCATGACGCCGAGTTTCAGTTCAGGCTGCACCGGCAACAGCCGCACCATCATGTCGGCGCACAGCACGATCATGGCGCCGGCAAATCCGCTGACCAGCAGCAGCCGGCCAGGACGGTGACCGACCAGCGGCCGCATCAGATGCGGCGCCACCAGGCCGACAAAGCCGACGGCGCCGGTGACCGAGACGGCGCTGCCCACGGCCAGCGCCGAGCCCAGCACCAGTTGCAGCCGCAGCCGCTCCAGATTGACCCCAAGGCTGGCGGCGGTGTCCTCTCCCAGGGCCAGCGCCTCCAGGCTGCGGGCGGAGGCCAGCAGCGCGATCCAGCCCAGAACCATCAGCGGCGCGGCCAGGAAAAACTGGGCCATGCTGCGGTCGGCCAGCGAGCCCATCAGCCAGAAGATAATCTCCAGCGCGGCGTAGGGATTGGGCGACAGGTTCAGCGCCAGCGCGGTGAAGGCGCCGGCCAGCGCATTGATGGCGACGCCGGCGAGGATCAGCCCGGTCGGGCTGCGGCTGGCCCCGGCCATGCGGAACAGCAACAGGGTGGCGACCAGCGCCCCGGCCATGCCGCCGAGCGGCAGCGCCAGGGCAAAGGCGCCGGCGAAACCGAAATAAAACACACAGACGGCGCCGAACGCCGCCGCGCCGGAAACGCCAATGACGCCCGGCTCCGCCAGCGGATTGCGCAGCAGCCCCTGCAACGCCGCCCCCGAAACACCAAGGCTGAAGCCCATGAACGCCCCCAGCAAAGCGCGCGGCAGGCGCAGCTGCACCAGCACCAGCGCATCCATGCTGTCGCGGCCGCTCCAGGCGCTGGCAATGGCCGCGCCCAGATCCAGCGGCGCATAGCCGATGGCGACAGACGCCAGGGTGAGCGCGACGGTGGCGGCCAGCAGCACAGCGACCAGCAAGGGCCACGGGAGCATTGGAATGGCTGGCGCCCGCAAGGAACGACGGATCATGGCCGCGGGCTCGCCTTGCTGGCGTCGCCGCCAGCCTTGTGCGCCGCGCGCCAGTCGTCCGCCGCCAGGGCCAGCCTGGCGACAGCCTCGGCGACGCCAGGCCCGGAGCAGGTCCACAAGCGCGCCGGCAGGGTCACCACGCGCGCGTGTTTCGCCAGCGCCTTCAAAGCGGGATGAACCAGCGCTTCGCCGGCCAGGGCGGGCCCCTCGCCCTCTTCATCGGTGAGGATCAGCATGTCGGGCCTGGACCGGATCACCGCCTCGAGCGGCGGCTGCGCCTGCCCGGCCAAAGGACCGGCGGCTGCGAGATTGTCGACGCCGGCGCGGGTCAGGATATTGTCGAGCAGCGCGCCAGGGCCGGCGGTGAAGCCGCCCGCCCGCACCACCACGGCGCGGGGCCGCGGCGCATGGAGATCCACCTTTGGCAGCCGGGCGTCAAAGGCCCGGACCAGGGCTTCGGCGCGCTCCGCCCCCCCGAGCAGCGCGCCGACGTCGCGGATCTGCTGGCGCACGCCGTCGATGTCCGGCGGCGTGTCCATCTCGACAACCGGGACGCCCAGAGCGCGCAGCAGCGTCACGCTGTTGCGGTTTGTGTGGAGACCGGCCAGCGCCAGATCGGGACGGAAGGAGATGACGTCCTCCACCAGCCCGTAATTGACCGGCGTCGCCGACGCTTCGGCGACCACATTCGACGTGTCGGGCCGGCGCGACAGGTAGGACACGGACGCCACCGCTCCCGGCCGCGCCAGCCGCAAGGCCAGTTCATCCGTGCACAGATTGATCGAGACGATCCGCTGCGGATGCTCTGGCGGCGCTGGCGCTCCAGCCATGGCGGTGGATGCAAGGCACAGGCCGGCCGCGACAGCCGCCAGCCCCAGGCGGACGCCCCGGATACAGGTCCTGACCGGTCCGCCGCACATGTCGCCCTCAGAAGGTGATGCGCGCGCCGAGCGTCGCCGTGCGGCCCGCGACGCCATAGGTGTAAACCTCCTGGTAGCGCTTGTCGAAAAGGTTATCGACCTTGACGTACAGCTCGGCGTTTTCGTTGATGCGCCAGGAGCCGCCAAGATTGACCAGCGTATACGCGCCCAGCGTCACCACCTGCTGGTTGTAAAAGGCGTCATAGGCCCAATCCGTCCGCTGACCATTGTAGATGACGCCGAAGTTGACGTTGGCCTTGCCCTCAAGGAAGGCGTAATTGACGTTGAGGCTGGCGATATCGCGCGGACGCCGCACCAGCTGGGCCCCGGTCGCATCCTTGCCGTCGGTATAGGTGTAGGCGCCGGTGACGGTCAGGCCGTCGATGGGCCGCACGGTCAGCCCCAGCTCCACGCCCTGGATGGGTGAGGTTCCCGGCATATTGACCGAGGTGTAGCCGGCGCCGGTGATCAGATCGGTGATGCGCTGGTTGAAGTAAGTGGCGTTCAGCACCACTCGCTGGCCCCAGATTTCCTGATCGACGCCCACATCCCAGCCTCGCGCCTTTTCTGGCGTCAGGTTGGGGTTGCCGCGATAGGTGTTGGTGTAGCCGTACAGTTCCGCCATCGTCGGATTTTTGACGCCCGTGCCGTAGGAGGCGCGCAGCTTGGTGCCGGTTTCGTCGATGCGGTAGGCGCCGGTGAAGCGGTAGGTCGTCGCGTCCTTGAAGATGTCGTTGTTGTCGTGGCGCACGCTGGCGGTCACCGTCAGATTGCGGAACGTGCCCTGATACTGGCCGACGAGGCCAGTGGACGCCATGGACTGGTCAAGGTTCGCCCAGGTGCTGTTGGTGCGGTAGCGCTCGTCCTTGTGCTGGGCGGCGAAAGTGACAATGTGCGAGGCGTCGAGGAACGACGGCGTGTCGAAACGCAGGTCCGTCTTGTATTCGTAGCGCGAAACCGTTCCGCGCGTATTGCCATCGGGCTGCCTGTCCAGGCGGTATTCGCCGCTCTGGTCGCTGCGCGTGGCGGCGAAAGTGTGGTTCCAGCGGCCGTCCAGCAGCTTCAGCTTCGCTTCGGCCCGGCCGAAGACCTGCTCGCCCTTCGCATCGGAATTGTCGTCATAGGCGCCGACGCCGCCGGCATAGCCGTCGGTCTTGTTGAAGAACTTCGTGTAACGGCCCATGAGGTTGACTTCGAGATATTCATTGGGGCTGAAACCGAACTTGGCGTAGCCGCCGCCGTTACGGTAGCCGTCGTTCTCGAAATTGCCGTAGCGACGATCGGCGGACGAGAAGCCGTCCGTGCTGAAGCCATTGGCGCTGATGGCGAAATTGAACCGCTCATCGCCATAGCTGACGCTGGAGGCGCCATTGATGGTCTGGCGCGAGCCGCCCTCGATGCGCGTGCTGAAGCGCGGCTTGCCCGAGCCCTTTTTGGTGATGACATTGATGACGCCGCCGACGGCGTCTGAGCCATAAAGGGCGCTCTGCGGGCCGCGCAGCACCTCGATGCGCTCCACCTCATCGGTGAGCAGATTGGTCAGGTCATACTCCGAGCCCGTCGCCGGATTATTGACCACAACGCCGTCAATCATGACCAGGGTCTGGTTGGACTCCGAGCCGCGTATGCGCACCTCGGTCTGCTTGCCCACCGGCCCCGACCGGCTGACAGCCACGCCCGGAACCAGACGCAGGGCGTCCGGAACGAAGCGGATCTGCTGGCGCTGCAGTTCCTCGCCGGAAATCACGGTGACGGCGCTGCCCACCTTGCTCAGGTCCGTGGGCGTGGTGTTGGCGGTGACGCTGATGGTGTCGAGCTGGATCACATCGGCCGGCAGGGCGCTGGGGGCGTTCGCGGCGCCAGATCGCGCGGGCGCGGCGCCCGCATTCTGGACCTGGGTGCTCTGGGACTCGAGGCTCTGGGACTGGGGGCTCTGAGCCTGAGCATTCCCGGCCTGGGGCGCGAGGGCCAACAGCGCGGCGGCGGAGCAGCCGGCCAGAACCTGGCGGCGCGCATGGCGATGGAAGCTGGCGGTGGAAGAAGACAACAACATCTGAACCCCGGCGGGACGCCTGTGGCGCGTCACCGCGAACAGGGCTCCCCGTCACCCGCCAGGGCGAGCTCCGGAAACCACCCGCCACAGAAGCACCCCGCTCCATGGGCTCGCGTGTGACCACGGCTGACGGCAGGTCTCCTGACTCGCGGGTCGTTACCTGCCGCCGCCTTCCCGGAACCGAGGTTTCCAGTGGCGCCATGGCGGAAGATTCGCCGCTTACAGTTGCGGGGGCAGCCACAGAATTGGCTGAAAAAACAGCCGCACTGCGTTCCCTTTTGATCCATTCAATGGAACCGTCGCCGGCCGGAGTAGGACGCGGCGACGCCAGTGTCAATTCCGCGGGTGGCGGAGCTTCAGGCCGGCTGGCGCGCATGCTCCAGAAAGCGGTCGGCGACGATTGCCGCCGCTGTCCTGTTGTCGACGCCGAGCTTTTCCAGCACCTGCTCCAGGTGCTTGTCGACGGTGCGGCGCGACAGGCCCAGATTTTCGGCGATCTCCTGGTTGGTCTTGCCGGCGGTCAGCCACACCAGCGCCTCCGCCTCCCGGGCGGTCAGGCCGAAACGGCCTTGCAGGCGGGCGATGTCGTCGCCCTCCTCGCCAGCGTGCGCCTGGATGATGATCTCGCCGCGCCGGCCGCGCCCCAGGCAGGTGAGACGTATGCCATCGCAGCGCAGGGGCTGCGCCTCGGAAACCGGACGGCCTGCCACGGCGCACAACCACAGGCGGATCGCCGGCGGCAGGTTGATCCCGCCCGCCGGCGCGCCCGCATCGCCGGCGAACAGTTGCGCCGCGCCGGGCGTGGCCCACACCACCCGGCCGTCAGCTTCCGCCGCCAGCACCGGGCGGCCAGCCTGGTCGAGAGCGCCGGAGGCCAGCCGCATGCGCCGGGCATTGAGCGCGTGAACGGTGATGCGGGCCAGCAGCACCTCATGATTGATCGGTTTGACCACATAATCGACGCCCCCCGCCTCCAGCCCGCGCAAGACGTCGGCGGGATCGCCCAGCCCGGTCATGAAGATCACCGGCGCATCCACCGCCTGGGGGCCGGACTTGAGCCGCCGGCAGGTCTCGAACCCGTCCATGCCCGGCATCACCGCATCGAGCAGCACAAGGTCCGGCGTCACCCGCGCCGCCAGATCGAGGGCGCCGGCGCCGTCGCGGGCGACAATGGCGACACAGCCGGACTCCTCCAGCGCCATGCAGATGGCGTTGAGGGCGGCCGGGTCGTCATCCACGACCAGTATGATCAGATCCTGCGGGTTCATGGTTGCGTTCCCTTAACACGCGGGCGATGGCCGGGAGATCGAAGACATCCAGCGCGGCGCGGATTTTGTCGAGCGCGCCGCGGTCGAGCCATGGCGGCGGATTGGCCAGGGCCTTGCGCAACGCCGTGGCGCGCCCCTCCTCCGCCAGGCGTATCAATTCGGCGGCGGACGCTGGGCCGCCGCCGGCCGCGATGGCCGGCGCACGCTCCGGGCGGGCGCTGTCCGCGCCTCCGCCATCTCCATCGCCATCTCCATCTCCATCTCCATCGCCAAGCAGCCTGGCGATGCGCGCCGACAGATCGTCAAGCCGGTAGGGTTTCACCAGCACGCTGTCCGGAGCCTGGTCGTCGCCGACCAGCGCGTCCGCCTCGCGGGCATGGCCGGTGATGAACAGCACCGGGGTCGCATGATGGCCGTTTCGGCGCAACCGCCGGGCCAGCTCGACGCCGTTCATGCCGGGCAGATCGACATCGAGCAGGAACAGCCTGGGCCGGATGGGCCGGGCGTCATCCTGCAACAGCGCCAGCCCGGCCTCGGCGCTTGAGGCGGCGTGGACGGTGAAGCCAAGCGGCTCCAGATGGGTTTTCGCCAGACAGATCTGCGCGGCGTCGTCATCCACCACCAGGATGTCGCCGGCGCCTGGCGTCGGCTGCAGCGCCGGCGGTTCGTGCAGCACCACGGGACCATGGCTTCCCTCGCGCGGGGCGACATGCTCGGCCGGCAACATCAGGCGGACGGTGAAGCGGGAGCCAAGGCCCGGCGCGCTGTCGAGGGCGATTTCACCGCCCATCACATCCACCAGCAGCCGGGTGATGGTGAGACCAAGGCCCGAGCCGGCGTGATGGGCGGCGCGGGCGGCGACGCCGCGCTGGAACGGGCTCCAGATGCGCTCCTGCTCGTCCGGGGGGATGCCTGGGCCCGTGTCGGCGACTTCGAACCGCGCCACCTCGTTACGATAGCGCACGGATAGCGTCACCGAGCCGGCGGTCGTGTAGGCGACGGCGTTGGAGCACAGATTGATGAGAATCTGGCGCAAGCGCTTTTCATCGATGCGCACCAGGGCCGGCAAAGGCGTTTCCACCTTCAGGGCGAAGACCAGGCCCTTTTCGGCGGCGCTGGAGGCGAAGATGCGGCGGATCTGGTCAAGAAAAGCGTTGATGTCGACCAGATCGACGTTCAGCGCCAGCCGCCCGGCCTCGATCTTCGAAATATCGAGCAGGCCTTCAATCAGCCCGGCCAGATGTTCGGACGAGGCGCGGATGGCCCCGGCGGCGGCGCGCCGCTCGGACGGCAGGTCGCCAGCCTTTTCCAGAACCTGGGCGAAGCCGTAAATGGCGTTCAGCGGCGTGCGCAGTTCGTGCGACAGCCCCGCCATGTAACGGGATTTGGCGTTGCTGGCCGCCTCGGCGCGCTCGGTGGCCTCGCGCAGGGCGGCGTCGGTGCGGCGGTGGGCGCGGATTTCGCGCAGCAGCCGGGCGGAGCGGTCGCGGACTTCGCGAAACGCCTTGATGCGATTGTCGTTGGTGAGCAGCAACAGCCAGACGCCAACGCCAGCGAAAATCAGCGCCAGGCAAAAGACCAGCACGACGACGCGGCCAAAATCAGCGGAGCCGCCAGCGCGGACCAGCGCCGTCATCATGCCGCCAAGCACCGCCGCCGCCAGCGCCGTGAAGATGATGAAGCGGCCAACCAGCGAGCGCACCCCGTTGAGCGCCGCCGTGGGCAGCACCGCGCGCAGGGTCCGGTAGGTCTGGGCGCTGATGCGGGCGCCGCGCCGGCAGGCATCGTGGCAGGCGGCGTCCAGCGAGCAGCACAGGCTGCACACCGGGCCGCTGTAAAACGGGCAATGCAGCAGGTCTTCCTGATCGAAGCCATAGCTGCAGATGCAGCAGCGCGATTCACCAATGACCACCGCTTCGGGCTGGCGGGCAAGGTAGTAGCGGCCGCGCGTTGCCCAAGCGATGGCCGGCGCGGCGACGATGGCCACGCCCAAAGTGATGAATGACGAGAACGCCTGGGCGGTTTCGCCAGCGAGGCCGCCGCCGGCGGCCAGCGCCGCGACGCCAGCCAGGGCCATGGCCCCGACGCCGACCGGATTGACGTCGTAGAGATAGCCGCGCCGGAATTCGACGCCCGGCGGCGCCAGCCCCAGCGGCCGGGAAATGGCGAGATCGCCAAACACCGCGCCGATCCAGGCCAGTGCGAAATGGGCGTAGACCAGCAGGGCCCGCTCCAGGGTTTCCACCACCCCGCCCCACATCAGCACGAAGGCAATGGCGACGTTGAACACCAGCCAGACAACGCGGCCCGGGTGGCTGCGCGTCAGCCTGGCGAAGAAGTTGGACCAGGTGATGGAGCCGGCGTAGGCATTGGTGACGTTGATCTTGATCTGCGACAGCACGACAAAGCTGACGGTCAGCAGCACGACGGCGCCGGCCGGCAGGCCCAGGGTGGCGAAAGCGGTGTGATACAGCGCTGAGGGGTCGGAGGTGGCGACGCCGGTGAGCTTCAGCGCCACGACGGCGAGGAAGGAGCCGAGCAGCAGCTTGACGGCGCCAGGAATGATCCAGCCAGGGCCGCCGAGCAGCAGCGCCGCCCACCAGCGCCGGCGCCCGGCGGCGTCGCGCGCCTCGGGCAGGAAGCGCAAATAATCGACCTGCTCGCCGATCTGCCCGACCAGCGCGAACAGCACGCCGCAGGCAGAACCAAACGCGATGAGCGGCGAGACGGGCGCGCCTTCCGGCCGCCAGTTCAGCCAGGTCTGCGCATCGGGCGCGACCCCGGCGAACAGCAATGCGGCGAACGGGATGACGTGGAGGATCAACCACGGCCAGTGCGTGGCCGACTGCAACGCCGAAATGCGGTTGATGCCGCCGACCACCAGCGGAAAGACGATGAGCGTGCCGGCCAGAAAGCCGGCCCAGACCGGCACGCCGAGGAACAGCCGCAGCGCCTCGGCCAGGATGGCCGATTCCAGCATGAAGAAGATGAAAGTGAACCCCGCATAGATCAGCGAGGTCATGGTGGAGCCGAGATAGCCGAAGCCGGCGCCGCGGGTCAGCAGGTCGACATCGACGCCAGCCCGCGCCGCCGCCCGGCAAATTGGCAGGGCGAGAATGAACAGGACGAGGCTGACGGTGAGGATGGCGCTGACGGCGATGCCCGCTCCCCAGGCGAGGGTCAGCGCCGCCCCGATCGCCTCCAGCGCCAGAAAGCTGATCGAGCCAAGCGCCGTCGACGCGACCCGCCCCGCCGACCAGCGCCGGGCGCGCCGCGCCGTGAAGCGCAGGGCGAAGTCCTCCATGGTCTCGTCGGCGACCCAGCGGTTGTAACGCCGGCGCTCCCGCGTCGCGGCCACATGCCTGGCGGCTCCGATGGCATATGGCTTTTCCAGGGGCCTCACGGATACAGCCTCACGGTGGGATACAGGTTCGCGCGAACGCGCGTTCGCTCATGCTCCGACCATAGCCGCCAGACAACGGCCGCGCGCGCCGGCGGTGGCGAACATTTGTGCAGGCGCGCCAGCAAAACGGCGCCCGCTTCCTGGCCAGGCGGCCCCGCGCTGAAAACAGCCAGGAACGGCCGGCGCCGGCGCCCACGATTTGGGCAGCGAACTGCATGAATCAGCTATTTCAGCGACTTACGGAAGGCCAGATACGCAATTTCACGTATGCGCCCCCGCCGTGGCCTCGGGCAGCATGAGATCAATCCAGAGCAACAGTTCCGGATCGGATCCATCCCCCGGACGCGTCCCAGCCGACGCGGCCATCCGGGGCCAGACCCAGCGAGAGCCTCCATGACCGACGAAACATTCCGCCCCTCGCGTCGCGCCATGATGTTCGGCGGCGCCGCGCTTGGCGCCGCCCTGTTCATGCCGAAGAACCTGCGGGCCCAGGACTTTCCGACGGCGAAGGTCAACACGACGGGCCTCAACGTCACCGACAAGGAGGCCACCGTCGGCATCCTGCACTCGGTCACCGGCACCATGGCCATCTCCGAGATCGGCTCGGTGCAGGCCGAGAAGCTGGCCATCGAGCAGATCAACGCCCAGGGCGGCGTGCTTGGCCGGCAAATCAGGTTCATCCAGGAAGACGGCGCCTCCGACTGGCCGACCTTCGCCGAAAAGGCGCGCAAGCTGCTGGTCAACGACAAGGTTCCGGCGGTGATGGGCTGCTGGACCTCGGCCTCGCGCAAGGCGGTGCTGCCGGTATTCGAGCAGAACAACGGCCTGCTGTACTACCCGACCTTCTATGAGGGCCTGGAGGAGTCGCCGAATGTTTTCTACACCGGCCAGGAAGCGACCCAGCAGATCATCGCCGGCCTCGACTGGGTGACGAAGGCCAAGGGCGCCAAGACGTTCTACCTGCTCGGCTCCGATTACATCTGGCCGCGCACCTCCAACAAGATCGCCCGCAAGCACATTGAAGACAAGCTGGGGTTGAAGGTGGTGGGCGAGGAGTATTATCCGCTCGGCCACACCCAGTTCAACAGCGTCATCAACAAGATCAAGCTGAAGAAGCCGGACGTGATCTACGCCGTGGTCGTCGGCGGCTCCAACGTGTCGTTCTACAAGCAGCTGATCGCCGCCGGCATCGACCCGTCGAAGGAGAAGCCGATCATCCTGACCATCTCGGTGACCGAGGACGAAATCCGCGGCATCGGCGGCGAGAACGTCAAGGGCGCCTATGCCTGCATGAAATACTTCCAGAGCATCGACAACCCGGCCAACAAGGACTTCGTCGCGGCGTTCAGGAAGATGTGGGGCCAGGACATGGTGATCGGCGACGTCACCCAGGCCGCCTATCTCGGCCCGTGGCTCTGGAAAATGGCGGTCGAGAAGGCCGGCTCCTTCGACGTGGACAAGGTGCGCGCCGCCTCGCCTGGTCTTGAGATGACCAATGCGCCAGAGGGCGTCATCAAGGTCCACAAGAACCACCATCTCTGGTCGAAAACCCGCGTCGGCAAGGCGCTGGAGAACGGCCAGTACGACGTGGTGTTCGAGACGAAGGACCTGATCGAGCCCAACCCGTTCCCCGCCGGCTACCAGTAAGCGCCGTCGCGCCGGTTTAACCGGCGCGGCCACCCTCATGCATTGCCAGGCCGGAGCATCGCCCGGCCGGCGCGTCTCGCCAACGCAAGGGGGCGGAACAAGGGGACGGAAGATGTTTGGTGAATACAGCCTGTCCGAACTGGCGTCGATTTTCGCGATGCAGGGCTTCTCGGGCCTGATCCTGTTCTCGGTGTTCGTGCTGATGGCGCTGGGTCTGGCGATCATCTACGGCCAGATGGGCGTGATCAACATGGCGCACGGGGAGTTCATGATCCTCGGCGCCTATGTCACCTATCTGGTGTCGCGCGCCTTCGGCGAACTGCCGCACGCGCTGTTCAATGTCTATTTCCCGGTGGCCATGGTCGCCGCGTTCCTCGCCGCCGGCGCCCTGGGCGCCTTCGTGGAGTGGGCGCTGATCCGCCGGCTGTACAAGCGGCCGCTTGATACCCTGCTCGCCACCTGGGGCCTGTCGCTGATCCTGCAGCAGCTCTACCGCACGATTTTCGGGGCGCGCGAAGTTGGCGTGACCATGCCGGAATGGATGATGGGCTCGCTGAAGCTGAGCGACACGATCGAGGTGCCCGTCAACGGCATCCTGGTGATGTGCATCGCCGTGACCATCTCCATCGCGGTGGGCGTGATGATGTACCGCTCGTCGTGGGGGCGCCAGGTCCGCGCCGTGATGCAGAACCGCATGATGGCCGGCGCCGTCGGCATCGACACGGAGCGCACCGACCGCCTGACCTTCGCGCTTGGTTGCGGCATCGCCGGCGTCGCCGGCTCCGCCTTCACAATGATCGGCTCAACCGGCCCCAGCTCCGGCCAGCTCTACATCGTCGACACCTTCCTCGTCGTGGTGTTCGGCGGCGCCGCCAGCCTGCTCGGCACCATCGCCAGCGCCTTCACCATCAGCCAGGCCCAGTCGATCCTTGAGTTCTTCCTCTCCGGCTCCATGGCCAAGGTGCTCACGCTGCTCACCGTCGTCGGCATCCTCATGCTGCGGCCGCAGGGCCTGTTCGCCCTCAAGCTGCGCAAGTGAGCAGCTGACGCGACTTCCCGGGCGTCTCCGCCGCCCGGGCTCCGAATTTACCGAACGCCTCTTCCGGAGACCGCCATGCGCTTCCTGTCAGTATCCGACCCAGGCCTGAGGCGGCAGACCATCGGCCTCGCCATCCTTGCCGTGCTGCTGCTTATTGTGCTGCCGCTTGGCCTCGACGCCTTCCGGCTCAACCTGTTCGGCAAGTATATGTGCTTCGCCTTTGTCGCCATCGGCCTCGTGCTGTGCTGGGGCATGGGCGGCATTCTTTCCCTCGGTCAGGGCGTGTTCTTCGGCCTCGGCGGCTACGCCATGGCCATGTATCTAAAGCTCGAGGCCTCGACGCCGGAAGCGACGAAGATCCAGTCGACGCCTGGCATCCCGGACTTCATGGACTGGAACCAGCTGAAGGCGCTGCCGCTGTGGTGGGAGCCGTTCCACTCCCTGCCCTTCACCCTCTTCGCCATCATCGCCCTGCCGGTGATCTTCGCCTTCATCATCGGCACGGCCATGTTCCGGCGGCGGGTGGGCGGCGTGTACTTCGCCATCATCACCCAGGCCATCGCCGCCATCGCCACCATCCTGATCATCGGCCAGCAGGGCTACACCGGCGGCGTCAACGGCATCACCGACCTGCGCACCCTGAACGGCTGGGACATCCGGCCGGACAGCGCCAAGGTCACCCTGTATTTCGTCTGCTCTGGCCTGCTGCTGCTCTCCGCCGTCCTCGCCCTGTTCGTGCAGCGCAGCAAGCTTGGCCGCATCCTGATCGCCATGCGCGACCAGGAAGACCGGGTGCGCTTCTCCGGCTACGACGTCGCCGCCTTCAAGACCTTCGTCTTCTGCCTCGGCGCCGCTTTCGCCAGCGTTGGCGGGGCGATGTTCACCCTCCAGGTCGGCTTCATGTCGCCCACCATCGTCGGCATCGTGCCGTCGATCGAGATGGTGATCTTCTGCGCGGTCGGCGGCCGCCTGTCGGTGATCGGCGCCGTCTATGGGGCGCTGCTGGTGAACTGGGCCCGCACCAGCTTCTCTGAAAGCTTCCCCGAGCTGTGGCTGTTTGGCCTCGGCGCCCTGTTCATCGCCGTGGTGATGGCCTTCCCGTCCGGCCTGGCGGGGGTCTGGGTCGAGCGCATCGAGCCGCTGTTCCGGCGCGGCGGCCGCAGCCGGGATGCTGGTGAGGACGCTGGCAATGGCGACGCCGGCAAGGCGGCGCCGGCAGCCCCGGAAGCCCCCGCAAGCCGCCCGCTGCCGCACGCCAGCGAGAGCCTCCGGCCCGAACTTCCGGCTGGCGCCCGCGCCGCCCTCTGAATGAAGGAGATCACGATGTCCGCGGAAACATCCCACTTCATTCTCACGGTCGAGGATCTCACCGTGTCCTTCGACGGGTTCAAGGCGGTTGACGGGCTCAACCTCTACATCGAGCCCAATGAGTGCCGGGTCATCATCGGCCCCAACGGCGCCGGCAAGACCACGGTGCTCGACCTGATCTGCGGCCGCACCAAGGCCACCGGCGGCTCCATCCAGTTCAAGGGCCTGGAGCTGCGCCGGATGCGCGAGGACCAGATCGTCCACGCCGGCGTCGGCCGCAAGTTCCAGACCCCCAGCGTTTACGAAGACCTCACGGTCTTCGAGAACCTGGAGATCAGCTACCCGAAGGGCCATGGCGTGTTCGGCGCCCTCGCCTTCCGCCGCGACGCCGCCGTGAAGGACCGGATCCGCGACATCGCGGAGCAGATCTTCCTGGATGACTCGCTGGAGAAGAAGGCCGGCCTGCTCTCGCATGGCCAGAAGCAGTGGCTGGAGATCGGCATGCTGCTGATCCAGGACCCGCAATTGCTGATGCTGGACGAGCCGGTGGCCGGCATGTCGGTGGCCGAACGGCGCAAGACCGCCGAATTGCTCAACCGCATCACCCGGGACCGCAGCGTCATCGTCATCGAGCACGACATGAGCTTCGTCGAGGACATCGCCACCCGCGTCACCGTCCTGCACCAGGGCAAGCTGCTGTCGGAAGGCTCGCTGGCCCACGTCAAGGCCGACCCGAAAGTGGCCGAGGTCTATCTGGGGCACTGACGGGCGCGCCGGACCGACTGGCGAAACCCGGAACAAGTATCTGATTTCATTAAACCTGCAACGAACCGACGCCCGAATTGCGTCCGCAGGTCGCGGCCAGGCCCCAGGCCGCCGCAGGAAAGGAGCCAGCCATGCTGAAGATCGCCAACCTCAGATCCGGCTACGGCGCGTCGGAAGTGCTGCACGGGCTCGACCTCACGCTGGCCCCCGGCGAGATCGTCGCGGTGATGGGTCGCAACGGCATGGGCAAGTCGACCCTGATGAAGACCCTGATGGGCATCATCCCCGCCATGGGCGGCGACATGTCGGTGGCCGACGCGCCGCTGAACGGGCTGAAGCCGCACAGGCGCGTCGCCGCCGGCATCGCCTATGTGCCGCAGGGGCGGATGATCTTCTCGGCCCTCACGGTGCAGGAGAACATCGAAACCGGCCTGACCGTCACCGGCCGTCGCGACGTGCCCCAGGACCTCTACAGCATGTTCCCGGTGCTGTGGGAGATGCGCGGCCGGCGCGGCGGCAACCTCTCCGGCGGCCAGCAGCAGCAGCTCGCCATCGCCAGGGCGCTGGCCTCCAATCCGCAAACCCTGCTGCTGGATGAGCCAACCGAAGGCATCCAGCCGTCGATCATCAAGGATATGGCGCGAACGCTGAAGCAGCTTCGCGACGCGCGCGGCCTGTCCATTCTCGTTTCCGAACAGGTGCTGTCGTTCGCCCTCGACGTCGCCGATCGCATCGTCGTCATCGACAACGGCCGCTTCGTCCATGAGGCGCAGCGCGCCGACGTGGACGCCGCCGCCGTGGAGCGGTTCCTGTCCGTCTGAATTCTTCTTTTCTCTTGTTTTTCAACAGCGAGGACGCCATGGCCGAGACCCTGATTTCCGTAGACCTGTCGGCAAGCCCGCACAGCAACGCCAACGTGCACAACCGCTGGCACCCGGACATTCCGATCAATGTCTGGGTCGAGCCCGGCGATGATTTCAAGATCGAGTGCTATGACTGGACCGGCGGCCAGATCAGGAACAACGACGACGCCTCCGACGTGCGCGACGTCGAGCTGCCGCAGGTGCACTATCTCTCCGGCCCCATTGGCGTGAAGGGCGCCGAGCCGGGCGATCTGCTGGTGGTCGACATTCTCGATATCGGCGCCAAGGAAGAGATGCAGTGGGGCTTCAACGGCTTCTTCTCGAAGAAGAACGGCGGCGGCTTCCTCACCGACTATTTCCCTGAGGCGCAGAAGTCGATCTGGGACTTCGAGGGCATGTTCACCAGGTCCCGCCACGTGCCGGGCGTGCGTTACGCCGGGCTGATCCATCCTGGCCTGATCGGGTGCCTGCCCGACCGCAAGATGCTGGACGCGTGGAACGCCCGCGAAAAGGCCCTGTTCGACACCAACCCTGACCGCGTGCCCGGCCTCGCCAATCTGCCCGACGGCGGCCCCACCGCCCACATGGGCGCGCTGAAGGGCGAAGCCCGCGACAAGGCGGCGGCGGAAGGCGCCCGCACCGTGCCGCCGCGCGAACACGGCGGCAATTGCGACATCAAGGACCTGTCGCGCGGCTCGAAGATCTACTTCCCGGTTTACGTGCCTGGCGCCGGCCTTTCCATGGGCGACCTGCACTTCTCCCAGGGAGACGGCGAAATCACCTTCTGCGGCGCCATTGAGATGGCGGGCTGGCTGCACATCAAGGTGTCGCTGATCAAGGAGGGCATGAGCAAGTACGGCATCCGCAACCCGATCTTCCGCCCCTCGCCGATCGCGCCAAAGTATGACGACTACCTGATCTTCGAAGGCATCTCGGTAGATGACGCCGGCACGCAGTATTACCTCGACGTCAACGTCGCCTATCGCCAGGCCTGCCTCAACGCCATCGAATATCTGAAGAAGTTCGGCTACTCCGGCGCCCAGGCCTACGCCATCCTCGGCACCGCGCCGGTGCAGGGCCACATCTCCGGCGTGGTTGACGTGCCCAACGCCTGCGCCACCCTCTGGCTACCGACCGACATCTTCGAGGGCGATTTGATGCCCGGCCCCGACGGCCCGAAGAAGCTGGTGGACGGCTCGGTTGACGTGCCGCTGGCGCCGGACCTGTAACGGGCTCCCGGTGTGGGCGGGAGCACCGCTTCCGCCCTGCGCGCCCCTGTCAGGCGGCCATGCCCTTGCGGCATCCGCCTGACGGCGCCGCCACACTTCCCTGACGCAGCAAAGAAACCATCCGGCCGGGCGCCATGACGTCCCGCAACCACCAGGAGACCGCCATGCCGTCCTATGATTATGAATGCGCCGGCTGTGGCCCGTTCGTGGCCTTCACCAGCATGGCCCGCTATGCCGAACCCGGCGCCTGCCCGGATTGCGGCGCCGAAAGCCCGCGCGCCTTCATCAGCGCGCCGATGCTCTCCGGCATCAGCAGCGAGCGCCGCTTCGCCTGCGAAACCAACGAACGCAGCGCCCACGAACCGCGCCGCCTCTCCAAGGACGGGCCGACCGGACCAGCGCCCCGCAAGCACGGCGCCGGCTGCTCCTGCTGCAGCAGCAAGACGCTCGCGCCGCGCAAGACCCTGCACCGCCCGGATGGTTCAAAGAGTTTCCCGACCGCGCGACCGTGGATGATTTCGCACTGAGGGAATCCCCGCGCGCAAAAACAGGGGCAAAAACGGGGGCAAAAAACAGGGGCTGGAGTCATGGACTCCAGCCCCTGTTTTTTTGCGGTGATGCGCCGGAAAGCCAGCGGCTGCCCGCCAGGCAGCCAGGGCCTTCAGGCAGTCAGGGCCTTCACGCGGCCGAAGCCTTCACGCAGCTTTGCCAATCATGCGGAAATGATAATCAGCGGCGCCGAACATGGCTTCGAAAGCCAGCACGCGCTTCATGTAGTGGCCAATCGACAGCTCGTCGGTCATGCCGACGCCGCCGTGCGTCTGCACCGCCGCCTCGGCGATGGCGCGGCCGAGCTTGCCGATCTGCGCCTTCAGCACCGAGACGTCGCGGGCCGTCAGGCGGCCGGCTTCGGCCAGCGCCGTCGAATAGGTCAGCGTGGCGTGGGCCTTGGCGAGGGCGATCTTCATGTCGGCGAGCCGGTGAGCCACCGCCTGGAACGTGCCGATGGCGACGCCGAACTGCTTGCGCGTGGTGGCGTAGGCGCCGGTGATGCGCATCATGGCGCTCATGGCGCCCACAGCTTCCGCCGCCAGCAGCAGGATGGCGTCGGCGACCAGACGCACGATCACGTCATGGGCGTCGCGCGCCAGCACGTCGGCGCCAGCGACCTGCACATTGTCGAAGCGCACATGGGCGGCGCTGCGGCCATCCTGGGTGCGGAACGGCGTGAAAGTCACGCCGCCAGCCTTCGGGTCCACCAGCAGCAGCACGAGGCCGGTTGCCTCGCCAGCCTTGCCAGCGGCGCGTGCGGCGACGACGATGAAATCGGCTTCGGCCGCGGCGAACACCAGCCGCTTCTCGCCATTCAGCGTGAAGCCGTCGCCAGATGGGGCGGCAGCCATGGCGATCTGCGCCGGGGCGGCGAGACCACGCCCCTCGTCATAGGCGAAAGCGCCGATGCTGGCGCCGCTGGCGAGATCAGCCAGGCGGGCGCGGGCGTTGGCATTGTCGCCAGCCGCGACCAGGGCGCCGCCGGCCATGGCCAAAGCGAAGGCCAGCGGTTCGACGGTCAGGTGTTCGCCACAGGTTTCGGCGACGGGAACCAGCGCAGCGGCAGAGCCGCCCAGTCCGCCGACCTCCTCCGGAAACGGCAGGGCCAGCACGCCGAGTTCGGCCAGCTGGCTCCACGCCTCCTTCGACCAGGCGGCGCCCGAGCGCAGCAGGCCCTGGCGGGCGTCAAAGTCGTAGTTACGGTCGAGATAACGCGCGACGCCGTCGCGCAGCATCACCTGCTCTTCGGTGAAATTGAAATCCATGTTCCAGTCCTCACCGATTGGCGGCCAGCACCGTGCGGGCGATCAGATCGCGCTGCACTTCATTGGAGCCGGCATAGATCGAGGTCGCGCGGGTATTGAGATAGTACGGCATGGCGATCAGGTCGAAGTCGTCGCCCAGCGGCGCCACATTGGAGCCGACCACCAGCGCCTCGAGCTGCTGCGGAACGGTTTCAATGCCGGAGACGCGCGTCATCATGATCGAGATGCGCTGCGACAGCTCCGAGTTCATCGTCTTGTTCACCGACGGATAGGCCGCGTCGCGGGCCATCGGGTGGCCGCTGATGGCCATCTGCTCGAAGTGACGGCAGGACAGCACGTCAGCCTCAAGCTCGCCGAGATCGCGCTGGAACACCGGATCGTCGGCCAGCATGCCGCCGAACGGCGATGGCGTCTGCTCCGCCGTCTGGCGGATGCGATCAACGGCGTGCAGCATGGCCGGGCTGGCGGCCGAGCCGCCGCGCTCGTGCTTCAGCAGATGCTTGGCCACCGACCAGCCGTCGTTCTCCGCGCCGACGCGGCCGGATTTGGGCACGCGCACGTTGTCAAAGAACACCTCGCACTGCTCCGGGAAGCCGTCGAGGCCGATGATCGGGCGGATTTCCATGCCCGGATAATCGGTGCGCTCGAGCAGGAGGAAGGTGATGCCTTCCTGCTTCTTGCCGGTCTTGCTGGTCCGCACCAGCATGAACATGCGGTTGGAATGATGCGCCAGGGTGGTCCAGATCTTGGAGCCGTTGATGATGTAGTCATCGCCGTCCGACACGGCGGAGCACTGCAGCGAAGCCAGATCGGAGCCGGCGTTGGGCTCGGAATAGCCCTGGGTCCAGTAGTGCTCGCCGGAGAGGATGCCAGGCAGGTGCTTGCGCTTCTGCTCATCGGAGCCAAGCTCGATCAGCATCGGGCCGACCATCTGCAAGCCGTTCGGCAGCAGCGGCGGCAGCTCGCGCTTGCGGCATTCCTCGGCGAAGATGTAGCGCTGCTCGACGCTCCAGCCGGTGCCGCCATATTCCTTCGGCCACGCGGGCGCGGCCCAGCCCCTGGCGTGCAGGATCTTGTGCCACGCCATCACCTGCTCGAAGGGGGCAAAGACGCTGGTGGTCTTTTTGCCGGCTTCGCGGATGGCCGGGGTTGGCGCGACGTCGAGAAACGCAGCGACTTCCTGCCGGAAGCTTTCAAGCTCCGGTCCGAACTCGATATTCATTTGCAGTTTCCTGCCCTTGCGATGTCACAAGGCGCCGGCGCAAACGCCGGCGCCAGATGTCTGGCGCGTCAGTTTTCTGACTGGACGCCAATTTTCCGGCTGACGCAATGTGTGGCGCAAACGGCGTCCACATGGCTGGAAGCGCCCTGCCGGGAACGCCCTGGCGCCCAGGCAGGCGGGGCGCGAACCGCCCCGCCCCGGGTTCATCCGTCAGGAGGAACCGTCAGGGTTGCCTCGCTCAGCCCCTGCTCAGCCCTTGGCGGACGTGGGCTTGTCAGCCAGCGCCCACTCGTCGCCCTTGTAGGTGCCCATGATCAGCTCGTTGAACGGCGAGTAATCCTGGGGGGTAATGGCGTAGGTGATGCCCGGCAGCAGGGCCGGCGTGGTCATGCCCTTCAGGTTGGTGGCCTGGCGCAGCAGGTTTTCGTGGGTCAGCTCGTCGCCGCAACGCTCCAGCACCTTGTGCATCAGCGCCGCCACGCCATAGCCGAGGAAGGCGGTGTTGTTGTCCGGGGTGATGTTGGGCAGGCGCTTGGCCCGCAGCGCCTGATAGGCCAGGACGTCAGGATCCTGCGCCCAGCGCTTGCCGCCAATGTCCTTGACGTACTGCGGCGAGACGATGCCCTGGATGGCGTCCTTGCCGGCGGCGTTGAGGATCGAGGTGGCGTTGGAGGTGCTGATCAGCAACTGCAGCACGTTCCACTTCAGTTCATGCGCCTTGCGGATGGCGAGTGAGGCGAACTTGCCGGAGGCGCAGTTGTAGAACACGTCGGCGCCCGACTGGGCCAGCTTCAGCATCTGCGAATCGACCGTCGGGTCGGTCAGGTCATAGTGGGCCTCGGCGACGATGGTTCCGCGGTTGCCCAGCGCTTCCTTGAACAGACGGAAATAGTCGCGACCAAATTCGTCGTTCTGGTACAGGGCGGCGACCTTGGCGCCCGGCTTCACCGTCGCCGTATAATTGGCGAGAATGGCCGCCTCGATATTGTAGAGCGGCAGGCCCGGCGTGGTCCACGGGAAGTTCTTCGGGTCATTCCAGCGCGGTGCGCCAGCGTTCAGCAGAAGCTGCGGAATCTTCTTGCTGTTCAGATACTTCTGCACCGATGCCTGGGTGGCGGTGCCGAGCGAACCGAACAGGCCGAGCACCTCTTCCTGCTCCACCAGGCGGCGGGTCGCCTCCATGGTCTTGGGCGGGCTGTAGGCGTCATCGAGCGAGATGAACTTGATCTTGCGGCCGTTGACGCCGCCCTTCTCGTTCAGCTCATCGAAATAGGCCGCCTGGGCGAGGCCCACGGCGCCATAGACCGATCCGGCGCCGCTGTAGGGGATGGTCTGGCCGAGACGGATCTCGGTATCGCTGGCGCCCTTGTCATATTTCTTGGTTCCGGCGGCGATCGCCGGGCCGCCGCGCAGCGTGAAGCCAGCGCCGAGCGCGCCCGCGCCGGCCAGCAGGAATGTCCGTCTGTCCATGGTGTCCCCTCTTAACAACCGAAGGCGCCGGTTGGGCGCCCGTATTCTGCTTGTGTCCGCCAGGTCAAACCCGTGCGAAGCGGATTTGCCAGGCCTGCAGTCCTGTCGCAACGCAAGCGACGACCGCTGCGTCAGATGTCGCCATGCCCGGGCGTCTGCGTCCCGATGTCTGGCGATGTGCGCCGCCCCGCCTTTCCAGACCGTCGTCAGTAACGTTCGGCTGGCCTCCCACGGGCGGCGCCGGCGGATATGGAGCGTAGTTTGCCGGCGTCCGCAAGAGGTCTGGACGCATGAAACGTTGCATTCAGAACCGATTTCAGCAGGCCGCCGCCCGCCAGCTGACGCTTGCAGGGCGATCTGACGGATATTTCCCGGGAAATTCTGGTGATTTTTCAACCCGTGACGGCGCTATGAGCGGCGCCGCCGGCTGGCCGGCGGCGGTGAATCGTCGCCGCCGTCCGGGCCTGCGCCCCAGGTCCATGCTCCAGGTCCATGCTCAAGCGCCCGCTGTGGCCTAGCGACCGGACGGTTTTGCCAGCAGTTCAAGCGCCGACAGCGTCGCCACGCGGGTTCCGAACGGGATCGCCTTCAGATCGACGACGAAATTCGGGCTGTGATTTATGTAAGGGAACTTCCTGCCCTCCCGCGCCGCCCGCGTGAACACGCCGGGATCGGCGACGCCGACGAAGGTATAATTTACCGGCGTATCAGTGAACGAGCCGAGCAGGTGGTGGAAGTCCTCGGAGCCGCTGGCGCGGGGCATGCTGGTGATCACGGCCTTTTCGCCGATGGCCGGCCTGAGGGCGGCGGCAAGACGCTCCGAGAGCTTTTTCTCATTGACCAGCGGCGTTGCGCCACCCTTCATGGTGATGGTCGGGTCGGCTCCTGGGGCGGCGTAGGTGGCGGCAACGCCGGCATTCACCGCCTTGATGCCCTTCAGCAACTGCTCGCGCACCTCAGGATCGTACCAGCGCAGATTGGCCTTCAGCACCGCCGTCTCGGGAATAACGTTGTTGTCCGCGCCCGCCTGCACGGAGCCGACAGTGATCACCGCCATTTCCTGCGGATTGACCATGCGGCTGACCACGGTCTGGTAGCCGAGCACCGCCATGGAAGCCATCACCACCGGATCGCGCGCCATGTGCGGCATGGAGCCGTGGCCACCGGCACCCCTGAACACCACGTCGAGCTGGTCGGTCCCGGCCATGCGCGGCCCTGGCGCGTTGGCAATGGCGCCGACGGGGATCGGCGCCGTGTGCAGGCCAATGAGGAAATCCGGCTTTGGCGCGCCATGCCTGTCATACAAGCCGTCGGCCACCATGGCCTTGGCGCCGGTGATCAGTTCCTCGGCGGGCTGGGCCACCAGCACCAGGGTTCCGCTCCAGTCAGATTTCATGGCGACCATGTTCTTCGCCATGCCCAGCATCCAGACGACGTGGGCGTCGTGGCCGCACATGTGGGCCACTGGCGATTCTGAGCCATCATCGCGCTTCACCGTCACCTTGCTGGCGTAGGGCAGCCCGGTTTCCTCCTTCACGGCGTTGGCGTCCATATCGGCCCGATACATGACGACGGGGCCAGGGCCGTTTTTGAGAATACCGACGACGCCCGTCTGGCCAATGCCTTCCTTCACCTCGAAGCCCAGCGCCTTCAGCTCTCTGGCCACGATGGCGGCGGTGCGTTTTTCCTGGAAGCCCAGTTCGGGATGCTGGTGAATGTCCTTGAACATCCCGGTGAGGCGCGCCGTATCGTCCTCCACCAGCCTGGCAACCCGGCTGTTGAAATCAGCGGCGGGCGCGGTCTGGTTTTGCGCCTGCTGGGCCAGCGCCGGGGTCGGTTGGGCCAGGATCGACTGGGCCAGGATGGGTTGGGCCAGGATCGGTTGGGCCACGGTGAACAGGGCCGCCGACAGCGCGCTGCGCATTGCGATGTTTCTGGACATGGTTTCCCCCTTTTGAGCCGGCGGCGCGACGCCGGCGTTTGCCCTTCATCTCACGGTTTCTGGCCGGCTCCGTCGCCGGATCAGAACTCAACCCCCTGCTGCGCCTTCACGCCGGCGGCGAAATGATGCTTCGCCGCGCCCATCTCAGTCACCAGATCAGCGGCGGCGAGCAATTCCGGCCTGGCGTTGCGGCCGGTGACAACCACGTGCAGGTCCGGCCGTCGCGCCTGCAGGCGGGCGACCACGGCGGCCAGATCGAGATAATCGTAGCGCAGGGCGATGTTCAGCTCATCAAGGATGACCATGGCGTTGTCGGGATCGTCCATCATGGCGCAGGCGGTTTCCCAGGCCTTCGTCGCCGCCGCCACGTCGCGGTCGCGATCCTGCGTCTCCCAGGTAAAGCCCTCGCCCATGGAGCGCCAGGTCACCAGATCGCCGAAGCGTTGCAGGGCCGTCTGCTCGCCGGTGCTCCACGCGCCCTTGATGAACTGCACCACGCCGACCTTGCGCCCGTGGCCCAGCATGCGCAGAGCAAGGCCAAAGGCGGCGGTGGATTTGCCCTTGCCCGGACCGGTGTTGACGATGAGCAGCCCCTTCTCGATGGTTTTGCTGGCCACCTCCGCGTCCTGCACCGCCTTGCGGCGCGCCATCTTGTCCTTGTGCCGCTGCGCCTCTTGGTCGAGTTTGGCCCCGTCGTCGCGTTTGGCCCCGTCGCTGTTTTCCACGTCCGCTTTCCTGTTCCGATGCTGAGGCGCCAAAGCGCGATCATCCGGGCCGCCATCCCGGCGAGGGCCGTCACATTGACAAAATACGCTGGCCCACACTAGATGCCGGCAGCGATGGTCTTCTTCCCCACAGGAAGAAGTAAAAAGGGAAAGCGGTGCGCCGCACATCCCCGGACGCCGGCCAGGCCGGCGCCATGGGTTTTACGCGCAATTCCGCTGCTGTACCCGCAACTGTAAGCGGACAGCCGGCGTCACACGGCCACTGGGGCAACCTGGGAAGGCGACGACCGGCGTTTTGATCCGTGAGCCAGGAGACCTGCCCTCGCTACAGATTCACCATGTCGTCCGGCGGGTTTACCGGGCAGGGAGAACAGCGTGAGCAAACACGTCCCGCCGCTGGAATCGCCAGCGGTCCCTGGCTGCATCGCCAGCGAAGACCATCCAGCCAGCAATGAGCATCTGGCCGCCGTTTCGCCCCCCGGCGACGCGTCTGCGACCGCCGCCGCCCCTGCCGCCCATGGCGTGGTCATCGTGGTGTGCGAAACCTGCCGCCGCCCGGAAGATCCGGCAGCCGAACCGCGCCCTGGCGCGGCGCTCTGCGCCAGCGCCGAAGCGGCGGCCAGCGGCTCGGGCTTTGCGGTGCGCCGGGTCTCCTGCCTTTCCAATTGCAAGCGCGGCCTCAGCGCCGCCATCGTCAGCGACAGGGCCTGGACCTATGTGTTCGGCGACCTGAAGGCCGACAGCGGCCCTGACCTGTTGCGCGGCGCCGAATTGCTGGCCGGCTCGGCGGACGGGCTAATGCCGTTCCGTCCCCGGCCGGAAACGCTGAAGCGCGGCATGATCGCCCGCGTCCCCCACATGCAGACGCTGCTTTCCCCCCCAAAGGATACGCCATGAACGCCCAGGGCCCCCACGCCCCGCAGAGCGCCGCCTCCGCCCGTCCCGGCCAGACGCGCACGCCCTGCACCGTCATCACCGGCTTTCTCGGCGCCGGCAAGACGACGCTGATCCGCGCCCTGCTGGAGAAGGCCGACGGCCGCAGGTTCGCGGTGATCGTCAATGAATTCGGCGATGTTGGCATCGACGGCGAATTGCTGAAGAGCTGCGGCATTGCCTCCTGTCCCGGCGAGAACATCGTCGAACTGGCCAATGGCTGCATCTGCTGCACGGTGGCTGACGATTTCGCTCCGGCGCTCGACCGCATCCTCGCGTTGCCCCAGGCCGTCGATCACATCCTGATCGAGACCTCCGGCCTGGCGCTGCCCAAGCCGCTGGTGCAGGCGTTCAACTGGCCACAGATCCGCAACCGCGTCACCGTCGATGCGGTGATCGCCGTGGCTGACGCGGCCGCGCTTGCTGAAGGCCAGGTAGCCCACGACCTGGAAGCGCTCGCCGCCCAGCGCGCCGCCGATGAATCGCTCGACCATGACGACCCGGTGGAGGAAGTGTTCGAGGACCAACTGGCCTGCGCCGATCTGGTGGTGCTGACCCGCACCGACCTGATCGACGCCGCTGGCCTGGAGAAGGCCCGCGCCCATGTGGCCGCCCATGTGGCGACCGGCGTGAAGACCATCGCCGCCGCCCATGGCGACGTCGACCCGGTGGCGCTGATCGGCCTTGGCCATGCGGTGGAAGACCAGATCGAGGGCCGCAAGACCCACCACGATGACGAGCTGGACCACGAGCACGACGATTTCGACAGCTTCGTCGTCGACCTGGCCGATCCGCAGTCGCCGGAAGAGCTGGCGGCGCGGGTGCAGGCGGCGACCGGCGTCGACAATGTGCTGCGCATCAAGGGTTTCGCCCGCGTCGCCGGCAAGCCCATGCGCCTGGTGGTGCAGGCCGCGGGTCCCCGCGTCAGCCATTATTTCGATCGCGCCTGGCAGGCGGGCGAAACGCCGGCCACCCGCCTTGTGGTCATTGGCCTGAACGGCCTTGACCGCGCCGCCGTCGAGGCCGCGCTGCGGGCGTAAAGCATCAGGCATGCACATTCTCGCCAGCACATCGTCATCGCTGGATGACCTCGCGGTTCCCGTCGACCTGGGCCAGAGCCCGGCGGAGATGGCCGTGCTGTCCTTCAGCGACAGCGATCTGGCGGGTCTCGAGCGGGCGTGGCGGGCCGAACGCGACGCGGCGCCGGCGGAAATGCCGGAGTTGCGGCTGGTTCCCCTGCGCGAGTTGCGTCACCCCATGTCGGTGGATCTGTGGATCGACGCGGTGGGCGCGAAAGCGCGGGTCGTGGTCGCCCGGATTCTCGGCGGCCTCGACTGGTGGCGCTATGGCTGCGAGCAGCTCGCGGCGACGGCGCGCCGCCATGGCGTCGCGCTGGCGCTGTTGCCGGGTGAAGATCGCGACGACGACGAACGGCTGGCGCAGCTGTCCACCGTCGACAGCGCGGCGCGACGCGCCATCCTGAGTTGTTTTCGCGCCGGCGGCCCCGACAATCTGCGCCTCGCGGCGCGCCACATGGCCCGGCTGGCGGGCCGCGAAATCACCGTCGCGGAAGCCCGCGTGACGCCGCAGGCCGGCGGCTATCTGCCTGGACGCGGCGCTGTCGCCATCGACGCGCTGGGCGTTGAAGCCAATCCCGAGCTGCCATGCGTCGTCATATTGTTCTACCGCTCGATGTTGCTGGCGGATGATGCGGCGCCGATCGACGCGCTTGCCGCAGCGCTGCTGGCGCGCGGCATACAGCCAGCGCCGGTTTTCGTCTCTTCGCTGCGCGACAGCGCCGGGCGCGACGCGGCGCGCGACGCCTGCGCGCGGCTGAAGCCGGCGGCGCTGGTCACCGCCACCGCCTTCGCCGCCGCCGGCGCCGACGACGGCCCCGGTCTGTTCGCGGAGCTGGGCGTTCCGGTGTTCCAGGTTATCGTGGCGACGACGCGGCGCAGCGCCTGGGCCGACGGCCAGCGCGGACTGACGCCCGCCGACACCGCCATGCACGTGGCCCTGCCCGAGGTCGATGGCCGCGCGCTGGCGGGCGCGCTTTCGTTTAAAGACGCAGCATCTGACCAGGGCGCAGCATCGGGCGGCCCTGGCGAGACGTTGCGCAATATGCCAGAGCCGGACCGCGTCGAAGCCGTGGCGGACCGCATCTGCGCCCATATCCGCCTGCAACGGACGCCGGCGGCGGCGCGACGCCTGGCGATCATGGTTCCCGACTATCCGGGCGTCGAAGCCCGCAGCGGCTACGCCGTCGGCCTCGACGCTCCCGAAAGCGCGCTGGCCATCCTGGCGGATCTGGCCAGCGCCGGTTATGCGATCGCGGATATTCCCGCCGACGCCCGCGCCCTGATGCTGGCGCTGGAGCGGCCGCAGCCGGCATTCAGCGCCGAAGATTATCTCAGACATTTCAACGCCATGCCCGAAACGGCCCGCGACGCCGTTATCGAACGCTGGGGCCCGCCGCCCGCAGCCGATGCGCCGGATTTCAACTTTCGCGCCGCGCCATGCGGCGCGGCGACAGTGGTGCTGGCGCCGGATCGCGGCGAAGCCGACAGCCGCCGCGCCGACTATCACGACGGCGCCCTGCCGCCGCATCATAACCTGCTGGCCTTTGGATTCTGGCTGCAGCACGCGCTGGCGGCGGACGCCGTGGTGCATGTGGGCGCCCATGGCGCGGTGGAATGGCTGCCGGGCAAGACCGTGGCCCTCACCGGCGCCTGCTGGCCCCAGATCGTCTTCGGGCCGCTGCCGGTGATTTATCCGTTCATCGTCAGCAATCCCGGCGAAGCGGCGCAGGCCAAGCGGCGCATCGGCGCCCTCACCCTCGGCCATCTGACGCCGCCGCTGATCGCCGCCGGAACCACCCCGGCCATGCAGGCGCTGGAGCGGCTGGTGGACGAATACGCCAGCGCGGAAAGCCTTGATCCGCGCCGCCGCGATCTGCTGGCCGGGCAGATCGTCGCCGCCGCCCGCGACAGCGGCCTTGCGCGTGAAGCCGGTGTCGACGTGGACGGCGACGCCGTCGAAGCGTTGCAGCGCATCGACGCCTGGCTGTGCGACCTGAAGGATTTCCCGGTCAAGGACGGACTGCACGTCTATGGCCGCGCTTGCCCGGAGGCGCCGCCGGAGCGCGCCGCCAGCGCGGAAAGCGCCCTTCATGCGGAAAGTACTCTTCACGCCGAAAACGCTCTTCGCGCCGAAAGCGCCGTTGCCGAAAGCACCGCGTTGCTGACCGCCCTTGATGGCTGCTTTGTCGCCCCGGGCCCGGCCGGGGCGCCGGCGCGCGGCCGGGCCGACGTACTGCCGACGGGGCGCAACCTGTTCGCCGTAGATCCGCGCGCCATGCCGACGCCCACCGCCTTCGCCCTGGGCAAGGCGGCGGCGGAACAACTGGTGCTGGATTATCTGCAACGCCACGGCGACTGGCCGCGCGCCATGGTGATCGACCTGTGGGGCAGCGCCAGCCTGCGCACCGGCGGCGAGGAAATTTCCATGGGCCTGGCGCTGATGGGCTGCCGGCCGGACTGGGACCACGCCACCGGGCGCGTCACCGGCGTTGAAGTGCTGCCGCCAGCCAGCTTTGGCCGGCCGCGCGTCGACGTGTCATGGCGGATTTCCGGCCTGTTCCGCGACATGTTCCCAAGCCAGATCGCCTTGCTCGACGCCGCCACGGCGGCGGTGGCGGCGCGGGAGGAAAGCGACGACGACAATCCGCTGGCCGCCAGCGTGCGGGCCGGGGCCACGGCCGCGCGGGTGTTCGGCGCGGCCCCGGGCGTCTATGGCGCCGGCGTCGAGCATGAACTGGCCAGCGGCCAGTGGGAAACGCGCGAGCAACTGGGCCAGCGTTATCTTGAAACCGCGTCGCACGCCTATGGCGGCCTCGCCGGCGACGGCGTCGCCGCTCCTGGCGTCTTCGCCGCGCGGGTGGCCGCGGCGGACGTACATGTGCACCCCCAGGATGATCCCGGCCGCGACCTGCTGGAGGGCTCCGCCGACGTCGCCTTCATCGGCGGGTTCGCGGCGGCGCGGGCCTTGCAGGCGCGCGATGCTGGCGAGGTTCGCCCTGCCGATATCGTGGTGCTGGACACCACCAACCCCGCCAGCCCACGCGCCCGCTCGCTGGCGGCGGCCATCGCCCGCGTGGTGCGGGCCCGGGCGGTGAACCCGGCGTTCATCGCCGGCCAGATGCGGCACGGGCCGCGCGGCGCCTCGGAGCTGGCCGAAACCGTCGACCGGCTGGTGGCCTTCGCCGAAACCACCGGCTGCGTGCCCGGCTCGCTGCTGGACGCGGTGCACGACGCTTATCTGGGCGACGCGGCGGTGCTGGCCTTCCTGCGTCACAATAATCCCGCCGCCGTGCGGGTGATCGCCCGCCGCTTCGCCGACGCCCGCCGGCGCGGCCTGTGGCATCCACGCCGCAATTCCATCGACGATGATCTGGCGGCGCTGATGGCGCAAGCCGGATCGCCGGAAGCGCAGGCCGAAAAAGCCCAGGGCCCAAAATCCGGGTCCCCAAAATCCATGGCCCCGGTGGAGGCAACGCCATGACCGCCGGCTCCCTGCGGCGGGGCGCCTGCCCCAGCCTGGCGACGCCGATGCGGACCGGCGACGGCCTGCTGGCCCGGCTGACGCCGCGCGACGGCGAGATCAGCATGGCGCAACTGGCGGCGCTGGCCGCAGCGGCGACGCGCCACGGCAGCGGCCTGATCGAGATCACCATGCGCGGCGCCGTGCAAATTCGCGGCCTGACGGCGACAGGCGCCGAGGCGCTGGCGATGGACGTAGCCGCCAGGGGCATCGTGGCGCGCCAGGGCCTCGCGGTTGACGTCAACGCGTTGGCCGGCATCGACCCACTGGAGTTGTGCGATCCCCGCCCCCTGGCGTCGCGGATCGCCGGCGCGGTGAACGGCTCGCCGCTCGCGCCGCTGCTTGGCCCGAAGGTCTCGGTGACGGTGGACAGCGGCGGCCAGTTCGGCCTGACCGCGTTGAAAGCCGATATCCGCCTCGTGGCGGTCGATGCCTCGCGCTGGGCGATGATGCTGAACCTGGCTGCCGGCGCGCGCCGGGCGTTCAGCGGCGATGAGACCGCGATCGCCGGCGCGGCGCTGGACATGCTGGCGGAGATCGCAGCGCTGGGGCCAGAGGCGCGCATGGGCGACGTGGCCGCCGGCGTGGTTGACAGGATCTGCGCCGGCCTCACGCCCATTGACCCGGTTCCGGCGCGCGCCGCCGTCGTTCCCGTCGGCGTTTTTCCGACAGTTCACGGCCCTGCCATTGGCCTGACGCCGCCATTCGGCGCCACCGACAGCGCCACGCTGGCCAGGCTGGCGGCCGCGTTGCCACTGGCGCGGGTCCGCTTCGCGCCAGAGCGCGGCCTGTTGCTGCCTGGCCTTGATGCTGCTGCCCGGACGCGTTTGCCGGAAATTGCCGACGAGCTCGGTTTCATCCGCCAGGCCGATGATTCCCGGCTGCGGATTTCTGTCTGCGCCGGCGCGCCGCTCTGCGCGTCCGCCGCCATCGCCACGCGCCCGCTGGCGGCGGAGCTGGCGCGCGATGATGACGCGGCGCTGCGCGCGGCCGTCGGCCCGGACCAGAAATTGCACGTCTCGGGCTGCGGCAAGCGCTGCGGCGCGCCCGCGCGCAATGTCACGCCGCTCGCCCTGCCGGCTGGCGCGGCGGTCATCACCGGGGGGACTGCCCCTCCCAAGAAAGCGGCGCGGAACGGCGCGGCAGCTCCCGAACCAGCCCCCATGCCGGCGCAATTTTCCCGATTGTCCCAGGCGCTTCAAACCCTGGCCGCGCGCCATGCCCATGGCGACGCTCCAGATCCGGCGCCCGATCCTTTGAAAAAACAGCCATGACCACCCAGAGCTATATCAAGGATGGCGCCGCCATCTACGAACAGTCGTTCTCCATCATCCGCCGCGAAGCGGACCTCGCGCGCTTCAGCGACGGCGAGGCCGACGTCGCGGTGCGGATGATCCACGCCTGCGGCGTGGTCGAGGCGGCGCGGCATTTCATCTTTTCGCCCGGCTTCGAGCCGGCGGCCCGGGCCGCGCTGCAAAACGGCGCGCCCATCCTGTGCGACGCGGAAATGGTGGCGCACGGCGTCACCCGCGCCCGCCTGCCGGCGAACAACGAAGTGATCTGCACCCTGCGTGACCCGCGCACGCCGGAACTGGCGCAAAAGCTGGGCAACACCCGCTCGGCGGCGGCGCTGGAATTGTGGCGCGACCGGCTGGAGGGCGCGGTGGTCGCCATCGGCAATGCCCCAACGGCGCTGTTTTATCTGCTGGACATGATCGACGCCGGCGCGCCGCGCCCGGCGGCGATCATCGGCATGCCGGTGGGTTTCGTCGGCGCGGTGGAATCGAAAGCGGCGCTGGCGCAGCGCTCTGATCTGGCGTTCGCGACCGTGGCAGGCCGCATGGGCGGCAGCGCCATGACCGCCGCCGCCATCAATGCTCTGGCGAGGGTTGGCATATGAGCGCGAACAGCATGAACGGAACCCCGATTGGCCGCCTCACCGGCGTCGGCACCGGCCCTGGCGACCCGGAGCTGATGACCCTGAAGGCGGTGCGCGCCCTCGCTGGCGCGGACGTGGTGGCGCACTTCGCCAAGCGCGGCTCCGCCAGCAATGCCCGCGCCATCGCCCAGGCGCATCTGCGCCCGGATGTGATCGAGCTGCCGTTGCTCTATCCGGTGACCACCGAGCTGCCGCACCGCAGCGACGCCTACCGGGACGCCATCACTGGTTTCTACGAGGAATCGGCGGCGGCCGTGGCAGCGCACCTCGACGCCGGCCGCTCGGTCTGCGTGCTGAGCGAGGGCGACCCGCTGTTCTACGGCTCCTACATGCACCTGCACGTGCGGCTGGCGACGCGTTACCCCACCGAGGTCATCCCTGGCATTACCGCCATGTCCGGCTGCTGGTCGGCCGTTGGTCTGCCGCTGGCCCAGGGCGAAGATGTGCTGATGGTGCTGCCCGGCACCATGGACGAAGCGGAGCTGGCGCGCCGTCTCGCCGACGCCGACGCGGCGGTGATCATGAAGGTTGGCCGCAACCTCGGCCGCATCCGCCGCGCCCTCGCCCTGGCCGGCCGGCTGGAGGGCGCGATTTATGTGGAGCGCGGCACCATGGACGCCGGCCGCACGGCGCCGCTGTGCGAGGTTGCCGGCGACGTCGCGCCCTATCTGTCGCTTGTGCTGACCCCAGGCTGGAGCGACCGGCCATGAGCGGCGCGATAGCAGGCATGAGCGGCGACGCTTCCCTTGACGGCGCCGGCGCCGGCCGCCTGACCGTCATCGGCCTTGGCCCTGGCGGCCCGGACCAGATGACGCCGGAGGCGCGCAACGCCGTGGCGCGGGCCACGGATTTCTTCGGCTATTTTCCTTATGTGGAGCGGCTGGCGCTCGGCCCGCATCAGCGTCGCCACGCCTCCGACAACCGGGAGGAGCTGGCCCGCGCCAAAGCGGCGCTGGCCATGGCCATGGCGGGCCGCGAGGTGGCGGTGGTTTCCGGCGGCGACGCCGGCGTGTTCGCCATGGCGGCGGCGATCTGCGAGGCCATTGATCACGGCCCGGCGGAATGGCGGGCGCTGGACATCGCCATCGTGCCTGGCGTCACCGCCATGCTGGCGGTGGCTGCCTGCGTCGGCGCGCCGCTCGGCCATGATTTTTGCGCCATTTCCCTGTCGGACAATCTGAAGCCGTGGGAACTGATCGAAGCGCGGCTGCGCGCCGTGGCCGGCGCCGGCCTGGTCATCGCCCTGTACAACCCGGTGAGCAAGGCGCGCCCGTGGCAATTGGGCCAGGCCTTCGACATCCTGCGCGACATCCTGCCGGCGCAGACGCCGGTGGTGTTCGGCCGCGCCGCTGGCCGGCCGGACGAGCGGGTGGCGATCGTTCCCCTCGCCGGGGCCCATTCCGACATGGCCGACATGGCCACCTGCATCATCATCGGCTCGCCGGAGACGCGGCTGATCGCCCGCGACGGCCGGGCGCCGCTGGTCTACGCGCCGCGCTCGGCGACGGGCGCGGGCTCCAGGGAGCCTGGCGCCGAGGGGCGCGCGTCCGGGGTCTCCCCGTCATGAGCATGACCGGCCAGACGCCGCAGCCGGGGTTATCGCAACAATGCCTGTTGCAAGCAGACCCTGCGCAGCCAGGCCACCGCCTCGGCGGCGGATTGCGTCGCGGCGCCGCCGGGCGACGGCGGCCGGTCGATCATGACGACCGGAACGCCAAGCATGCGCGCCGCCGCCAGCTTGGCCGCCGCATCATCGCCGCCGCTGTTCTTGGTCACCAGCACGTCGATGCGATGGGCGATGAGCAATTGCCTTTCGTCATCCAGACTGAACGGACCGCGCGCCTGCAACCACGCGACATGGGGAAACTGCACGCCAGCGTCGGCCGCCTCGATGGTGCGGGCCAGATAGACGTGCTGCGGCGCGGCCATGAAGGCGGCGAGATTTTGGCGGCCAATGGTGAGGAACACCCGGCAAGACGCTTCGCCAAGGGCCGTGACGGCGGCTTCGATGCTTGCCACCTGGCGCCAGTTGTCGCCGGGTTCGGGCGTCCAGGCCGGGCGGACCAGCCGCAGCAGCGGCGTTCCGGTCAAGGCCGCGGCTTCGACGGCGTTGGCGGCCATGCGCGCGGCGAAGGGATGGGTGGCGTTGACAATGCAGGCGACGCGCTGCTCGCGAATGAACGCCGCCAGTCCGGCAACGCCGCCGAAGCCGCCGACACGCTGGTTTACTGCGATGGGGCCGGCCTGCGGCGGCAGCGGATTGCGGGTGCGGCCGGCGAGCGACAGCGTCACGTTGAGCGGCAAATCCGTTTTCGCCTGCAAGGCGCGCATCAGGGCGCGGGCGTCGGCGGCGCCGCCCAGGATCAGAACATGCGGCGCAACGGCGGACTGGCTGGAGGTCATGATGGCGTCCAGTAACGACGGGTGGGCGGAAGTTGCAAGCGCCGCAGGCATAAGAGGCGCCGCAGGCGATGCAAGCGCCGCGGGCTCTTCTGGCCGGGCAGCGCCCCGCCCCTGGCTGCAGGTGGTCGGGCTTGGCGAGGATGGGCTGGATGGCCTGGGCGCCGGCGCCCGCCGGGCCATCGCGGAAGCCAGCGTGGTGTTCGGCGGCCAGCGCCACCTGGAGCTGGCGGCTGCGGCGATCACCGGCGAGGCCTGTCCATGGCCGACGCCATTCGACGCCGCAATGGCCGCCGTGCTGGCGCGGCGCGGCGCGGCGACGTGCGTGCTCGCCTCTGGCGATCCCATGCATTACGGCGTCGGCGTCACCCTCGCCCGCCACGTGCCGGCGGCGGAAATGAAGGTATGGCCTGCGCCCTCGTCGTTCAGCCTCGCCGCCGCGCGGCTGGGCTGGGCGCTGCAGGATGTAACCCTGCTCTCGCTGCACGGCCGCGACGAGGACGCCCTGCGCGCCCATCTGTTTCCGGGGATGCGGCTGCTGGTTCTCACCAGCGACGGCGCGGCGCCGGCGCGGCTGGCGCGCATGCTGGCGGAAGCTGGCTTCGCGGCTTCGGACGTCACGGTGCTGGAGGCGCTGGGCGGTTCGCGCGAGCGGGTGACGACGACCACGGCAGGGAATCTGGGCGAGGCGCGGTTCGATCCGCTGAACGTGCTGGCGCTGGCCTTGCGCGCCGATGCGGAAATACAGCCGGCGCCGCTGGGCGCGGGGCTCGATGACGGGTTCTTTGCCCACGACGGCCAGATCACCAAGCGTGAGGTGCGGGCCGTCACGCTGGCGGCGCTGGCGCCGTCGCCTGGGCAATTGCTGTGGGATGTAGGCGCCGGCTCCGGCTCGATCGGCATCGAATGGCTGCGGCTGTCGCCGGCCATGCGCGCCATCGCCATCGAACAGGACGCCGCCCGGGCCGAACGCGCCCGCGCCAATGCGGCGCGGCTTGGCGTTCCCCGGCTCGACCTGCGCCAGGGCGCGGCGCCGGAAGCGTTCGCCGGCCTGCCGCAACCGGAGGCCATTTTCATCGGCGGCGGCGCCCGCGAGACCGTGGTGGAGGCGGCGAGCGCCGCCCTGAAGCCCGGCGGGCGGCTGGTGGTCAATGCGGTGACGCTGGAAACCCAGGCGCTGCTCACGACCCTGCGCCAGCGCCATGGCGGCGAACTGATTTCGCTGGCGGTGGCCCGCGCCGCGCCGGTGGGCGGCATGACCGGCTGGCGCGCCGCCATGCCGATCGTGCAATGGCGCTGGGGCAAGCCATGAATTTCTGCGCCACGAATTCCCGCGCCGAGAATTCCTGCGCCGCCGGGAGCCCGCGCGCCGCCTGCACCGCCAGGGTCTGTATTGCCGGCGTCGGCTGCCGCGTCTCGGCCAGCGTCGACGACATCCTGGCCGTGACCGTTCAGGCGCTGACGCGCGCCGGCCTGCAAATGGCCGATCTCACCGCCCTCGCCTGCATTCCGGCCAGGGCCGGGCATCCGGCCATCCAGGCGGCGGCGGCCCGGCTTGGGCTGCCGCTTGTCGTTGCCGATCCGGCCGCGCTCGTGGTGGCGGCCGGGGCCTGTCTCACCCACTCGGACGCCTCGCTGGCCGCCACCGGCCTGCCTTCGGCCAGCGAGGCGGCTGCGCTGGCCGTCGCCGGGCCGGGCCGGGCCCACCTGCCCGGCCCGCGCAGCGCCAGCCCGCAGGCCACCTGCGCCATCGCCGTGAGCGACGCGGACCGCGCGGACGCCCCCCGGCAAGATTGAACCATGCCTTTGATTTCAAGCACGTTTGACCATCTGGATCAGCAATGACCGTCCACTTCATTGGCGCCGGCCCCGGCGCCGCCGATCTCATCACCGTGCGCGGACGCGACCTGCTGGGGCGCTGCGAAGTTTGCCTGTACGCCGGCTCCATCGTGCCGGCGGAACTGCTGCAATATTGCCCGCCACAGGCGCGGCTGGTCGACACGGCGCCGCTGTCGCTGGATGAAATCGAGGAGGAATACATCGCCGCAGCGGCGCACGGCCAGGACGTGGCGCGGCTGCATTCCGGCGATCTGTCGATCTGGAGCGCCGTGGCCGAGCAGACGCGCCGGCTCGACCGGCTGGGCATTGCCTGGACGATGACGCCAGGCGTGCCGGCCTTTGCCGGGGCCGCCGCCGCCCTGGGGCGCGAACTGACCATTCCCGCGCTCGCCCAGTCGCTGGTGCTGACCCGCGTTTCCGGCCGCGCCTCGCCGATGCCGGCGGGCGAAACCCTGGCCGGCTTTGGCCAGACTGGCGCCACCCTGGCCATTCATCTGGCCATTCATGCGCTTGACCAGATCGTCGCCGAGCTGACGCCGCTGTATGGGCCGGCGTGTCCGGTGGCGGTGGTCGTGCGGGCCACATGCCCGGATGAGCGGGTCATTCGCGGAACCCTGGCCGACATTGCCGGGCAGATGGCGGAAGCGCCAGCCGAGCGCACCGCGCTGGTGTTCGTTGGCCCCGGCCTCGCCGCCGCCGATTTTCAGGAAAGCGCCCTGTATGACGTGGACTACCAGCGCCGGTTTCGCGGCCGCGACGCCCATAACCGGCCGCTGGCGCCGCATGACGCTGAATGTGGAGAGCCGTCATGAGCGCTGAGCGCCCCACGTCTCCCACATCACCTGGCAATGCCGGTGAAACCCTCCCGGCCGTGGCGGCGGAGGCGTTGCGACGCCTGGCCGGAACGCCCCTGCCGGCGGCCGAGGCCAGCAGTTTTGGCCCCGGCGAGGTCTGGCTGGCGGGCGCCGGCCCCGGCTCGCTGGAATGCCTCACGCTTGGCGTGGTTGCAGCATTGGCGAAGGCCGACGCCGTCGTCTACGACGCCCTGGTCAATCCGGACCTGCTGCTGGCCGCGCCCAAAGCCGAAAAGCATTACGTGGGCAAGCGCGCCGGCGTACGCTCGGCGGCGCAGGCCGACATCAACGCCCTGCTCATCCGCCTCGCCGGCGAAGGCAAACGGGTGCTGCGGCTGAAGGGCGGCGACCCCAATGTGTTCGGTCGCGGCGGCGAAGAAGCGCGGGTCCTGGCCGGCGCTGGCGTACCGTTCCGCTTCCTGCCGGGCCTCACCTCCGGCCTCGCGGCGCTGGCCGGGGCCGGCATTCCGGCGACGCTGCGCGGCGTCAGCCAGGCGATCACCCTGGCAACCGGCCATGCGGCCGAGCCGCCGGTTCCAGGCGAAGGCCCGGACTGGGCGGCGCTGGCGAAAACCGGCCAGCCCATCGTCATCTATATGGGGCTGGGCAATTTACCGCTCATCCGCGACCAGTTGCTGGCCGGCGGCCTGGCGCCGCACACGCCGGCGGCGGTGATCCACGCCGCCTCGACGCCTGAGGAAAGGGTGCTGGTTTCGGACCTGGCGGGCGTGGCGGAGGCGGCGCGACGGGAGAACATAAAATCGCCGGCGCTGATCGTCATCGGCGAGATCGTCGCCTGGCGCCACGGCGCCGCGCCCGCCGGAGGCGCATCATGACCGCTCCGCATCCACCACGCGGCCTCATCGTCGGCGCCGCCCGCTCCGGCTCGGGCAAGACCAGCGTCACCATCGGCCTGCTGCGCGCCCTGAAGCGGCGCGGCCTGAAGGTGCGCGCCGCCAAATCGGGGCCGGATTACATCGATCCGGAATTTCACCGCGCCGCCACCGGCCACCCTGGCGTCAACCTGGACAGTTGGGCCATGGAGCCCATGCTGCTGCGCGACCTGCTGGCCCGCCAGAGCGCCGGGGCTGATCTGGTGATCGTGGAAAGCGCCATGGGCCTGTTTGATGGCGTCGACGCCGCCCCCGGCCGCAGCGGCGCGGCCGCCGACCTGGCGCGCATCTACGGCCTGCCGACCCTGCTGGTGCTGGACATTTCCGGCCAGTCACAGACCGCCGGCGCCATCGCCCATGGCTTCGCCACCCACGACCCCGCCGTGCGCATTGGCGGCGTCGTGCTCAACCAGGCCGCCAGCGAGCGGCACGAAGCCGTGGTTCGCCCGGCCATCGAGCGGCTGGGCCTGCCGGTGGTCGGCGCCATCCGTCGCAACCCGGAGATCAGCCTGCCGGAACGGCATCTGGGCCTGGTGCAGGCAGGCGAGCACACCGCCCTGGAAGCCTTCATCGACCAGATGGCCGACGTGATCGAGGCTTCTGTCGATCTCGACGCGGTGCTGGCGCTGGCGGGGCCAATTGCCGCCGGAGACGGAGAGACGGCCTCTTCCCGGCTGCAGCCGGATTCTTCCTGGCTGCAGCCTCCTTCTTCCTGGCTGCAGCCGCCTGGCCAGCGCATCGCCATCGCCCGCGACGCCGCCTTCTCCTTCATCTACCCGCATGTGTTGCAAGGCTGGCGCAACGCCGGCGCCGACATCGCGCTGTTCTCGCCGCTTGCCGACGAGGCGCCGGACACTGCCTGCGACGTCTGCTGGCTGCCCGGCGGCTATCCCGAGTTACACGCCGGCCGGCTGGCCGCCGCGAGCGGGTTCATGGCCGGGTTGCGCCGCTTCGCTGAAACCCGCCCGGTGCATGGCGAGTGCGGCGGCTACATGGTTCTGGGCGCGGCGCTGGAGGACGCGGACGGCGTCACCCACCCGATGGCCGGCCTGCTCGGCCACGTCACCAGTTACGCCCGGCGGAAGATGAACCTCGGCTACCGCGAGGCGCGGTTGCTCGCCGACAGCCCCGTGGGCGCGGCGGGCGCAGTCATTCGCGGGCACGAGTTTCATTATTCCCGCCTGGTGAGCGCCGGCGACGACGCGCCGCTGGCGCAACTGGCCGATTCCCAGGGCCGCGATCTTGGTCCCTCCGGCGGCAGGCGCGGCCACGTCACCGGCTGCTATTTCCACGCCATCGCGCGCCACAGTGTTTGAGAGCGTCATGCGCAAGATCTTCGTTATCGGCATCGGCGCCGGCAACCCGGACCACATGACCGTGCAGGCCATCGCCGCGCTGAACCAACTTGATCTGATCCTGATCCCGCGCAAGCCGGGGCAGAAGGACGATCTCGCCGAAGTCCGCCGCGAAATCTGCCGGCGTTTCCTGACCAGTCCGGACACGCGGCAGATCGAGTTCGACCTGCCGGTGCGGGCGCAGCAGGACGACGCCTACCGCCAGACCGTCGACGACTGGCACGACGCCATCGCCCGCGCCTACGCCGGCCTGCTGGACAGGGAATGCGGCCCCACTGGCGTTGTGGGCCTGCTCGTCTGGGGCGACCCGTCGCTCTACGACAGCACCCTGCGCATTCTGGAGCGGTTGCGCGCCCTGCCGGAGGCGCCCATGGCGATCGAGGTGATCCCCGGCGTCACCAGCGTCCAGACGCTGGCGGCCAGCCATCGTATCCCGCTGAATACGATCGGCGGCCCGGTGCTGCTCACCACCGGGCGCCGGCTGCGCCAGGGCGTCCCCGCCGATGCGGAGACCATCGTGGTGATGCTGGACGGCGCCTGCGCCTTCACCGTCCTGCCGGCGGCGCAATACGATATCTGGTGGGGCGCCTACCTCGGCATGCCTGACGAAATCCTTGTCGCCGGGCCGCTGGCGGACGTGGGCGAACGCATCGTGCGCACCCGCGCCGAAGCCCGCGCCCGTCACGGCTGGATCATGGACACCTACATGCTGCGGCGCCGCGCTGACCCGTGACGCGCAAGACGCCGCTTCCCGAACCGGACCGGTCAACCGAGGGGGCATGACGCGTGGGAGGGCGCCAGCATGACGGCGGGCCAACGCCTGGAAGCATGGGATCAGCAGATGGAGGCAGGCCATGTTGGATAATGACCGGCAGGCGGGCGCGGCGACGACGGCGCCGGTCGTGATCCTCTATGGCCGCGCTTCCTTTGATCGCCAGCAGAACGTCGCCCAGATCGCGGCGCGCCTGAACGCGGCGGGCGGTCGCACATTCATTCCGGCCTGGGAGGATCTCACCGGGCCGTCGCTTCCGGACGTTCTGGAAGACCTGCTGCAGCGCGGCGTGCGCCAGGCGCTGGTGATTCCAGCAGCGTTTCCAGCAGACCCGTCGTTGACCGCCTGGTTGCCCGGGGCGCTGGCCGCCTGGCGGCTGGAGCATGCGGGCGGGGATTTCGACCTGCGCATCGGTCCGCCGGTCGAGCAGTTCCTGGACGTGACGGCGGCCGTGACGGCGGCTCTGGCGGCGGAGCCGGAGCGGATCCGGCCCGTCGCCGACGTGAAGCCCAGCATGGGCAAGCCCGGCTGGACCGATGTGCCGGAGCACGCGCGCCAGGTGTTTTTCTGTCTGGGCGCCCGCTGCGCCCACCGCAAGGCGCTGCCGCTGTATCAGCACATGCGCAAGCTCATGAAGAACATCCGCCCGCTGAACAGCGGCCCGCAGCGGGCCATGTGCGTGCGCTCCGGCTGCCTCTATCCCTGCAACCAGGGGCCGTTGCTGGTCGTCCAGCCAGACGGCGTCTGGTACGGAAATCTCGATGAAGCGCTGATCGAACGCATTGTGCGGGAGCATCTTCTCGAAGGCGCGCCAGTGGTTGACGCCATCGTTCATCAGCAAAAAACTTCAAAAAACCCAGATGCCTGACGAAAACTCCTCAAGCGCTGAATCAAGCCGGCGCGCAGCGGGTTTGTCGGGCGGCAAACCAATGCGGATGGCGTCGGCGCCCACGCCGGAGGCGGCTTCAAAGCGGCGCACCCACAGGCCGCGCCGTCCCAGGACATCGAATAACGCGCGGGCGCGCGGATGACGCACCAGGCGGAACAGGCGGACGTCGCCGGTGACGGCGAGCCCCGCCGCAGCCAGCCGCTGGTCGAGCCGCGCCGCCTCGGCCGTCAGCCGCCGGATCATGGCGTCGCGCCAGGCGTCGTCCTGCAGGGCGGCCAGGCCGTACTCCAGCGCCGGGCCCGACACCGACCATGGCCCGAGAATGGCGTTGAGGCGGGCGGCGTTGGCGGGCGCGGTAATGGCGAAGCCCAGCCGTACGCCCGCGAGGCCATAGAACTTGCCGAAGGACCGCAACACCACCAGCGCATCGCCCAGGCCGTGTCGCCCCACGTCGCCGGCGAGGCTTTCCGCCGCCGGACAGGCGTCGATGAAGGCCTCGTCCACCACCAGCAGGCCGCCCTTGCGGGCCATCGCCTCCGCCAGTTGCAGCAGCGCCGCCCGGCTGGTCACCCGCCCGTCCGGATTATTGGGATTGACGACAACGGCGACGTCGGCCCCGGCCAGCGCCGCAAGCCCATCGGAGACGTCCGCCTCATGGAAAATGACCTGATGACCCGCGGCCTTTGCGGCGTCGGCGTGGCCGGCATAGGTCGGCGACAGGATCATGGTCCGGACTGGCCCGGCCGCGGCTGGCCGCGCCAGCATCATGATCTGCGCCAGCAGGATCTGGGTTCCTGGCGCCGCCACGACCTCCGCGCCGGGCGCGACGCCCCAGGCCGCCGCCGCCACGGCGCACAGGCGGGCGTGGCGGGCCGGCTCCGGCAGGCGCATCAGCAACGCCGATGGCATTGGCCGGCGGCTATGGGGATGGGGATTGACCCCCGTCGACAGGTCGATCCACGGCGTCGGCGCCTCCGGGAACAGGGCCGCCGCCTGCATCAGGGAGCCGCCGTGCACGATCACGTCCTGCTCTGGCGCGCCCCGCCCGCCCATCGCTGAATTCTCGTCCATCAAACCCACACCGCTTGCAAACCCGTCGCCATCCTGAACCCGCACAGCCTGAGCCGCCATGACCATCCTGCTCGCCTTCGCCGCCATGCTGATCGAACGCGCCATCGGCTATCCCGGCCGGGTATACACGACCATCGGCCACCCGGTGAGCTGGATTGGCCGTCTCATCGCATGTCTGGATGAAAAGCTGAACCGGCCGGGCTTTTCCACCGCCGCCCGCCGCGCCTTTGGCGTGCTGACCCTGCTGGTTCTCGTCATCGTCTGCGGCGGCGTTGGCCTTGCCATCCAGCAGGCCCTGCTGGGCGCGTTCGGCCTGGCGGCCGGGGGCGCGCTGGTCGCCGTGCTGGCCAGTTCCCTGCTGGCCCAGCGCAGCCTGGCCGAGCATGTGGTCGCCGTCGCCGATGCGCTGGAGCGGGATGGCCTCGCCGCCGGCCGCCACGCCGTGTCGATGATTGTCGGCCGCGATCCCGATACGCTGGACGAAGCCGCCGTTTGCCGCGCCGCCATCGAGAGCCTGGCCGAAAATTTTTCCGACGGCGTCACCGCGCCGGCGTTCTGGCTGGCGGTCGCCGGATTGCCCGGCGGCGCCGTCTACAAGGCGGTGAACACCGCCGACAGCATGATCGGCCACCGCACGGCGCGGCACGAGGCCTTTGGCTGGGCCGCCGCCCGCTGTGACGATCTCATCAATCTGCCGGCCTCGCGGCTCACCGGGCTGGCGCTGGTCGCGGCCGCCGCCATCACGCCAGGGGCAGACGCCGGCGCCGCCTGGCGGGCGGTGCGGCGCGACGCCGGCAAGCACCGCTCGCCCAACGCCGGCTGGCCGGAAGCGGCGATGGCCGGCGCGCTCGGCCTCGCCCTGGCCGGCCCCCGGGTCTATGGCGGCCAGACGGTCGATGACGCGGAGATGGGCGCTGGCGGGCGGCGCGCCGCGACGCCCGCTGACATCCGCCGCGCCCTGCGGCTGTACCATCTGGCGGATGCCCTGCTGATCGCCATTGCCGGGTTTTCTTTCGTTGTATTACAGTCGCTTATCTGGATGTCCTGACAAGCCAGTCGATGTCGAGGTGCGTCTCAAGATGCGCCGCCAGAGCGTCGAGGGCCGCCTCGACGCCGGTCTCATAGGCATGATCGACGCCATCGCCGCCGAGGCGCCGCAACCAGGCGTCGCGCTGGCCATCGTCGGCGAACAGGCCATGCACGTAGCAGCCGCAGACCCGGCCGTTGGCGGAGACGGCGCCGTCCGCGCGCCCGTCATCAAAGCGGGCGAGCGGCCGGGCGAGACCTGGGCCGGTGGTCACGCCCACATGCATCTCATAGCCATGGAAAGCGGCGCCATCGGCGGTCCGGCCTGAGGTTTCGCGCAAGGTCTTGTCACCGGCCAGCACGGTGTCAACGTCGAGCAGGCCGAGGCCGGGAACGGCCCCAGGCGCGCCCTCCAGCCCCGCCGGATCGCTGACGCTGCGGCCGAGCATCTGGTAGCCGCCGCAAATGCCCAGCACATGGCCGCCGCGCCGCACATGGGCGGCGAGGTCAGTGTCAAAGCCTGCGGCGCGCAGGGCGGCCAGGGCCGGGATCGTCGCCTTGGAGCCGGGCAGGATCACCAGATCAATGTCGCCGGGCAGCGCCTCGCCCGGGCGAACGTGAACCATCTCCACCTGCGGCTCGGCTTCCAGCGGGTCAAGATCGTCAAAATTGGAGATGTGCGGCAGCACCAGCACGGCGACGCGGATGCGCGCGCCGGCCTTGCGGACAGCGCGCCCGCCTTTTCCGGAAAGCCCGAGCCCGTCCTCCGCCGGCAGCCGGCCGGCCGCCTCCAGATGCGGAACCAGGCCGACGGCGCGCCAGCCGGTGCGGGCCTGGATGATCGCCATGCCATCGGCGAACAGCGCCGGATCGCCGCGAAACCGGTTGATGATAAAGCCTTCGATCATCGCCGCATCGGCCGGATCGATCACCGCCTGGGTGCCGACGACGCTGGCGATCACTCCGCCCCGGTCGATATCGCCAATCAGCACCACCGGAACGCCGGCGGCGCGGGCAAAGCCCATATTGGCGATGTCGTGACTGCGCAGATTGACCTCGGAGGCGCTGCCGGCCCCCTCAACCAGCACGATGTCGACATCCTGGCGCAGCCGGTTGAAGCTCTCCAGCACCGCCGGCATCAGGCCGGCCTTGACGCGCTGGTAATCCGCGGCGCTGGACGATCCGGCGACGCGGCCCTGGACGACGATCTGGCTGCCATGGCCGCCCTGGGGCTTAAGCAGCACCGGGTTCATATGCACCGTCGGGGCCAGGCGGGCGGCGCGCGCCTGCAGGGCCTGGGCGCGGCCAATCTCGCCGCCATCAATGGTGACGGCCGCGTTGTTCGACATGTTCTGCGGCTTGAACGGCGCGACCCGCAGGCCGCGATTGACCAGGGCGCGGGCAAGCCCGGCGACCATCAGCGATTTGCCGACGTCGGAGCCGGTTCCCTGAAACATCAGCGACCTGGCGGGCATGTGGCGCTCCATAGCTTTGATGCGAGCCATTTTGCGCGCTGGCCGCGCGCACCCCGTCGCGCGAGGCAGCTCCACCTTTCGCGAACATGCTCTGGTTGTGGATGCCTGACTACACGGATGGGCGGCGCGCATAAAGGCCGGCGGCCGGGCGCCTGCGGGCCATTCTTGACATTTATATCAATTGATACATTTTTAGCGGATAACCACTCAGGAGGAAGCCCGCATGGCTTTTGACGCAGACAGCCCGGACGTCTGGGCCCGCGCCCGCCGTCAGGCGGAGCAGATTCCCGCCATTTATGGCAACATCGATTTCGACAATTTGCCCGAGCGCTTCACCAACTCCATGGAGAGCGACAGCTCCGTGCGCGGCCCCTTCCGCGACATGCGCGCCGCGCTGCTGGCTGACCGCGAACGGGTGGCGACCATCGCGGGCTACACGATGACTGGCGATGTGGTGGCCGACGCTTATGCGGCGCTGATGCCGCAACTCGGTTTTCGCGGCATGATTTCCCAGCTGGAAACCGCATGCCGCAAAGGCCTGGAGGCCGTGCCCGACGCCCCGCCGGAGCTGGTGGCCTTTATCCGCGACATGGAGCGCACGCCCGCCTGGGTGGACATGAAGCTGGTCAATGAAGGCGCGCGGCTTGAGCGCAACAGCATGGCCAACCTGGCGCCTTACGTGATCCGCGGCGCCCTGCTCGCCACCTTCATGAACAAATATTCGGCGCTGCCCATGGCCCTGACCGGGACGCTGACCGATTCCCTCGCCGCCAAGCGCGCCTTCGAGACGGCGACCTTCTTCACCCTCACCGTTCTGCCTGGCGGGCTGGAGCGTCATGGCGAGGGCTTTCGCGCCGCCGCCATGGTGCGGCTGATGCATTCGATGGTGCGGTTCAACGTCATGCGCCGGCCTGGCGTCTGGGACGCCAGCGTGTTCGGCGTGCCGATCCCCCAGGTTGACCAGATGCCGGCGGGCCTCATCAGCTCCTTCCTGCTGTCGTTCAAGGTGCTGGGCCAGGGCCGCAACCATTTCACCGATGAAGAACGGGCCCGCATCGAGCTTGCCCGCTACCGCTGCTTCCTGCTTGGCCTGCCGGAGGATCTGCTTGGCGAGACGCCGCAGCAGATCGTCGACCTGCTGATGACCCGCCAGGCGACCTTGCGCGCCGGCTTCGACGACAAGACCTGCGGCGCCCTGGTGCGCGGCGCCATGTCGGCGGAACTGTCAAAGGACGCCAGCCTGGCCGGGCGCATGCGTCGCGGCATGGAGCGCAGCTTCTCCAAGGCATATCTGGTGCGCAACTTCCTTGAGGGCGACGTTTCCAAGGCGCGGGCGATGGGCGTTTCCTATACCGGCCGCGACCGCCTCATCGCCATGGCCACCGCCCTGTTCCTCGTGCCGCGCATGAAACTGTATGACGTCGCCATGCGCCTGCCCGGCCTGCGCGACATCGCCAACCGTCGCCTTGTCGACAAGCTGGAGCGGCTGCTGCACCGTTACGGCCACGCCGATTTCGCCTCCGACGGCGAGAACTACCGACCCGTGCGGGCCTGACGCCGGCGCGTGGCGCGGTGGCCGGCGCCGGCAGGCGTCGCCATTTGCGCCCTGGCCGGAGCCATGCTCAATAGGGATATGGCGCAGCCGTCCCCACCACCACCTTCCAGACCAGCAGCCCCCCCACGGGGGGGGCGCGACGCCCGTTCTGGCTATGCCAAGGGCGAGGAGACCCGGCGCGCCATCCTCGCCGCCGCCCTCGCGGAATTCGGCGAGCATGGCCTGGCCAACGCCACGACGCGGCGCATCGCCAGGGCGGCCGGCGTCACCCTTCCGTCGCTGGCATATTATTTCGGCAACAAGGAAGGGGTGTATCTGGCCTGCGCCAGCGAGATCGTTGACCGTTACGTGCGCCAGATGGCCTCCATATCGGCCGCCGATCTCACCGAAGCCCTGACGCGCGCCGACAGCGCCGCATGTCGCGCGCACCTCAAGCAATTGCTCCGGCATCTGGTGCAATTGCTGGCCGGCTCTGATGATGCGCTCACATGGACAACTTTCGTGGAGCGGGAGCTGCGCGAACAGGGGCCCGCCTTCACCATCCTGTACGAGCGCCTGTGGGAGCCGGGGGTGCGCCTGCTGGCCCGGCTGATCGCCGGCGTGCGCGGCGCGACCAGCGCGCGCGATGCCGACACCATCGACGCGCTGCTGCTGATTTCCAGCCTCGTGGCCTTCTACACCGGCCGCGCCGTCTCCCTGCGCACCCTGGGCTGGAAGAAGATCGGCAAAAGCGAGCTGGAGGCGCTGTTCGCAGCCGCCGACCGCCTGGCCGATGGCGTCAGCGGCGGCGCGGAAGCCTGAGCAACGCGCCCCGGCTCCGGTCTGGCGCGCTTTCCGGTCAGACCCAAACATCTGATCGACCGGAATTCCTTCAGGACAAAGGCTTTAACGCGGCCACAACACCATTTGCGTGCAGCGGAATAGCGCCAGGGTCTTGCCGCTGGCCTCGCTGCGCGCCACGGCGTCCCAAACCTGGGTGGTGCGGCCGCCATGCGCCATGGTGGCGACGCAGGTAACGGCGCCCTCCCTGGCGGTGCCGAGGAAGTTCGACTTCAGCTCGATGGTGGTGAAGCTTTCCGCCCCCTCCGGCAACGACAGCATGCAGCCATAGCCGCAAGCCGAATCCACCAGTGCGATCACGGCGGCGGCGTGCAGGAAACCGTTGCCGGCAAGATGGCGCTGTTCGATGGTGAACCCGCCCTCCACCAGGCCGCGCTCCGCGCGCGCCCAGCGCATGCCCAGATGCCAGGGCAAGGTGCCCTCATGCCGGGCGGCGATCATCGCGATACCATCTGACATTGTTTCCTCCGGCGCTTGCAATGTTTCGGTCCGGCTACGCGAAACCGGCGCTTCCATTTATAATTTGTCCCGCCAGGCGCCGGAAGGAACCCGGATGCGCATCCATGTTACCGGCGTCTTCGTTGACGTGGACGCGAAACATGATGGTTTGCCGGCGCCCGACGATGCCTGCCGCAATCTCATCCGGTTGCGGCAGCTGCGGCGCGCCTGGGGGATCAGTTCCGCAGATCCAGCACCATGAACATGGAGTTGGGATCGGCCACGTAGTCATTGAATGGGCCGGTTTCCGCGAAGCCGTGGCGCAAATACATGTCGATCGCGGGCCGGAAATAGTCCCAGGAGCCCGTTTCCAGCCAGAGCTGGTGAACGCCGCCGGCCCGGGCGTCGGCGATGAGGTGGCGCAGCATCTCGCCCCCCACGCCGCGGCGCCGCATGGCCTCCACCACATACATGGACTTCACTTCGGCATGGCGCGGCGCGAAGCGCTTCAGCGCGCCAATCGCCAGCAACGCGCCCTGGTCCCATGCGGACCAGAAACGGATATGCGGCGTTTGCAGCGCGGCGATTTCCAGCGCATGGGCGCTGCCTGGCGCGGTGTTGGCGTATGCTGCTTCGAAATGGGCGCGCAGGGCCTCTATCACGCGCGCATCATCGAAAACCCCCAGACGGAACATCATCTGAACCTCCTTCGGGCAAGGCCTGCCAAGGGATCAAGGCCTGGCAGGGGCTCAAGGCCTGGCAGTGGCCTGGACTTGGCAGGGCCTGGACCTGGCAGGGCCTGGGCCTTGGCCCGGACCTGGCAAGGGCCTGGACCAAACGCGACGGCCACAGTAAACCGATTGCCCGCCCGCCAGAAGGCGCCCCGAATGCCTGGCTGGCCATGGCGGGCGGGTCCGTGGCGCCCGGCCGCCCGGGGCGCGCGCACGGCATGGGCCGGCCGGGCGCGGGAATTTTCTCCCATTCTTTCTTGGGAAATCTGGTCCGCGCCCGATATGCTGGGCCCAGCGCCCGCCCCCAATCCAGGATCCAGATGCTCCAGATCGACGCCTTCCTGTCCTTCACCATCGCCATGTCGCTGCTGCTGGGCGGCAAGGTCATCACGATGAACGCTCCGCTGCTCCGGCGTTACAGCATCCCCGAGCCGGTGGTTGGCGGCGTGTTGTGCGCCGCGGTGGTGGGGCTGGTCTACGCCATCAGCGGCGTGAAGGTGAGTTTCACCCTCGGCGCGCGCGACTTCCTGCTGCTGGTGTTTTTCGCCTCAATCGGGCTCGGCTCCGACCTGAGAACCCTGTTGCGCGGCGGCAAGCCCCTGGTGATCCTGACAGCGCTGGCGGCGACATTCATGCTGATGCAAAACGGCCTTGGCGTCCTGCTGGCCGAGGCATTTGGCTTCAATCCCCTGGCGGGCCTGATGGTCGGCTCGATCTCGCTCACCGGCGGCGTTGGCACCACTTTGGCCTGGTCGCCGGTTTTCGTGCAGCAGCATGGCGTCAGCAACGCCCTGGAGCTGGGGATCGCGGCGAACACCGTGGGTCTGATCGCCGCCTGTGTCATTGGCGGCCCCATGGCCACATGGCTGATCAGGCGCCACGGCCTGCATGGTCCGGCCGCGCGCCAGCTCGACATCGGCTCGCGCGCCCGGGGGGCAACGCCGCCGCTGGATTATTTCAGCGTGGTGTGGGCGCTGCTGGTCATCAATTTGACGATCATGCTGGGCATGGGCCTGCATGGCCTGATCGCGGAAACCGGCGTGACATTGCCGGCGTTCGTCGGCTGCCTGCTTGCCGGCATCATCGTCCGCAACGCCACGCCCATGGCGTGGAAACGCGACCTCTCCCGCACCTGGCCCGGCGTGCGCCAGGGCATGGCGCTGGTCTCGGACATCGCCCTGGGCGTTTTCCTGACCATGGCGCTGATGGGCCTGCAATTGTGGGAGTTGTCAGGCGCGCTGGTCTTCATTTTCACCGTGCTGGCGCTGCAGATCCTGCTCACCATTCTCTGGACGCTGTTCGTGGTGTTTCGCGCCATGGGCTCCGACTATGAGGCGGCGGTCGTCTGCGCCGGCTTCGGCGGCATCACCCTCGGCTCCACCGCCACGGCCGTGGCGAACATCACCGCCGTGGCGCAGCAGCATGGCCCGGCGCACCGGGCGTTCATCATCGTGCCGCTTGTCGCCGGCTTCTTCATCGACCTGGTAAACGCCGCCGTTATCTCAGGCTTCATCGCCGCGCTGGGCTGACGCACTCCATTGAGTCACGCTCACAGGGGGCGACAGGGCCGCGCGATTACCGTCGCGATTACCGTCGCGTTTCCCTCGCGACGCCGTCCCGCGCCGCCACCGCCACATCGGGGAAGTCGCTGAACAGACCATCGACGCCCAGGTCGATCAGAGCCCGCACTTCCTTCGCCGGATCCCCGCCGTAGCTGGCCGCCAGAAACCGCGGCTCGCTGCGCAAGGTCCAGGTGACGACCCCGAGCCCCGCCGCATGGGCGTCGCGCACCACGCCGCCCGGCGGCAGCGCCAGCCGGGCGCCCTCGCCCTCGGCGCCTGGCGCCAGTCCATCGGCGGCGGTGGCGGCGCGGGTCGGGATCAGCCAGCGCTTCCAGGGCGCCACATAATCGGCCCAGGTTTTCACCTCGGCGAGGCCAGCCGGCGTCAGCAGATCGGCCCATGTGCGGCTGTCGCCCGTGACGGTCCAGTCGAAGGGGCGCATGTTATCCGCCGCCAGGGTCATGGCGCCGGCGGCGTCAGGCGCGCCGCCGTCCACCAGTTGCAGCAGACGCACGCCGGTGCGGCGGCGCAGATAGCGCAAATTGCCGGTTTCGAAACTCTGGATGATGACCGGCGCGGCGCGATCCTTCCAGCCGGCGGCGTCGAGGGCGGCGACCAGCGCATCCTCCAGCGGCAGCCCCTGGGCCGCGTGCCAGGTGGGATGCTTGGTCTCCGGCGCGATCCCAATTTCCCGCCCGATTTCCCGCCCAATTTCCCGGCCCCGTCGGGCGCTTTCAGTTTTGGCGAGGTCGATGACCTCCTGCAGGGTTGCGATGCCGTAGCGGTCGTTATGGCTCTGGTCGCGCCACGCCATGGGCTGGCGGGCGCGCAGGGTTTTCAGCTCGGCCAGGGTAAAATCGGTGGTGAACCAGTCGGTGACGGCGACGCCGTCGAGCAACATGGTCCGGCGCCGGGCGGCGAACTCCGGGTGATCGGCCACATTGGTCGTTTGCGACAGCATCGGCTCATGACGCACCACCAGCACGCCGTCGCGCGTCGCGACCACGTCCGGCTCGATGAAGTCAGCGCCCATGTCGATGGCGCGCCGGTAGGCGGCGATGGTGTGATCCGGCAGATAGCCGGAGGCGCCGCGATGGGCGATGACCAGCGGCCTTGCCCGCGACGGGCCGCCCGCCTCGCTGGCATGGGCCCTGACAGACGCGTTCGTCGCCATGGATGTCTCCGCATGGGCAGGGGCGAACAGGGACAGAAACAGGAAACCGGCCGCAAGGCTCCGCACCGCATATCCTCCGTGAAAGAAACAGCGAACGGAGCATACTGGTCCGGCTGCGCGATCATAGCATGACAACGCCGCCAGCCCGCGGACGCCAGTGCGGACGTCCTGTCGCCCGGCGCCTGGCGCAAAAACAAATGGCCGGGACATGCCCGGCCACCTCGTCATCCAGTCTGTCAGCCGCCGGTCAGGCGACCGACTTCAGATGGCGCGACAGCACGTCGGCGATGGCGTGGTCATCAAGGCCGCGGGCGCGCAGGTCCTCGGTGAAGGCGCGCACGTTGAACTCGCCAACGCGGCGCTCGGCCGGATCGACCTGCGGCTCGGTGACCATGCGGAAATCGAACGGACGCTCCGGCCCCTCGAAGACCTCGTAATGGATGATGTCTTCAACCTTGTTGCCGGCGCCGTAGGTCAGCACCTTGGGGCGCATGGAATACAGCTCGGTTTCCTGCACGAAAGCCGATGCGCAGATGATGAGCTGGTCGCCCTTCTGGCAGTTGCGGGCGGCGGCGCCGTTCAGCACGCACTCGCCCTTGCCCGGCTCGCCGAAGATCACATAGGTGTAAAACCGCGCGCCATTGGCCTTGTTGAAGATGTCAACGTACTCCAGCGGGCGGATGCCAGCCTGGGTGCACTGGTCGGGATCGAGGGTAATGGAGCCGTGATAGTCAAGATCCGCGCCAGTGACGCGAATTCCATGCAGCTTGGCCCTGACAACCTGGATCATAGCTAACCTTCCGCAGCGTTCACGGCAGGACCGTGAAGCCTGTATCGCCAGTCTTGCGCCCGACGGAACGGGCGGGACGTCCGGCGCTCCCGGCGCCGGGGCCCGCCGCAGGGCGAGCAGAGGCCCGCATATACGTAAAAACGCGTCCAGACGCCAGCTTTATCCACGCATGGCGCCATTCCGGCGCATGCAGATTGCATTCCACGCCGTCAGATCAAATCGAGACGTCCGCCAGCCGCGCCGACGGACGTCCTGTTGCAGAAACAATACCGCTCAGCTGGTGCGCTGCGAACGGTCCTTCTCGTTCTGGCCCTTGATCAGATCACGGGCCTTCTGCCAGTCGGCGTCGCTCCAGTCCCGCATGACGCTGTAGAAATTGCCGCCGGTGGCCAGGCCCTGGGCGCCATCAAGAGCGATGGTCTCGCCATTGATCCAGGTGGAGCCGTCCGACTGCAGGAACGACGCGAGGTTCTGCAGATCGGCGAACGTGCCGTGGCGGCCCATCGGATTGGCCTTCGCCGCGCGCTCGCCAGGCTTCTGGCCGGGGCTGAGCCGGGCGTTCATGCCTTCCGTGGGGATCTCGCCGGGGGCGATGGAGTTGAGGCGGATGCCGTAGTGGCCCCATTCTGCGGCCAGCGACATGGTCATGACGTTGACGGCCGCCTTGCTCATGGCCGAGGGCACCACATATGGGCCGCCATTGCGCACCCAGGTGGCGAGGATGGAAATCACCGAGCCCGGCAGCTGCTTTTCGATCCAGCGCTTGCCCACCGAATGGGTTACGTAGAACGTGCCGTGCATGACGATATTGGCGATGGCGTTGAAGCCGCCAGGCGTCAGGTCCTCGGTGCGCGAGATAAAGTTGCCGGCGGCATTGTTGATCAGGCCGGTGAGCGGCGCGCCGCTCTGGAACACCTCCTCCACCATCGCGTCCACCGCGTTGAAGTCGCGGATATCGACGCCAAACGCATCGACCTTGCGGCCCGGATAGCGGTTCATCAGCTCCTTTGCCGTATCATCAAGCACGCCCTTGCGGCGGCCGCAGATAACAACGTCGGCGCCAAGCGACATGAAGCCTTCGGACATGGCCTTGCCGAGACCCGTGCCGCCGCCAGTCACCAGAATGCGCTTTCCGCCGAGCAGATCCTTGCTGAACATGTAAATCTCCAGTCAAACGCTTGTTTTTCCCGGCCGGGCCCGCCACTCGCGGTCCTCCGGCCTCATGATGCAATTCCATGGCGGCCCCAGTCCATGGGTCCGCGGCCGGGCGAGGCTCATACCAGAATGCGAAGATGCTGACGCATCCGCATTCTGAATTGCTCAAGCGCCGCACGGGCTTCACCAAGGCCCGGTGAGTCAGGCTCACCGGGCCCTGGCATCAGGCGGCGAATTTGGCCTTCATGCGCTCCCCCACCTCGGCAAGGGCGTTCAGGGGGCGGATCATCACCTCAAGCCCGGTGATCAGCCCCTGTTCATCAAGGCGGAAGTGATCGATGCCGCGCAGCTTGTGCGGACCGACATTGGCCTCGAACTCCAGAATGACGCCGCCATCGCGGGTCCACTCGCCGACGTAACGAAAATTCTCGAAGACCGCCAAAGCGTTGCAAACAACCGCGACGGCATATTCCTTCGATTGCTTGGGGCTGTAGAAAACCGGCGACAGCAGCGTTGGATTATCGGCGAACAGGGCGGCCGCCCCCGCCGCGTCATGGCTGTCGGCCCATGCGCGCCAACGCCTGATGAAATCCGCCGTGATGCGCGGCCAGTCAGCTTCGCTCATTGTCATCTCCTCCCCCGGCGCCCATGGCTTTTCCGGTAAATGTTCGCGGGTCATCCGCCAGGGCCAATTCCGCCAGGGCAAGATTCTGCAAGTGCAGGATTCCGCCATGCCGGGCATGCGCCGGCGCCGGCTGGCGCGCGGCCAGACCTGTTCGTGATGAGAAAACATCTGTTCAGTCAGGCGGCGCCATCAGCGGGCGGCGCCCATGAGGCTCAACAGGAGCCGGCGGTCTGCCGCCCCCCGGGCGGACATAGCGCAGCGAACGCGCGGCCAGGGCTGGCGGCGACTGGACGCGCCGCCGGGCCGTCAGGTCTCCCCCGGCTTCCGGTCTATGCGCCCACCGGAAACCGCCACCTGGCGACGACAGCGCGTCCTGAGCGCCAGAACACCCGGAAACCGGCTGAACCACAAGGGGCGGACACGCCAGAAACTTGTGTTTTCGCGCCAGCTACGACACCATGGCGCCAGCCAGATCGTTTCCCGGCGCAGCGTTCGCCGCTTTGCGGGAAGAAAACGCGTCTGGTCAGGATGATAGAACATTGGCCCCAGCCAGGGGGCGCGGGAAGCGCTCCAGCCCCAGGCCACGCCGTCCAGGTCACGCTGGCCAGGTCACGCTGTCCATGTCACGCCGTCCATGTCGCGCCGGGCCTGCAAAACCGGCCGCCGGCCTGGCCCGGGCGCGGCGCGCGGTTTTCCCCAGCGGCGGGATGCGGCGCGGGGCGCGCGGGCTTCAGGCGGACGCGGCGCGCCCAGGCGGTGTGGCTGAGAAATCGCGGCGCGGAGGAGAAATCGGGGCAATGCTGCTGTCACTTTACCGCAAGGTTCCCGTATCGCCGCAGAACATGATGGTGATGGCGGAGTTGCTGCGCGAGAACGACATTGACCCTGCCCCCGCCTTCGCCGCCGCCGGCGTCACGGCCGATCAGGCAAGCGATCCGCTGGCAACGGTCAGCGGCGCCGCCGAGCTGGCGTTTCAGGAGAAATTTGTCGATCTCACCGATGGCCGCCGGCATATCTGGCTGGAGCTCGGATTGCGCTCGCGCTTTTTGATGCTGGGCCTGTTCGGGGTGGCGGTGATGACGTCGCGGACCCTGCGCTCCGCCATGGAAACGGCGGGGCGGCTGGCATGGCTGCACCATTCGCTGGCGCTTTACGACCTGAGGACCGCAAACGGCGTCTGCACGCTGCGCATGCGCCTGGACCAGACGCCGCCGCATTTGCGTGAGTTCACCGCCCTGCGCGACGCCCCCGCCACCACCGACCTGCTCAACATGATCTGGGGCGGGCGCTTCCCCTTCCTCGGCATTGAGCTGACGGCGCGCGACCGGATTTTCACCCAGGTGCGCAAGCCGGACGCGATGGTGGTGAGCGTGGGCGAACCGGGCGCGACCTGGACGTGGCCAGCGGAATTGCTTGACCAGAAACTGCCGGCGGCCGACCGGCGCTCCCACGAGCTTTCGCTGCGCCAGGCCGACCAGTTGCTGCAGCGCGCTTTGGCGACGAAAGAGGAGAACGATCTGGCGGCGCGCATATCGCGCCTGCTGCAATCGGGCGAGCCGGGCCTGAGCCTGCCAGATGCGGCGACCCGGCTGGGCATGAGCGCGCGCACGCTGCAACGACGGCTGACCGAGGCCGGCGTCAGCTATCGCCAGCTGCAGGCGCAGGAGCGCATCAATGGCGCGCGGCGGCTGCTGCGCGAAACCAGCCTGCCGGTGGCGGAGATAGCCTGGCGGCTGGGCTACACGGAAACCTCGGCGTTCAACCACAGCTTCCGCCGGACCTGCGGCATGAGTCCCCGGGCCTGGCGCAAGAGCATCGGCCAGGCTCCGGCGGGGTCATGAACGGCGACAGCCTCAGGACTGGATCACCGGAATCGCGGTCTCGGACTTCAGCCGCTCAAGGGCAAAACGCGACACCACGTTCTTGAGATTGCCGGCGGCGATGATGCGGCGGTAGACCTCATCATATTCGGCCATGTCGCGCACGACGATGACCGCCAGATAGTCCACGTCGCCGGCCATGCGGTAGAAGGACAGCACTTCCGGCATCTGGCGCAGCGCCTCGGCGAACCGGCGGATCTCCGCTTCGGAATGTTCGCCGATCTGCATCGACACGAACACGGTCACGCCATAGCCCAGCATCTCGTGATCGAGCAGCGCCACGCGCTTGCGGATGATGCCCGCCGCCTCCAGACGCTGGATGCGCTTCCAGCACGGCGTCGGCGACAGGCCGGCCTCATCGGCGATTTCAGCGATGGTCAGCGACGCATCGCGCTGCAGCGCGCGCAAAATGCGCCTGTCGATGGCGTCGAGCTTTGGCGCCGGCCCACGCGGGGCCGGACGCGGGATGTCGCGTATGACGGCAGCTTCAACCATTCCCGATGTCCTGTCCCCCACGCCCGCCGCACGCACATCCGCCTGACGGCTTTCAGGCGTGTCGTCGCGACGTCGCGGCCTAATTCACATTTGAATTCGATATTTAAAATAATAATACAGAAAATTGCGACGTAAAGGCAATCAATTTTGGGAGCATGCGTAATTTATGCGCATAACCATCTGTTTTAAAACAAATTCAGCCGACCCGGAGAGATCCGCGACAGGGCCCGCGTCAAAGAAAATCGCCCGGCTGCGTTGGCGGCCGGGCGAGCAAGGGCTGCGCACGTTAGCTACGGGAGGCGCCTACGCCCCGCCGAGCCGGTCGCGCCGGATGCGAATCCCGGCCGCCTCCCGGTCCCACACGCCGGCGGCGACGCCTTCGTCGCGGATGACATGCTTCTGCACCTTGGCCGTCGGGGTTTTTGGCAAATCGGACAGGATGCGGACGTAGCGTGGGATCATGAAGTGAGCCATGCGCGGAACGAGGAATTCGATCAGTTCGGCCGGATCGAGGGAGGCGCCAGGGGCCAGCGACACGGCGACCAGCACCTCGTCCTCGGATATCTCACTCTTCACCGCCACCGCCGCCGCCTCGCGCACGGCCGGATGGCTGATGACCTCTGCCTCCACTTCGAAGGATGAGATGTTCTCGCCGCGCCGGCGGATGGCGTCCTTCATGCGGTCGACGAAATAGAAATAGCCCTCCGCATCGCGCCGGAAGCCGTCTCCAGTATGGAACCAGCCATTGCGCCAGGCGGCGGCGGTGGCCTCCGGGTTCTTGTAATAGCCGTGGTTCATCGCCCATGGCCTGTCGGTGCGCACGATCAGTTCGCCAACCGCGCCAGGCGCCACTTCGCAATCATTGCTGTCGACGATGCGGCATTCCACGCCGGGGCGCGGCCGGCCGCAGGCGCCGACGCGGTCCGGATTGGTCTCGGACACCAGCGGGCACGACACCTCGGTCATGTTGAACACGGTGATGACGTCGACGTTGAAGCGTTTGCCGAAGGCGATGGCGTCGGCGTCCAGCGGCACCGCCGTCACCCATTTCAGGCTGTCAGCGTATCCCGGCGGCGGATCGGGCTGCTTCATCAGGAAGCCGCCCATGACGCCGAGCAGGATGACCGTGGTGGTCTGGGTGCGGTGAACCGTCTCCCAGAACGTCCCGGTAGAGAACGCTTCGACCAGAGTGATGGAGCCGCCCTGGCCGAGCATGAAGTAGACCGGAATGGTGCCGCCGGCATGGAACAGCGGCAGGGTCACCATGTGCCGGTCCCCCGCCGTGGCGAGCGGGAAACCTTCGCCGAAGCTCATCAACTGCATATAGGACTGCAGCACGCCCTTCGACGGTCCGGTGGTGCCGGAGGTGAAGATGATGGCATGGGTGTCCCAGGGCTCGATCGGTTCGGCCAGGTCGCTGACGTCGCCCGCGCCCTCCTCCAGCACGCGGGCCGGATGCTGTGTCAGTCCCTCCACCACCACGTCGCGGTCGTGGATCACCACCACGTCGCGCAGGTCCGCCAGGTCCACGTCGCCGAGGCGGTGCAGCAGATCGCCGTGCACCACGCCGATGCGGGCGTCCGAAAGCTTCAGGACATGCTCCAGCACGCCGCCGCGATAGGCGGTGTTGAAGGGCACATAAACCGCGCCAAGATAGTTGATGGCGAACCAGACGGTGAGGATTTCCGGCCCGTTGGGCAACCAGACCATGACGTGGTCGCCGCGCCGCACGCCGAGCTTTTCCAGGCCTTCGGCCGCGGCCCGCACCCGCTGGCGGAACTGCGCGTAAGTCCAGCCGGCTCCATCCTCGAAGACGACATACGTCCTGTCCGGGAATGCGGCGGCGCGGTCGTCCAGCAGATAACGCAGCACACACGCTTCGCGCGGCGTCACGCCATGGTCGGTGTGATTGGTCATGGGCCTCTCCCGTGACGATAACAGTTTGTTTTTATGGTTTTCTGCGACTGTGTTTGCTGGTGCGCAGCGCGCCAGTGAGGGGACTGGCGCGCTGCGCGTCCCGCCGGCCCGAGGAATCAGACCGGCGGAATGGTGCGGAAACGCGGCGGCGCGTGATTGTCCCGGCGGGCGGGCGTGCGCTGCAGCGTCTCGATAATGCGGAAGCGGGTGGTGCGCGGGTCGATGACATCATCCACGCCGAAGCCGCGGGCGGCTTCAAGCGGCGTCACCTGGGCGCGCATGTCGTTGACCAGTTGCTGGCGGCGGGCCTGTGGATCGGCCGCCCCGGCATAGTCCTTGCGGAAGGCGACATCGACGGCGCCTTCGATCGACATGGCGCAGATCTCGGCGGTCGGCCAGGCCACGGCAAGGTCGGCGTCGAAGCTGCGGCCGCCGGCCATCGCCACATAGCCCAGCCCATAGCCTTTGCGCAGCACCACCGAGATGCGCGGCACCGTCGCCAGTCCCAGTTCGGCGATCAGCTTGGCGCTGCGCCGGCCAAGCTGGGTGCGCTCGGCATCGGAGCCGATAGCGAAGCCGGGCACGTCGATCAGATAGATCAGCGGCAGACCGAAAGCGTCGCACATGGCGATGAAGCGGGCGGCCTTCTCGCAGGCCGGCGAATCCAGCATGCCGCCCAGCGCCAGCGCCTGGTTGGCGATGAAGCCGACCGGCCGCCCGTCCATGCGCGCCAGCGCCGTCACCACATTGCGGGCGAAGGCCGGCTTGAACTCGGTGACGCTGCCGGCGTCGGCGATGCGGCCGATGACATGGCGCACGTCATAGGCTTTGCGGGTGTTGGCCGGCACCATGGCCGCCAGCGGCGCGGCGCGCTCCGCCTCTTCAGCGGCGCTGAGAGTGGGCGGAACCACCGGCAGCGGCGCCCGGGCATTGGTGGGCATGTAAGAGAGGTGCCGGCGCAGGGCGGCGATCGCCTCCTCTTCCGTGGCCACGGCCAGATCGGCCAGGCCATAGCGCGTCACCTGGGAATCAGCGCCGCCCAGCGCCTCAATGCCGATGTCCTCGCCCGTGCCCGCCTTCACCAGCGCCGGCCCGGCGAGGCCCATGGCGGACTTGCCGCGCACCATGACGACGAAATCGGCGAGGCCAGTGTAATTGGTGTTGGCGGCGAAGCCGGCGCCCAGGATGGCGCCCACCACCGGAACCCAGCCGTTGAGGCGGGTGAGATCGTGGAACGACGAGGCGCCGGCCGCATAATGGCGGGAGTTCTGGCCGTCCTGGATGCGATGGCCGCCGCCATCAAGCAGCATGGCCAGCGGGACCCCGCTTTTCAGGGCGATGGCGATGGCGCGGTCCATCTTTTCGATGCCGAGGTGGCCGACGCTGCCGCCGAAGACGCTGAAATCCTGGGAGACGACCATCACCGGCCGCCCGTCGATCCGCGCCGAACCAACCACCACGCCCTCGGCCGGGGCGGTTTGTTCCAGCCCCTCATGGGCGACCAGTCCGCCAATCTCGACAAAGCTGCCCGGATCGACCAGCAGGTCGATGCGCTCGCGCGCCGTCAGCCGGTCGCGCTGACGCAGACGCGCCACGGCGTCGGGCCGCGCCGCATCCATGGCCGCGGCGCGGGCCCGCTCGATGACGTCGCGCTGGGCCAGCGCCTCGGGATCATGCTCCGGCTCCTGCTCCGCCGCGACCATGGGGTCGCCCGCGCCAACCATCCAGAGGATTGGCGCATCGGCGCGCAGGGTCTCGCCCGGCGCGGCGTCGATGCGCGCCACCTGCCCCGCCATCGTGGCGGTGATGGCGTGCTCCATTTTCATGGCTTCGACGATGGCCACGGTCTGCCCGGCGGCGACGCTGTCGCCAGCCGCCGCCTTCACCGCCACCAGGCGGCCACGCATGGGCGCGCGCAGGGCCGTCGCGCCCTCCAGATCGCCAGTCGCGGTTTCCGCCCGGGCGCTGTCGCCGGCGTCCACGCGCGGGGCCAGCCATGACTTCTGGCTGGCGGCGGCGGCGACCAGTTGCGGGGCGGCGCGGTCGATGAAGCCGGTGTCAGCCTGGCCAGCGATGAATTCGGGATGGGCGAGAATGGCCTGCAGCGCCGGAATGGTGGTGGCGACGCCATCAACGCCGAATTCGCCCAGCGCCCGGCGCGCCCGGGCCAGGGTCTGGCCAAAATCGCGGGACGGCGCGCGCACCACCAGCTTGGCCAGCAAAGCGTCAAAGCCGGAGTGGGTTTCATAGCCCCGGTAGCCAAAGCTCTCCACGCGCACGCCGGCGCCGGCTGGCGGCTCGAACACGCTGAGCACGCCGCCGGAGGGCAGAACCCCGCCATCTTCGGTCAGCGTCTCCATGTTGACGCGCAGCTGGATGGCGTGGCCGCGCACGGGCGGCGGCGCGGCCAGCCCCAGCTCCTCCAGCGTGCGACCGGCGGCCAGGGCAAGCTGGGTCTGCACCAGATCGACGCCAGTCACCTCCTCGGTGACCGTGTGCTCAACCTGAAGCCGGGGATTCATTTCGATGAAAACATGACGCCCGGTGGCCCGCCCCTGGGCGTCGGTTTCCACGAGGAACTCGACGGTGCCGACGGCGTCATAACCCGCCGCCGCCGCGATGCGGGTGGCCTCGACGCAGAGCTGATGGCGCAGCTCGTTCTCCAGCCACGGACTGGGGGCGATTTCGACCAGCTTCTGATGCCGGCGCTGCACCGAGCACTCACGCTCCCACAGATGCGAGACGGCGCCCGTGCGATCGCCGATCACCTGCACCTCGATGTGGCGGGCGCGGCCGACCAGTTCCTCTGCGTAAACGTCGGCGTTGCCAAAGGCGGCGCGGGCCTCGGAGGCGCAGCGGTCATAGGCCTCGGCAAGTTCGGCGACATCGCGCACGATGCGCATGCCGCGCCCGCCGCCGCCGGAAACCGCCTTCAGCATGACGCCGGCGGCGTCTGGCCCCAGGCTTTCCATGAAGCTCTGGACCTGCGCCAGGCTGGCGGGACCGTTGGTGTTGCGAGCCACGGGCGCGCCTGCTTCACGCGCCAGCGCAACGGCGCGGGCCTTGTCGCCGAACAGCTCCAGCGCCTCCGGACGCGGCCCGATGAACGTCAGGCCGGCGGCGGCGCACTGGCGGGCAAAATCGACGTTCTCGCTGAGGAAGCCGTAGCCTGGGTGGACAGCGTCGCAACCATTCTCCACCGCCACGCGAACGATGGCGGCGCCATCGAGGTATGCGGCCGCGCCCTCGCCCGGCAGCGTCGCCGCCCCATCCGCCTTCGCCATATGCAGCGCGCTGGCGTCATCCAGCGGGGCGACGGCCAGCGACGCCACGCCAGCCTCGGCGCAGGCGCGGGCGATGCGGATGGCGATCTCGCCGCGATTGGCAATGAGAATCTTGCGGAACAAGGGCTGATCTCTCACGGGTTCAAGGAAGCCGGCCGCCGGGCGCATGGCCCACATGGCGGCGCGCAGGCGTTATCTCGTCAGGCATTATCCGGGCCGTGACGCGGCGCGCGCCTGGAGCGCCGGACGCGCGCCCTGCGACGCCAGCCGGAACGCCTGGGCAGACGGAATGACGGTCAGGATTTTCGAGAAACTGTCGGCGGTCTTTGCTTCCCGCGCCGGTCTGATGAGATGCGGCTGGCAGTGGCCGCCGCTGGCGCGTCCAATCACCCCGGCGCCGGATGGCTGGGCGTGGCGCGGGACATCGGACGGGGTCTGGCGCGGGACCGAAGCCAGATCATTCTTGCCCGGCGCGTGGCGGGCGAAGGCGGAGACATCGTCGCCGAACCCGGCGCAGATCGCCTCCCTGCCAGCAAGAGCGCCGGTGATCGCAGCGAGGCCGGCCGCCTGCACATTGCCGGCCATGAGAACGGCGCCGGTGCTGGCGCGCCATGTCGCCGCCATGACGACGCGCCGCGCTGCAATGCCGCCTGCGGCCGCTTTGCCCTGACCGGCCATCCGGTCCTCCCTTGCACGTCCCCTCGCTGGCTTCAGTGACCCAGCGTGCTTTTCATAATTGTTAGCATAACCAATTTATTTGCATCAAGTCATTGGCGTATTGATTTGCATCATCCCGTTGACCAACGCACGCCTTAATTGAGTCCCGGCATGGATTTGCCCATTGCCCGCCTCGCCCTGAGGCCGCGCCGACGTGAGGCATCGCGGCCGCGCCGGCGTTTTTTTTGAATCCTCCGTGACTTGAGCGTTTGAATTTTCTGGCGCCAGATGCCATTCAGGATTCGCAATTCTGCAACCATAACGCGAACATTTCCGACCAATGACATTGCAACAACGCGCACCTCCAGGCGCGCAGTCGCCCCGGACGAACGCAGGCTCGGGGCGCGGGACTGCAAGACGGGAGGCTTTCAGATCGGGGACGTTCCCGGCTTCATGCCGGCGACCGGCATGGGAGCGCCGCCATGTCCAGGCGGCGTGACCCTGCCGACAGGCCAGCGGATCCCGCCAAGGCCCCTGCTGCGCTTCCCGCCACGTCTCCTGTCGCGCCCGTTGTCACCCCCCAGGCCGCTGACGCCGCAAAAACCACCGAACCCGCAAGCCTTCTGGCCGCGCGGCCGGAGCTTTTTCGCCCTCCCCGCGCCCGCCGTCCGGGCAGACCGCCGCGAAAAGGCGACGACACAGGGGATTCGTCACGGGAGAAACTGCTCGACGCCGCCATCAATCTGTTCGCTGACTGGGGTTATGAGCCGGTGAGCACCGCGGCGGTGGCGCGGGCCGCCGGCCTGTCACAGTCAATGGTGCACTATCACTTCGGCTCCAAGGAGCAGTTGTGGCGGGCGGCGATTGACCGGCTGATGCGCCGTCGCGGGCAGTATTTTCCGGTAACGCGCCTGGCAACGCATGAGCTGAACCCGGTCGAGCGCCTGAAGCTGCTGATCCGTCGCCTTGTGGAGGCCAACGCGGCGGAACCGCACTACATCCGCATCGTGACCCATGAGGCCATGGGCCGGACGCAGCGATTCGACTGGTTGATGGAAAAATTCGTCCAGCCTGGCATCTTCGCCTTTGACGAGGCCATCGCTGACGCCATGGCCCAGGGGCTTATCCGGCCTTTACCGCCCCATCAAACATCAAGCATCATCACCTCCGCCGCCTCCATGACCTTCAGCATCGGGGCGGTGACGCTGGCTATGCACGGCCGGGATCCCTACGCGCCCGACCAGATCGCCAGCTATGGCGACACCATCGTTTCCCTGCTGTTTGACGGGTTGCTGACACGGCCTGACGACAGCGCGCCGCCAGCCGCCGGCTGAGGGATTTGCCCTCGACCAGCGCCGGTTTCGGCGGCAGGATGCCCGGGCCCGGAACCTGACGCCGCACAGGATGGCGGATCTGGAAGGACCGGAGCCTGGGAGGACCGGAGAATGAACAGGCACGTGCTTGTGGCGGGCGCATCGGGGCTCGTCGGCCAGGCGGCGCTACGCCATTTCCAGGGCATGGCGGGCGTGCGCGTCACGGCGCTGTCGCGGCGGCGACCGCTTCAGGACGGCGGCGGCCGCTTCCTCAGCCTTGATCTCAACGACCCGAACGCCTGCGCGGATGCGGCGGCCGCGCTTGGCGACGTGACCCATGTGGTCTACGCGGCGCTCTATGAAAAGCCGGAGTTGATCGACGGCTGGCGGGACCCGGAGCAGATCGCGGTCAACGCCCGCATGTTCAGCAATCTGATGGAGCCGCTGCTCGCCCACGCCAGCGGCCTGCGCCATGTCACCCTGCTGCAGGGGGCAAAAGCCTATGGCGCCCACGCGCGCCGCATGGCGCTGCCGCCGCGTGAGGATCGCGACGAGGCGCATGACATCCCGAATTTCTACTGGGAGCAGGAGAACTGGCTCAAAACGGCCCGGCGCGGCAAGGCCTGGAGCTGGACCATCTGGCGCCCGCAAATCATCTTCGGCCTGTCGTTCGGCAGCGCCATGAACCCCATCACGGCGATAGGCGCATGGGCGGCCCTGCTGCATGAGAAAGGCGAGCCGCTGTATTTTCCCGGCGGCGAGACCGGCAATGTATTGCAGGCGGTGGATGCAGACCTGCTGGCGCAGGCGATTGCCTGGGGCGGCGAAGCGCCGACGGCGCGCGACCGCATTTTCAATATCACCAATGGCGATGTCTTCGTCTGGGCCAATGTCTGGCCGGCGATCGCCGACGCCCTCGGCATGCGCCCTGGCGAACGCCGCCCCGCCTCCCTCGCCGATGACCTGGCGCAAAGCGGCGCTGAGTGGACCGCCCTGTGCCGGCGGCATGGCCTCGCCGCGCCAGAGTTGCCGGCCTTTGTCGGGGCCTCGGCCCAGTACGTGGATTATCTGCTGGCGCGCAACGCCACCGGCAGCCCCAAGGTTTCGATCATTTCCGACATCCGCCGGCACGAGGCCGGCTTCTCCATGGTCATGGATACGGAAGCCATGTTCCGCAAATGGTTCGCCGCGTTCCGTGAGGCAAGGCTGTTGCCTGGCCACGCCGGCGCGCATTGAGCTTTGACGGGGGAGATGACGGCGCGCCGGCCAGGGCCGCAGCCGCCAGCGTTGCCTGCCGGCGGGGCGGCGCGGCAAATCCTGCGGGGCAGTTCCTCCGCCGCAAGTTTGGCGCGGCAATTTCAGTACAGCAAATTCAGCGGGGTTTGACGCCCGCGCGTAGCCCGCGCCCAGGCTGAAAAATATCGCCATCGAAAGGTACAGCCCGTGAAATATGTGAAATTCGGCCGCACCGGCCTCGACGTTTCCCGCATCTGCCTTGGCTGCATGACCTATGGCGTTCCCGAACGCGGCGCGCACCCATGGACGCTCGACGAGGCGGCCAGCCGGCCGCTGATCCGCCAGGCGGTGGAGAAAGGCATCAATTTCTTCGATACGGCGAACGCCTATTCCGACGGCACCTCGGAAGAAATTGTTGGCCGGGCGCTCAAGGAATTCACCCGCCGCGAAGAAACCGTCATCGCCACGAAGGTCTTCATGCGAACGCGCAAGGGGCCGAACGGCGCCGGGCTGTCGCGCAAGGCGATCATGCAGGAGATTGACGCCAGCCTGAAGCGCCTCGGCGTGGATTACGTCGACCTCTACCAGATCCACCGCTGGGACCATGCCACCCCGCTGGAGGAGACCCTTGAGGCGCTGCATGATGTGGTGAAGGCCGGCAAGGCCCTCTACATCGGCGCTTCCTCCATGTTCGCGTGGCAGTTCGCCAAGGCGCTTTACACTTCCCGCCTGAACGGCTGGACGGAGTTCGCCTCAATGCAGAACCACCTCAACCTGCTGATGCGGGAAGAGGAGCGCGAGATGCTGCCCCTGTGCCGCGATCAGGGCGTCGCCGTGATGCCATGGAGTCCGCTGGCGCGCGGCCGCCTCACCCGCGACTGGGACGAAACCAGCCAGCGTCAGGAAACCGACGCGTTTGGGGGCACGCTGTATCGCTCCAGCGAGGACAGCGACCGGCAAATCGTGGCGGAAGTCGCCCGCATCGCGGCGGCGCGCGGCGTCTCGCGCGCCCAGGTCGCCATGGCGTGGCTGCTGCGGAAGGATGGGGTGACGACGCCGATCGTTGGAGCCAGCAAGCCACAGCATCTGGATGACGCCATCGCGGCGGTTGATCTCGCGCTCGACGACGCCGAGATCGCGGCCCTTGAGGCGCATTACGTTCCCCATCCCGTTACCGGGTTCAGTTGAGCGAATGCCTGCCCACGCACGCCAACGGCCCCCCGCCCATGCCGGCGGGCGACGCCAGGAGCCAGAGGTTTGGAGCCAAAGGTTTTGAGAGCCAGGGGGCTGGGGCCAGCCCATCATCATTTTCACGCGACAATTCACAGACGCCGCTTGCGCCAGCCGCATGGCGTCGCGACCATCGCCCTCGGGATGGCGCAGAATAAGCAATTGTCTCCATGTCAATATTCCCGATCAGCCCCGGAACAGCCTGACGGACGCGGCTCTCAGCAACGCCTGCTTCTTAGAACCCCTCTAAATCATTGAGATTGCGTTCAAATTTTTACGGCGTTAGTGAAACGCAAGTTCCGGGATGCCTGTCCGGCAACAGGCCCCAGTCGTCTGGAGTGGTGTTTCTGGTCCGGAGCACGCTGGCGAGCGCCAGCCGGGATCATGGGTGGGCTGCCTGCGTAGCCCCCCGGCTGGCGCGCCGGTATCCGGCGCGCGTCGACGACGGCGGGATGCATGTTCCCGCCGCAGACGTCAGCCTTCCGCCAGCCATTCCGGCGGTTGTTGCAATATGGGAGTTGGTCACTTGTCCGCGTTTTCGAAGCATTTCGCCCGTTCGCGCAACATGCGCGCCGTCGAGGCCTTTGAACGCGCCAAACCTGGCTCCCGTCAGCGTTACGCCGCGCCCCTCGCCGTCCTGATGCTGGCCCAGGCGCTGGCTCCCGCCGCCCTCGCCCAGGGACTGTCGCAAGGGCAACAGCAAGGGCAGCCTTTGGGTCAGGCACAGGCGCAGCAGGCGCCGGCTCCGTCCAGTGCGGCTCCATCCACCGCCGCGGCCCAGCCGGCCAGGCCCGTCATGTCGGTTCCCGAACACGCCGCGCCGGCCACGGCGCTGCCGCCGGGCCATCCGCCCCTGCCGGCATCTCCGGCTAATGTTTCACCTCAGGCCAGCCAGCCGGCCGCGGCGCCTTCAGGGGCCGCGCCCGTCAACGCTGCCCCCGCCCAGGGCCAGGCGCCAACCGCCCCCGCCGTCATCCCGCACGATCTGTCGCCGTGGGGCATGTTCATGCAGGCCGACATCGTCGTGAAGGCGGTGATGCTTGGCCTCGCCTTCGCCTCGCTGGTCACCTGGACCATCTGGCTGGCGAAATCGCTGGAACTGCTGGCGGCCCGCCGCCGCGCCTTGCGCGCCCTGCGGCGCCTGCATACGGCCGGCAGCCTTGCGGAAGCGCTGGGCGACAACGCCATCCGCTCCGGCGGCCCGGTCAGCGAGATTGTCGCCGCCGCGGAGGCTGAAGAAGAGCGCTCCGCCGGCCTGCCCGCCGAGGGCGTCAAGGAGCGCGTCGCCATCGCCCTGTCGCGGATCGAGGCGCGCGCCGGCCGCAGCATGGCGCGCGGCACCGGCCTGCTCGCCACCATTGGCTCCACCGCCCCGTTTGTCGGCCTGTTCGGCACCGTGTGGGGCATCATGAATTCGTTCATTGGCATCTCGGTGGCCAAAACCACCAATCTGGCGGTCGTCGCGCCGGGCATTGCCGAGGCGCTGCTGGCCACCGCCATCGGCCTGGTCGCCGCCATCCCGGCCGTCATCATCTACAATGTGTTCTCCCGTTCAATCACCGGCTACCGGGCGCTGCTGTCAGACGCATCGGCCCTGGCCCTGCAGCACCTGTCGCGCGATCTGGACCGGCGGGACATGGGCGTGAACATGACCCAGCTGCGTCGCGCCGCGGAGTGATCAGATGGCCGTCAGCCTGAAGGAAAGCGGCGACGACCTCGCGGAAGTCTCCGAGATCAACGTGACGCCGTTCATCGACGTCATCCTCGTTCTGCTCATCATCTTCATGGTGGCGGCGCCGCTGTCGACCGTGGACGTGCCGGTTGACCTGCCGGTCTCCAACGCCCAGCAGCAGCCGCGCCCGGACAAGCCGCTGTTCCTGTCGGTGAAGAACGACCTCACGCTGGCGCTCGGCGACGACGGCGTCGCCCGCGAAGGTTTGCAAGGCGCGCTTGACGCCCGCACCCATGGCGACCGGGAACAGCGCGTGTTCCTGCGCGCCGATCAGGGCGTGGCCTATGGCGAGCTGATGAAGGTGATGAACCTGCTGCGCGGCGCCGGCTACCTCAAGATCGCCCTCGTCGGCCTGGAAGACACCGGCCAGGCTGGGCAGCCAGCGCCCGCCGCGCCTGCCGCCAGCGCAGAAGCTGGACAAAACCCCGGAGCCGGCCAGTGATGGGAAGCGCCGGTCATGGCTGGGCGTTCGCCCGCTGGGGCGCCGCCAGCGCCGTTGTGCTCGCCGCCCATTTCGGCGGGGCCTGGGTGGCGCTGAACTGGAAGCACGCCGAACCCGCTGGCGAACCGCCGGCGGCGGTGATGATCGAACTGGCGCCGCTTCCGGTCTCGGCCAATAACGCGCCGCAGAACGAAGCCGCCCCGGGCCCCGAAGTCGCGGAAGCGCAGCAGGCCGAAAAGCCGGTGGAATCGGAGGTGGCCCAGAACGAGCCGCCGCCGCCGCCCGAGCCGGAACCCGAGCCGCAGCCACAGGAAATCCAGGCGCCGGAAGTGCCCCAGAAGGCCGAGGTCGTGCTTCCCGCCGCGCCCAAAGTCGATCCGCAGAAAGAACGCGAGAAAGAGCGCAAGCTGGAGCGCGAGCGCCAGAAACGCATCGAGCTGGCGCGCGAACGGGAGCGCGAGAAGGAACACAAGCGCGAGCTGGAGCGCGAGAAAAGGCGGGCCGCGCGGGCAAAGGCGCTTGACGCCGAACGCACGGCCACGGCGCAGCGCACCTCCGCGCCCTCCGGCGCGCCAGGACCGCGCTCGCCTTCCGCCGCCTCCGCATCATCGGGCGCCAACAGCGCGGCGATGGCGAGCTGGCGCGGCGCGCTGATGGCCCACCTCAACCGGCACAAGCGCTTCCCCGGCAGCGCCGCGTCCAACAATGGCACGGCCGTGGTGTCGTTCTCGATCAACCGGAGCGGCGGCGTCACCAGCGCCCGCCTGGCCCGTTCGTCCGGCGACAGCGCTCTGGATGCCGAAGCCGTGTCGACCGTGCGGCGCGCCAGCCCGGTGCCGGCGCCGCCAGCGCACATCGCCGGCGGCTCGATTTCCCTGTCGGTGCCGATCCGCTACAGCCGTTGACCCGCAAGTTCGCCGCGTAGGCGCCAAAGCCATGACAATGCCCGCGCCCGTCGCGGACATTGGCTTTTTGGGAAGACGGCCTGGCGCGCGCCGGGCGGGCTTCTAATGACCGGCCTCTGATGATCCGGCGATTGGTGACCTGCACTGGAAGGACGCCGCCCTGACGCACCATGGCGTCAGGCGGGCTCAGGACCAAGGCGTTCCGCGACAGTCCGCCGGGCCGGTCCAGTTATCAATGCGCCTTGTAAAACCACCTGGCTAAAGCCGCCTTGCGAAGGTCGCCAGCGCACGTCGCCGTTGCCACCAGCCATCAGCTATTTCTTCGGCGGCTCCGGTTGCACCGGCGGCGAGAGTGGCTGCAATTGTTGGGCGGCCCCGTCATGGCCGGCCGCGGCGCCGGCCTTCACCGCCGCCACCGCGTCGAGAATGGCCCTGGCCACCACCTCCGGCTGCGACAGCACCACGGCGTGGCTGGCGGGCGTCGAGACGGTGCGGGCCTTGATGCGCCCCGCCTCCGTTTGCTGCACGCCGGGGTCGAGCAGCCGGTCGTTGCCGGCCACCACATACCAGACCGGCAGGTTTTTCCAGGCGGCGTTGTTCACCCGCTCCTCGAACACCTTGCCGAACACCGGAGCCTGGGTGGCGGCGAGCAGCCGGTTTTGCGCCGCGTCGAGGTCCTGGCCAAAGTCCGTGGCGAAAGCGTCATCGGCAAGCCGGACGAAACCGGATGAATCGGTCAGCAATTTCCCCAGCCCCGGACCACGCGGCGCGTTGCGCAGGCGGTCGATGAATGACTGGCCCACGTCCGGCGCCATGGCCGCCACATAGACGAGCGCCGCCACCTTCCGGTCGACGCCCGCCTCGGTGATGATGACGCCGCCCCACGAATGCCCGACGAGAATGACCGGCCCCCTGGCGATGGCCAGCGCCCGCTGCACCACCGCCACATCCGCCCACATGGAGTTCAGCGGCAGTTGCACCGCCGTGGCGCTGACGCCAGCGCGCTGCAACAGCGGGATCACGCCGCGCCATGCGGAGCCATCCAGCAATTCGGAATGAACCAGGATGACCGTGGGGGTGATCTCCGCCTTCGCGGTGGAGCCAGCCGTTGCAGCTCCTGGCGCTGCGGCTCCAGAAGCCGCGGGGCCAGAACTGGCTGAGCCTGGCGCGCCCTGCGCATCGCCGGCAAGCGGGCCGCGCCCGGCCGACGGCGTGGCGGCTGATCCATCCTTCGCGCCAGCGCTCCCTGCCGGCGCGCTGGCAGGCGCTTCAGCGGCGGCGGGAGAACTGGCTGAAGGACTGGCTGGAAGGTTGGTTGCAGGCGTTGCCGTTGCACGCGGGCCCGGCTTCTGGCCGTCCATGCCGGCTGGCGTCGCCGGAGACGGAGGCGCGGCGGATTGCGATGCGTTCGCCGCCGGCCCGCCATCCGCCGCATACGCAGCCGGGCCGCCAACCGCAAGCAGCGCCGCCAGCCCCAATGTCGTCACACAGGAAATAATCCGCGCGGCGTGAGCGCGCGCCGGGGCCGTCCGCTGGCGCGGCGCCGGGGCTCCGGATGTCGAACCGGGCGCTATTCCAGGCGCCAAAGCGGCGCCCGCTTTTGCTGGAATCGCCGTGGCCGCCATATCGCCCTCCTCGCCCCGCCGTGCGGTCGCCGCGACCGTCAACGCCGGCCGGCGCTCACAGGCCGCCGCGAATCGTCCGCCCGCAGGAAACCATACGCCAGTTATCATTCCGGCGTAGCGAGACTGCCCTGGCGTCGCCCCCCCGTAAAGCCGTTCCCGGATTACGACGCCATGCCGGCCAGACAGACAGCGCGCACAAAAAATCCGGCCCGACGTCACCGCCGGGCCGGATCTGGTTCCTTTCGGACAACGCGGGACCGGCAAGGCAGAGATGCGATCGTACGGATCGCCATCCTGTTCCGGCCGGTTGGTCCCACGCTCTCACACACGCCCGGCGATGGCGCCAGCGCGCCAGAGCAAAATCCGTTCATACTGAAACGGTATTTCACTCCAGCATTTTGCAGTCACGCGTTTTCCTGACGCGAAGCAGCGCCCGCCTCGCTGGAAACGCTTTAGCCGCGCAGCGCCTTCAGGGCGTTGCGACCGGCGTAGATGGCCTGGCCGCCGAGCTGCTCCTCGATGCGGATCAGCTGGTTGTACTTGGCCGTCCGGTCGGAGCGGGCCAGCGAGCCGGTCTTGATCTGGCCGCAGTTGGTGGCGACGGCGAGGTCAGCGATGGTCGAATCCTCGGTCTCGCCCGAGCGGTGCGACATCACGGCGGTGTAGCCGGCGCGGTGCGCCATATCGACGGCGGCCAGGGTCTCGGTCAGCGAGCCGATCTGGTTGACCTTGACCAGGATGGAGTTGCCAACGCCCTGGCGGATGCCGTCCGACAGGCGCTCGACATTGGTGACGAACAGATCGTCGCCCACCAGTTGGCAGCGCGAGCCAACCAGATCGGTCAACAGCTTCCAGCCAGCCCAGTCGTCCTCGGCCATGCCATCCTCGATCGAGGCGATCGGGTAGTCGCCGACCAGCTTGGCCAGATATTTCGCCTGCTCTTCCGGCGAGCGGGAAACGCCCTCGCCTTCGTAGACGTAATTGCCGCCCTTGAAGAACTCGGTGGAGGCGCAGTCGAGGGCGATCATCATGTCGTCGCCAGCCTTGTAACCGGCGTCCTCGATGGCCTTCATGACGAAGTCGAGCGCAGCTTCCGCGGACGGCAGGTTCGGCGCGAAGCCGCCCTCGTCGCCCACATTGGTGTTCTGGCCAGCGGCCTTCAGATTGGCCTTCAGGCGGTGGAACACCTCGGCGCCGGCGCGCACGGCGTCGGCCAGGCTTGGCGCGCCCACCGGCATCACCATGAATTCCTGGAAGTCGATCGGATTGTCGGCGTGGGCGCCGCCATTGACGATGTTCATCATCGGCACCGGCAACACGCGGGCGGTCGGGCCGCCGACGTAACGGTAGAGCGGCAGGCCGGAAGCCTCGGCGGCGGCCTTGGCCACGGCCAGCGACACGCCAAGGATGGCGTTGGCGCCAAGGCGGGCCTTGTTCGGCGTGCCGTCGAGCTCGATCATGATCTCGTCGATGGCCACCTGGTCCTCGGCGTCCTGGCCGGCCAGCGTGTCATAGATTTCGGTGTTGACGGCCTCGACGGCCTTCATCACGCCCTTGCCGCCGTAGCGGTCCTTGTCCCCGTCGCGCAGCTCAACCGCTTCGTGGGCGCCGGTCGAGGCGCCGGAAGGAACCGCCGCGCGGCCCGTGGAGCCGTCCTCCAGCACCACATCGACTTCAACGGTCGGGTTGCCCCGGCTGTCGAGGATCTCGCGGGCGACGATATCGACAATGGCGGTCATGGAATGCAGCTCCATACGTTCAGGAAAGCGCGGGCATACGAAACGCCTGTGACGCGCGCGTGAAAAGGGTTCGCTCTGGCGAGGGCTTCTGAGGGCCTTTTACGGCATCAACATGGGCTTTCAATAGCCATGCGCGGAAATTACAGCCCCCGCCAGCTTGTATCCGCCGTTGGCGCGGCCGTTCCCTGGGCTTTGCAAAAGGAGTATAGGAGCGCCATGAGCAACGCCGATCTTACCCAGCATCTCAGCCATTTGGGCCAGCAGAGCGCCACCCCCGCCGACCCGGCGACGGCGGTGCTCGACCGCGTGCCCAATCCGCATCCGGATACGGACTATATCGCCCGGTTCACCGCGCCGGAGTTCACCTCGATCTGTCCGGTCACCGGCCAGCCGGATTTCGCCATTCTGGTGATCGACTATGCGCCGGACCAGTGGCTGGTCGAATCGAAATCGCTGAAGCTGTACCTGCACGCCTTCCGCAATCATGGCGCGTTCCACGAGGATTGCACCGTCGCCATCGGCAAGCGGCTCGCCAGCCTGCTGCAGCCGAGGTTCCTGCGCATCGGCGGCTACTGGTTCCCGCGCGGCGGCATCCCCATCGACGTGTTCTGGCAGACGGGCGAGTTGCCGAAGAACGTCTGGCTGCCGGATACCGGCGTGCAGCCCTACCGCGCCCGCTTCTGAGCCAGGCGCCCTTTTCCGCCAACGCCGCGCCCCGCGCCACCCGCCGGCGCAATGGCGCCCCATTGGCTGTAGTTTTATCTTTCGTATAACATATCACCCCCTTGCCACCGGCAATGGGGAATGGGCACACTCACATCAACGGTCTGTGAATGGCCGCTCCGGCCAGCAACGGTCAGCCGCAAGCAGCGCAGACGCCGGGAATGCGCTCCCGCGTCGCGCAAGCTGTGATCGCGCCAGACGATCCGGCCCGCACGGCTACGTTTCCTGACGGGCTCCAGGGAGGGATGTGATGAAGAGATTGCTATCGACGATCGCCGCTTCACTGCTGTTCGGCGGCTCCGCGCTGGCCCAGGGCGCAGACATGCCCGGCGTGACGAAAGACAATATCAAGATTGGCCAGACCACCGCCTTCAGCGGCGGCGCCTCCGCCTATTCGGTGATCGCCAAGACGCACCAGGCCTATCTCAAGGAAATCAACGACAAGGGCGGGATCAACGGCCGCAAGGTCGAGCTGATCTCCCTGGACGACGGCTACGCCCCGCCGAAAACCGTGGAGCAGACCCGCAAGCTGGTGGAGCAGGACGGCGTCTCGTTCATCTTCAATCCGCTGGGCACCGCCACCAGCCTCGCCGTGCAGAAATATCTGAACAGCAAGGGCGTGCCGCAGCTGTTCGTCGCCTCCGGCAATAGCGGCTGGGATAACCCCAAGCAGTTTCCGTGGACCACCGGCTTTCAGCCGTCCTACTTCAGCGAAGGCGTGGTGATCGGCCGCTACATCGCCAAGAACCTGCCCAACAGCAAGGTCGCCCTGCTTCATCAGGCTGACGATTTCGGCAAGGACTACCTGCACGGCCTGCGCAAGGGGCTCGGCGCCAACGCCGACAAGCAGCTCATCAAGGTGGCGAGCTACCAGCCGACCGATCCGGTGATCGACTCGCAGCTCGTCGAGCTGAAGGCGTCGGGCGCCGACGTGTTCGTCAACGTCTCCGTACCCAAGTACACCGCCCAGGCCATCCGCAAAGTGGCGCAGATGGGCTGGAAGCCGACCCACTTCGTTTCCTCGATCTCCGCCTCGGTGGCGGCGGTGATGAAGCCGGCCGGCGTGGAGAACGGCGTTGGCATCATCGCCACCGCTTATGTGAAGGATCCGCTCGACCCGCAGTGGAAGGACGATCCGGGCATGAAGGAGTTCCACGCCTTCATGGATCGGGCCATGCCCTCCGCCGACCGCGCCGACACCAACTACGTCTATGGCTACACCTCGGCCAGGGTGCTGGAAGACGTGCTGAAGCGGGCCGGAAACGATCTCAGCCGCAAGAACATCATGAAGATGGCGACCACCCTCAACATGGATGCCGGAACCCTGCTTCCGGGCATCAAGGTGCAGAATACCCCGGAGCGGTTCTCACCGCTCACCCGGATGCAGCTGACCAAATTCGACGGCAAGACGTTCCACCCGTTCGGCGAGATCATCTCCGGCGAGTGAGCGTGCGCCAGCGCTGGCATTGCGTGACGCCCGGGGCTTTCCCGGGCGTCATTTCATTTATGAGAACACCAATCCAAGCACATGGCATAACTCGTTATTTTCATCATGCACCGCAACTTCCGGTCACCAGCCTGGCGCGAGAACGCTTGCTCGCGGCCAGCCCTTGCGCGAACCCGGAATGGCCAAGTAGCCCCTGGCCAGCCCCCTTTGCCCCATTTGCCGCCTGCTATCGGCGCGGCGCTCCCAGCAAATAGCCGCAGAGCAAACCGACAATTGCGATGACGCCCGCGCCAAGCCCCAGGGTCAGCGCCGGCCCGGCGAAGCCCAGCGCCGCGCCCCACCAGATCGGCCCCACTGCCTGGCCGGTCATGAAGCTGGAGCCGTGCAGCGCCACGGCGGAGCCGCGAAACGCCGGGGCCAGTTCAGTTGCCTGCACCTGAAGGGAATTGTGCAGGCTGTAGAAGCCAAAGCCCAACAGCATGAAGGCGGCGAAGTCGCCCTGCCAGGGCAGGCCCGTCGCCGTTGCCAGCAGGGCCGCAGCCGCAGCTATTCCGCCCATGCCCATCAGCCCCCGGCTGCCCAGAAGCTCCATCAAACGGCCCGCCGAGGCGCTGTAGACAATGCCGCCAAGCGGAAAGGCGGCGATGACCAGACCAGCGATGGCCGGGCTGTTCTCGCCGCGCGCCGCCAGCAGAACCGCGACGAACGGCATCAGGCCGAAGATGAACACCCCCTCGCAAAACACGGCGCTGAAGCAGATCCACGCCCGGCGGTTGCGCAGCACCGCGCGAAAGCCATGCAGCACGCCATGGACCGGCGCCGTGGCGGAACGGGCGCCGCGCGGCAACACCCGCATGACCGCGACAGTGGTGATGGCGCAAATCACGCCATACAGCAGGAAAACGCCGCGCCAGCCGAGCCACTCGACAAGGAAGCCGGCGCCAATGGCGCCGGCAAGGCCGCCGCTGATGGTGGCGCCAAGCATGCGGGCCAGCACGGCCTGACGCGCCTCCAGCGCCACCCGGTCGCCGATCAGCGCGATGGTCGCGGGGAAAATGCCGGCGGAGGCGACGCCGCAGACCACTCGCATGGCGAACTGCCAGTCCCATGCCGGCCACAGGGCGCTGGCGACGCCGCCAAGCGAAATGATGACCATGCAGATGCGGATGACGCCGCTGCGACCGAAACGGTCGCCCACCGGCCCCCAGACCAGCTGCATCAGGCCAAACGGAAACGCGAAGGCGCTGCCAAGCAACGCCACCTGCCCCGCCGGCACGTTGAGATCGCGGGCAATAACCGGCACGAGCGGATCGACAGCGCGTACGAACAGGCTGGCGGTGAAGCAGGAGATCGCCAGCCAGACCTGAAGCCGGGCAAGCGAAGGCTCAGCCAGGGGCTGACGCATGGTTTTCCTTCCCTGACGCCTGGCGGCGCCCTGCTTTTCTTGTCCGCGCGACTTTCGCGCGCGTCATTGCCATGGCCCGCCTCGCGAACGCGCGCCGGGGCAACGCGACGCGAGCGACCCTGCGCTGCCCGACATTTACCGTTTGATGTTTACTGGCTGGGTACGGCGGAAACCAATTCCGCGCCGGCGGGGTGGCGTTGCGTCACGCGAAGGGCTGGCGCGCCATTCAACAGCATTCCGTCATGCCGGCGCCTGCGGGTAACGGGCGCAGCCCTCCAGCCCTCCAGCCCTCAAGCCGCCATGGCCCTGCCTGTCCTGGCCATCCACGGAGTGATGCCATAGCAACCATCTGCGCCCGCTCCGGCGCGGCAAAGGCGTGGATGCCCGCGGGCATGACGCTTGGGAAGTAGCGGGGCGGCGCGGACGACGCCAGGATCTCCTGACGCGGCGAGAAACCCCTTGCCGGAAAACCTTCTGGCGCCGGATTACCCGGCGCGCTGCTTGGCGATGGCGTCGAAGGCCAGCAGTTCGCCCAGCAGCGTCTCCATCTGCGCCAGCGGCACCATGTTGGGGCCGTCGGACGGGGCGCGATCCGGATCAGGGTGAGTTTCGATGAATACGCCGGCGACGCCCACGGCCACGGCGGCGCGGGCCAGCACGGGCACGAACCGCCGCTCGCCGCCAGAAGAGGTTCCCTGCCCGCCAGGCTGCTGCACCGAATGGGTGGCGTCGAAAATCACCGGCGCGCCCGTGGTCTCGGCCATGATTGGCAGCGCGCGCATGTCGGAAACCAGGGTGTTGTAGCCGAAGCTGACGCCGCGCTCGGTGACCAGCACGTCGGGATTGCCGGCGCTGGTCAGCTTGGCGACCACGTTCTTCATGTCCCACGGGGCGAGAAACTGTCCCTTCTTGACGTTGACGACGCGGCCGGTGGCGGCGGCGGCCAGCAGCAGGTCGGTCTGCCGGCACAGGAAGGCCGGGATCTGCAGCACGTCGACCACCTCGGCCACCGGCGCGCACTGGCCAGCGTCATGCACGTCGGTCAGCACCGGCACGCCCAGCTTCTCACGCACTTCGGCGAACACCGGCAGCGCGCCATCAAGCCCCATGCCGCGCGCGGCGGAAGCGGAGGTGCGGTTGGCCTTGTCGAACGAGGCCTTGAAGATCAGGCCGATGCCCAGCCGGTCGGTGATGGCGACCAGCTCCGACGCCACCTCCATGGCGTGATCGCGGCTTTCCATCTGGCAGGGGCCGGCGATCAGGGCGAGCGGCAGGTCATTGCCGAAACGCACCGGCTTGCGGGCGCCCGCGCCCACAGTGACGACGGGGTTGGCGGTGGCTGGAGCCTGGCTGGTCATGGCGCCTGTCCTTCTGTCCGGTATGCGGGCGGGCCTCGTGGCCGCGACAACCCGCCATGAACGGCAACGCCCCGAAAACCGGGGCGTCGCGCTTGTCAGTTCTGAATAACCCGCGCCATCAAACCGGCGAGGCATGGTCGCGCGAGCAGCGGCAACCGGCTTCAGACCAGCCGGCGTCAGACCAGCCGGCTCTGGGCAATCGCCGCCTCGACGAAGCTGCTGAACAGCGGGTGCGGCTCCAGCGGGCGCGACTTGTACTCGGGATGGTACTGCACGCCAATGAACCACGGGTGATCCACATGCTCGATGGTTTCCGGCAGCACCCCGTCCGGCGAGACGCCGGAGAAGCGCATGCCGGCGGCTTCGAGGCGCTCACGGTAGTCCATGTTGACTTCGTAGCGGTGGCGATGGCGCTCGGAAATTTCGGTCTTGCCGTAGATCCCGGCGATCTTCGATTCCGGCGACAGCACCGAGCGGTAGGCGCCGAGGCGCATGGTGCCGCCCAGATCGCCCTCGGCGGTGCGGCGCACCAGCTCATTGCCGCTGAGCCATTCGGTCAGCAGGCCGACCACCGGCTCGTCCGTGGGGCCAAATTCGGTGGAGCTGGCCGCGCCAACGCCGGCAAGGGCGCGACAGGCCTCGATCACCGCCATCTGCATGCCGAAGCAGATGCCCAGATACGGCACCTTGCGCTCGCGGGCAAAGCGGGCGGCGCGAATCTTGCCCTCGGCGCCGCGCTGGCCAAAGCCGCCGGGCACCAGGATGCCGTGCACGTGCTCCAGGAACGGCGCCGGGTCCTCGCGCTCGAACACCTCGCTCTCGATCCAGTCGAGATTGACCTTCACCCGGTTGGCGATGCCGCCGTGGGTCAGGGCCTCCATCAGCGATTTGTAGGCGTCCTTCATGCCGGTGTACTTGCCAACGATGGCAATGGTCACCTCGCCCTCCGGGCTTTTGACCCGATCGGAGATTTCCTGCCAGCGGGTGAGATCCGGCTCCGGCGCGTCCTTGATGCCGAACGCCGCCAGCACTTCGCTGTCCAGCCCCTCGGCGTGATAGGACAGCGGCACGTCATAGATGGAGGAGACGTCGCGCGCCTCGATCACCGCCGTCTCGCGCACGTTGCAGAACAGCGACAGCTTGCGGCGCTCCTCGCGGGGAATCGGCCGGTCGGTGCGGCACAGCAGCAGGTCCGGCTGGACGCCGATGGAGCGCAGCTCAGCCACCGAATGCTGGGTCGGCTTGGTCTTCAGTTCGCCGGCGGACGGGATATAGGGCAACAGCGTCAGGTGCATGTAGATGGCCTGATCGCGCTCCAGCTCCTGGCCGAGCTGGCGAATGGCCTCCAGGAACGGCAGGCTTTCGATATCGCCGACGGTGCCGCCGATCTCCATCAGCACGAAGTCGTAACCGTCGTTGCCGCTGAGGACGAATTCCTTGATGGCGTTGGTGACGTGCGGAATCACCTGCACCGTCGCGCCCAGATAGTCGCCGCGCCGTTCGCGGGCGATGATGTCGGAGTAAATGCGGCCGGTGGTGATATTGTCATTGCGGCTGCACGGCATGCCCGTGAAGCGCTCGTAATGCCCGAGATCGAGATCGGTCTCGGCGCCGTCGTCGGTGACGAACACCTCACCGTGCTGATACGGGCTCATGGTGCCCGGATCGACGTTGAGATAGGGGTCGAGCTTGCGCAGGCGGACCTTGTAGCCGCGCGCCTGCAGAAGGGCTCCGAGTGCGGCTGATGCGAGGCCCTTGCCCAGGGAGGAGACCACGCCGCCAGTGATGAATACATACCGCGTCATGGGACCCGCTGGATACGCTGAATCGGTGCGATTGGCGAGAGCTCCGGATAAATTTTGTTCGGTCATCACAAAAAAATGCCCCGCCGCTGAAGCGGCGGGTCCATGCTGGAGCAACCTTCGCAAACGTGGACGCGGCCACCCTTGCGCGCGGAATTGCATCAAATCAAACAATCAGAGCGTTTTCACGGGTTCATTGCTGAACCCGGAAAACGCTCCTGTGTGGCGTTAACGCCCGTGGCTGCGGGCAGCCGCCCCGGGGGCGACCGCGCCACATGACTTACTGCTGCGTGGGGACCTGAGGCGCCGCCGGAGCCGCTGGCGCGGCGGGAGCCTGCTTCTGCATCTGCTTCAGCTGGTCGAGAACGCCGCCGCCGGCGGGCGCGCCAGGCGTCCCTGGGACCGTCTGGGCCGGCAGATTGCGATCAAGGATCGAGCCGCCGCCGCGCGACATGCTGGCCAGCACGGTCAGCCCCAGGCTGGTGACGAAGAACAGCGCGGCGAGAATCGCCGTGGCGCGCGTCAGGGCGTTGGCCTGACCGCGGCCGGTCATGAAGCCGGAAACGCCGCTGCCGCCGCCCATGCCCAGCCCACCGCCTTCAGAGCGCTGAAGCAGCACAACGCCAACCAGCGCCAGAACGATGAGCAGATGAACGACGATGAGAACCGTTTGCATGAACTATGCCCAATGGCCGGCGCCCGGCCCATCTCGATGTGAACGGGAAAGCGGTTTCGGGAGACAGCCCCCAAAGCGACTTGCGCGTTTAGCACGCCCCGCGCCCAAGAGCAAAACGAGCAGCAAAACGCGCCGCAAAACGTGCGGCAGAAGGCGTGACCAGGACGCAACGCCAGACGCGGCAAGCGGTGCGCGAAACACCGGGGCAAACCGCACAGGGGCGCGACCGCCCGCCCGGGCGGGCCCGCGCCACGCATCCGGCATGGCGCCCGCCCCGCCCCAAACAGCCTCAGGCGCTGGAATCAGCAGCCGGCGGCGATCGCCAGGAAATCCGCCGCGACGAGGCTGGCGCCGCCCACAAGGGCGCCGTCCACGTCCTCCACCGCCATCAGCTCGGCCGCGTTGGAGGGCTTCACCGAACCGCCGTACAGCAGGCGAACGCCGTCAGCGAACGCCGCGCCAAAGCGCTTGCGCAACTCGGCGCGCATGAAGGCGTGCACTTCAGCCACGTCAGCGACAGTCGGGGTCAGGCCGGTGCCGATGGCCCACACCGGCTCATAGGCGACGATCAGGGCGCCCTCGCCATCGGGAACCGAACCGGCCAGCTGCGCGCCCACCACGTCCAGCGCCCGACCAGCGTCGCGCTCCTCGCGGGTTTCGCCGACGCAGACGATCGGGGTGAGGCCGGCGCGGCGGGCGGCTTCGGCGCGGGCGCGCACGTCGGCGTCGGTTTCACCATTATAGGCGCGACGCTCGGAATGGCCGACGATGACCGCCGTGGCGCCGACGTCGGCAAGCATCTCCGCCGAGGTCTCGCCGGTATAGGCGCCGGAAACCGCCGGATGGCAGGTCTGGGCGCCAATGGCCACGCCGCTGCCAATGGAAGCGGCCGCGAACGTATACAGCAACGGCGCGGGCGGGCAGACGAGCAGGTCGGCCTTCGCGCGCAGGGCGGCGTCATAGCCTTCGATCACCTGGCCGAGCGTGCGGGCTCCGGCGATCTTCATACCATTCATCTTCCAGTTGCCCGCGATCAGCGGACGGCGCTTGTGACCGGCCATCTTGCTCCCCGTTTCGTCATTGGCGCTCCGCCAGCCGGGCTTCAGCCCGGCGCCAGCCGCCGCCTCGTGAATCTGGCGCCGCCCCTCGAATCTGGCGCGGCCGCCGCCGCTCCCGATACGGGGCTCCGTTTCTGGGGCCGGCTCTAGCAGAGCCACCGCACGCCGGCAATGGAGCGCCTGGGGACACCGCGTAGCCCCACAAGAGCCGGGGCGTCGCTGGATATTGCTGAATCTGGCCCTCTCCGCCCGGTCTCTCGCGCGCGACCATGGACGCAGGCGCGGCCGTGCTCTATGTCAGCATCAAGCTAAGTAATTGCTGACTTAAGTTACAGCCCGTCCAGCTGGCCGGGCCATCGCGCCGGCCGGCCCAGCGCGGCCCATCATTCACCCTGGCAGGCCGGCCCACGCGGCCCGCTCCCGCCGGGACGCTCCAGGAAGGTCGATTGATCACATGCTTCAGGGAATGCGCAACGCGAGCAAGGGCCTGCTTGGCAAGGTCGTTCTCTTTGTTCTCTTCGGACTGCTGATCGTTTCCTTCGCCATCTGGGGCATTGGCGACATGGTGCGCGGCGGCTCGCGCAACACGGTGGCGATGGTCGGCAAGACCGAGATCACCATGGAGCAGTTGCGCACCGCCTGGCAGAACGAGTTGCAGCGCCTTTCCCAGCAGTACCGCACGGTGATCACGCCCGCCCAGGGCCGTGAGATGGGCCTGGACGCCATCGTGCTCGGCCGCCTGGTGACCGAAGCGGCGATGGATCAGGAAGCCCGCGACATGAAGCTTGGCGTCACCGACGCCTTTGTGGTCGAGACGATCGCCGCCGACCCCAACTTCCGTGGCGTCAACGGCCAGTTCGACCGCGCCCGCTTCGCCGAGGTGCTGCGCAACAACGGCTTCTCCGAGGCCGGCTACCTGGCGGAGCAGCGCAATACACTGGTGCGCCGGCAGATCCCGGAAGGTCTGGCTGGCGGCATCCAGACCCCCGTTGCGATGAACCAGGCGGTATACCGCGTCAACGCCGAGCGCCGCGCCGCCTCCTGGGTCGCGCTTCCCGCCGCTTCTGCCGGCGAGATCGCCGCGCCGTCGGATGAGGCGCTGAAGAGCTTCTTCGAAAGCCGCAAGGCCTCGTTCCGCGCGCCGGAGTTCCGCACGTTCAATGCCGTGGCGCTGACGCCGGCTGGCCTCGTCAAGGCGAAGAACCTTGCGGCCGCCGTTACCGACGCCGAGATCAAGGCGCAATACGAGAAAACGAAGGAGAGCGCCTGGGGCTCGCCAGAGCGCCGTCGCCTGCAGCAGATTTCTTTCCCCGATGAAGCGACGGCGAAGGCCGCGGTGGAATCGATCAGGGCCGGCAAGTCTTTCGAAACCGTCGCGAAGGAACGCGGCGTGTCGGAGAAGGATCTGGATCTCGGCGAGGTGACCCGCGCCCAGATGGTCGACCCCGCCGTGCGGGACGCCGCCTTCGCTTTGGCTCCGGGCGCTGTCAGCGATCCGGTCAAGGGCAATTTTGGCGTCGTGGTGGTGCGGGCCGCATCGGTGACGCCGGCGGCGATCAAGCCGCTGGCCGAAGTCGCCGACGCCATCCGCACCGAACTCGCCACCGCAAGGGCGAAGGAAGAAATCACGGCGCTGCATGACAGGATCGAGGATCAGCGCGTCAATGCCCGCCCCCTCGCCGAGATCGCTCGCGACGCCGGCCTGACCCTGGTCAAGGTGGACGGCGTCGACAATCAGGGCAAGGACAGGCAGGGGGCGCAGTCGACCGCGCTGCTCGCCCTGCCCGGCGCCCAGGAGTTGCTGCGCGACGCCTTCAACACCGACGTGGGCGCCGACAACGAGGCGCTGAACGTCGATGACGGCCATGTCTGGTTCGAGGTCACCAATGTCGAGGCGGCGCGCGACCGCACGCTCGAGGAAGCCAGGGCCAATGTGGAGAAACTCTGGCGTGAGGATCAGGTGAACGCGAAGCTCACGGCGCGCGCTGACGAGATCGTCAAGAAGGTCAACGAAGGCGCGACATTGCAGGCCGCCTCCGGCCTTCCGGTCAAGACCGCCAGCGACCTGCGCCGCGGCCAGGCGGCGGGCGATCTGGACGTCGACACGGTGCGCCAGATCTTCGCCATCCCGGCCGGCAAGGCGGGCTCGGCGACCCGGCCGGGGCAGCGGATCATCTTCCAGGTGACCTCGGCCACCATGCCGCCCTTCTCGGCCAGCGCCATCAATCCCCAACTGGCGGAGCAGATGAATCTCGCTCTCACCGACGATCTGCTGAGCAGCTACGTGCGCATCCTGCAGAACCGTTTTGGGGTCAGCATTAATCAGCAGAACCTTCGCAACGCGATCGGTTCCGCCCAGCAGTAAGCTGAACGATGCAATTTGAACCCACGCCCGAAGCCGCCGCCGCGCTTTACGCTGCTGGCCGGCCCTTCACCATCGCCGTCCGCTTTCTTGCGGACCTCGAGACGCCGCTCGGCGCCTATATGCGCCTGTCGCAGGCCGCCGGCCCCAGCTTCCTGCTGGAAACCGTGCAGGACCTCTCCGTGCGCGGCCGCTATTCGATGATCGGCATCGCGCCGGATCTCATCTGGCGCTGCCTCAACGGCAAGGCCCAGATCAACCGCCAGGCGGCGCGCGATCCGGAGGCCTTTGTCGACGAAGCGGCGGGCCCGCTGGACAGCCTGCGCGCCCTGGTCAACGAAAGCGCCATAGACCTGCCGGCGGGGCTGCCGCCGATGGCCGCCGGCGTGTTCGGTTACCTGGGCTATGACATGGTGCGCCACATGGAGCGCCTGCCGCACATCAATCCGGACGCCCTTGGCGTTCCGGAAGCGATCATGGTGCGCCCGACGGTGATGGCCGTGTTCGACTCGCTGAAGGACGAGCTGATCCTGGTCACGCCGGTGCGCCCCCAGGCCGGCCTCACCGCCAGCGCCGCCCTCGCCAGCGCCCAGGAGCGGCTGGAGGCCGCCGTCGCGTCGCTCAGCGCGCCGTTGCCGGTTGCCGACCAGGCTGACGTGACCGGGATGCCGGAGCCGGAGGCCGTGTCCAACACGCCGCCGGAGACCTTCATCGCCATGGTTGAGAAGGCGCGCGATTATGTACGGGCCGGCGACATTTTCCAGGTGGTGCTGGGCCAGCGCTTCGAGGCGCCGTTTACCCTGCCGCCGCTGTCGCTCTACCGGGCTTTGCGCCGCGTTAATCCCTCGCCTTACCTCAGTTTTCTGGACTTCGGCGGCTTCCAGCTGGTTTGCTCCAGCCCGGAGATCCTGGTGCGGTCGCGCGAAGGCAAGGTCACCATCCGCCCCCTCGCCGGCACCCGCCCGCGCGGCGCGACCCCGGAGGAAGACCGCCGCCTTGGCGAGGAGTTGCTGGCCGACCCCAAGGAGCGCTCCGAGCATCTGATGCTGCTCGACCTTGGCCGCAACGACGTCGGCCGCGTGTCGAAAACCGGCACGGTGAAGGTGACGGAGAGCTTCGTGCTGGAGCACTACAGTCACGTGCAGCACATCGTCTCCAACGTGGAGGGCGAACAGGACCCGCGCTTCGACGCGCTGGATGCGCTGGTCGCCGGCTTCCCGGCCGGCACGCTCTCCGGCGCGCCCAAGGTGCGGGCGATGGAGATCATCGACGAGCTGGAGCTGGAGCGGCGCGGACCGTTCGGCGGCTGCATTGGCTATTTCAGCGCCAATGGCGACATGGACACCTGCATCGTGCTGCGCACCGCCATCGTCAAGGATGGTAAAATGGCGGTGCAGGCCGGCGCCGGCGTGGTCTATGATTCCGACCCGAAGTCGGAGCTGATGGAATGCGTCAACAAATCAAAGGCCCTGTTCCGCGCCGCCGAGGAAGCGATCCGCGTGGCCGGGCAAGCCGGGCGCGGCCAATGACAGGCCGGGCGCAACTCATGGGCGCTGCGGCGAGACACGCAGCCCCCCGGGCCAATCCGGCGTTGCGGCTGGCGACGGCGGCGTGGCGCTGGCGAAGCTGCTGACCAACGCATTCGCCCCGCCCAACGCCAGGCTCATGAGTGAGCCGCCGCGTTTTCACGGAAAGCGGAAGTCCCTTTCCCCGAAAACGCCATGAATGATAAAGGCCCTGCCATGACGCGCGTGGTTCTTGTCGACAATTATGACTCTTTCACCTGGAACCTGGTGCACCTGATCGGCGCGCTGGGCCCGCAGGTGGACGTGCACCGCAACGATACGCTGACCACGGCCGACATCGCCGCCATGGCGCCGGACGCCATCGTGCTGTCGCCGGGGCCGTGCACCCCCAACGAAGCCGGCGTCTGCCTCGATGTGATCCGCGATCTCGGCGGCCGCATCCCGGTGTTCGGCGTCTGCCTCGGCCTGCAGTCCATTGGCCAGGCCTATGGCGGCCAGGTGGTGCGCGCGCCGCTGCCGATGCACGGCAAGGTCTCCGTGGTGCGCCACACGGGCCAGACGATCTTTGAAGGGATCGACGGCCCGTTCAACGCCACGCGCTACCATTCGCTGATCGTCGACCGGGAAACCTGCCCGGCCGACCTGGCGATCACCGCCGAGACCGACGACGGCCAGATCATGGCCCTTTCGCATGTCAGCCAGCCGGTGCACGGGGTGCAGTTCCACCCGGAAAGCATCCTCTCCGAGCACGGCGCGACCATGATGCGAAATTTCCTCAACCTGGCCGCCGCGTGGAACGCCGCCACAAACGCTGGAAACTGACCGACGCCATGGATGCTTTCAAACCCTTCATCGCCAAGGTGGCGACCGGCGCGGCGCTGACCCGCGACGAAGCCCGCGCCGCCTTCGAGAACCTGCTCTCCGGCGAGGTGACGCCCTCCCAGGCTGGCGCCTTCCTGATGGCCCTGCGGGTGCGCGGCGAAAGCCTGGACGAGATCGTCGGCGCCGTCAGCGCCATGCGCGGCCGCATGACGGCGGTCCAGGCTCCGGCCGGCGCCATTGATATCGTCGGCACCGGCGGCGACAATGTCGGCACCTGGAATGTCTCGACCCTCAGCGCCTTCGTCGTCGCCGCCTGCGGCGCGCCGGTGGCGAAGCACGGCAATCGCGCCGCGTCGTCGAAATCCGGCTCGGCCGACGTGCTGCTGGCGCTTGGCGTCAATCTGGACCTTGGCCCGGCCGACATCGCCCGCTGCATCCAGGAAGCCGGCATCGGCTTCATGTTCGCGCCCAACCATCACGCGTCGATGCGCCATGTGGCGCCGGTGCGCACCGAACTGGGCGCGCGGACCATCTTCAACATTCTGGGGCCGCTCTCGAATCCGGCTTCCGTGAAGCGGCAACTGCTCGGCTCCTTCTCGGCCATGTGGCTGGAGCCGATGGTGCGGGTGCTGCAAACGCTCGGCGCCGAACGGGTGTGGGCGGTGCACGGTTCCGATGGGCTGGACGAGATCACCACCACTGGCCCGACCCAGGTGGTGGCGCTGGAAGATGGCGCCGTGCGCACATTCACCGTGCAGCCGGAGGATGTTGGCCTGAAGCGGGCCAGCCTCGATGACCTGAAGGGCGGCGATCCGGAGCATAACGCCTCCGCCGCCATGCGCCTGCTCCAGGGTGAACCTGGCGCCTACCGCGACATCGTGCTGATGAATGCCGGCGCGGCGCTGGTCGTCGCCGGCAAGGCGGACGATCTGGCCGCCGGCGTCGCCATGGCGGCGCAGGCCATCGACAGCGGCGCGGCGCGCAAGACGCTGGAAAAGCTGGTCCGGGCGAGCCACGCGGGAGCAACGGCATGAGCAATGTTCTGGAACGAATCGGCGCTTACAAGCTGGAGGAGATCGCCGCTGCGAAGGCCGCGATCCCCCAGGCGCAAATCGAGCAACTGGCCGCCTCCGCCCCGGCGCCGCGCGGCTTTCTGGCCGCGCTGGAGCGGAAAATCGACGCCGGCCAGCCGGCGCTGATCGCCGAAATCAAGAAGGCCAGCCCGTCGAAGGGGCTGATCCGCGCCGATTTCGATCCGCCGGCGCTGGCCCGCGCCTATGAGGCCGGCGGCGCCGCCTGCCTGTCGGTGCTGACCGATACCCCGTCGTTTCAGGGCAGCCCGGAGTTCCTGAAGGCGGCGCGCGCCGCCTGCGCCCTGCCCGCCCTGCGCAAGGATTTCCTCTACGATCCTTACCAGGTGTTCGAAGCCCGGGCCTGGGGCGCTGACTGCATCCTTGTCATCATGGCCTCGGTCGACGACGCCCTGGCGCTGGAGCTGACGCGGACGGCGACCCGCCTTGGCATGGACACGCTGGTGGAGGTGCACGACGGCGACGAACTGGAGCGCGCGCTGAAGCTGCCGTCGCGGCTGATCGGCGTCAACAACCGCGACCTGCGCACCTTCGAGGTGTCGCTGACGGTGACCGAACGCCTGGCCCCGCGCGTGCCGGCCGATCGCGTGCTGGTGGGAGAAAGCGGCATCTTCACGCCGCAGGATATCGCCCGCCTCGCCGCCTGCAAGGTCAACGCCTATCTGGTGGGCGAAAGCCTGATGCGCCAGGAGGACGTGACCGCCGCGACGCAGGCGCTGCTGGCCGCCGCCTGACCCCCAGGCTGCCTGACCCAATGGAGGCTGGCCTGGCCATGGCGGCGCCTGAGCCAGGAGCCGTAGCCAGGCAGCCGTCCAGTCATGCAACCAGCCCGGTCAGGCCATCCGACCGTCTCAGTCGCGCGGCGCCACGAATGTCAGCCCGTCGCCATCGGCCTTGCAGGTCAGTTCCGTGGCGTCGCTGAGCGGCTTCATGGTCGCCGGGTCCAGCTGGCGCAGGTACACATGCGCCAGTCCATCCGGCGTCAGGCGCAGGCGCACATATTGCAGCGTCATCGCGCCGGTTTTTGATGACAGGAACAAATGGCTGTCGGAGGTGGCGATCCACCGGTCGATGACATTCCACGCCTGAAAGCGCACCACGGCGAATCCCGTCGGGCCAAACGTCTTGCCAGCGCCAGCCGCCTTGTCAGCGCCAGACATTTTGCTGACCTCGCGACCAGTCCGTTCGCATTTGCCAAGGCGCATCACCACGCCGGGAAGCTCGCCGGCGGCCAGGCGTCCCGCGAGATCGTCATGGCTCCAGGCCGCCTGCCCGGCGCGCGGCGCAACAAGGACAACAACAGCTACAAGCAATAACTTCATTGAAAAATGGTACATACGCATAATAATCACCAGTATTTCAAATAAATATCCGCAGGTTCTGACGATACAGCACCTGCGGCATGTGGAAATACCAGTGAATGCGCATGACGGTGAATATATGCGCGCGCCAGTTGCCGGAGCCGCTGCGGCGCCCGGCAACCATGCAGATCATCGCAGCCGCAGGCCGGCATCGCGGCGCAACTGCGGCCGCCCCGCGCATGACCGGGCGCGATGCGCACGGGGCTTTTGCCGCCGCCTGCCTTTACTTGCCTTTCGGCTGTCGCCCTCAGTGCCGCCGCGCTCTGCCCTGTGGCGTTTCTGCCCGGTGGCGTTTCTTCCTGGGCGCGTTTCTTCCTGGGCGCGTTTCTTCCAGGTCGGGTTCTACCCGGCGGCGCCTTATTCCGCAGCCTGGGCGCCGTAACTCAGCTCCAGCCCGTCCATGTCGCCCTTCTGACGCCAGGTCTCCCACATGCGAAGGAACACCGTCGGGCCCCGCCAGTACTGATTGTTCTTCAGCACCCGCATGTTGTTCACGTTGCCTTCGTTGTTGTAGTAGCCCGGCGTGCACTCCTCCAGATAAGGCACGCGGGCGCGGGCGATCTTGACGCAGGCATCCACCCACGCCTTTTCCGCCGCCGCCGTTGCCTCGACGGTGATCGCGCCGCGTTCGCGCATCTGCCGCAACAGCCAGCCGATATGACGGGTCTGCTCATCCAGCATGTGCTGGAAATTGGGGCTCTGGCCCGACTGGATCGGCGTGACGATGAAGCAGTTGGGGAAGCCGCGCGAGAACAGCCCGTGGAAGGTTTCGGCCCCGTCCCGCCATTTCTCGGTCAGCGTCAGGCCGTCCCGGCCGTAAACCTCAAGGCCGAAGCGGCGGGTGATGTCGGTGCCAACCTCGAAGCCGGTGGCGTAGATCAGGCAATCCAGTTCATAGGATTTGCCGTCGACGACGACGCCGGTTTCGGTGATGCGCTCGACGCCCCGCCCCTGCGTATCGATGAGATGGACGTTGGGGCGGTTGAAGGTCGGCAGATAGCCATCGTGGAAGCACGGCCGCTTGCAGAACTGGCTGTACCAGGGCTTCAGCGCCGAGGCGATGGCGGCATCCCTGACGATGGAATCAACGCGGGCGCGCACCCGCTCCATTTTCTGAAAGTCAGCCAGTTCGATCAGCTTCTCCGGGTCTTCGACAACCTCGCCCTGTTTCTGCTTGCGCCGCGCCGCCAGCAGAATGTTGCCGATGAGATCGGTCCAGCCGTCATTGACCAGATCCTCCTCGAACTCTCCGCCCGAGACAACGGCGGTGAAATTGTCCATGCGCTCCCGCTGCCAGCCCGGCTGGAGCGAACCGGCCCAATCCATGTCGGTCGGCCGGTCATCGCGCACGTCGATGGACGACGGCGTGCGCTGGAAGACGAACAGTTCCTTTGACCATTCGCCAAGATGCGGCACGCACTGCACCGCCGTGGCCCCGGTGCCGATGATGCCCACCCGCTTGTCGGCAAGGCCGGTGAGATTGCCGTGCGAATCGCCGCCAGTGTAAGCGTAGTCCCAGCGGCTGGTGTGGAAGCTGTGGCCCCTGAAAGTCTCCACGCCCGGAATGCCAGGCAGCTTCGGCCGGTCCAGCGGACCGCCGACGAGGATGACGAAGCGGGCGGAAATTTCATCGCCGCGATCAGTGCGCACATGCCAGCGCGCGGCCGCCTCATCCCAGCGCATCTCCGTCGCCACGGTCTGGAACAGGGCGTGCGGGTAAAGATCGAAATGACGGGCGACCCGGTGGGCCTGGGCAAGAATTTCCGGCGCGCGGGCATATTTGCGCTGCGGCGTGTAGCCGGTTTCTTCCAGCAAGGGCAGGTAAATATAGCTTTCCGTATCACAGGCCGCGCCCGGATAACGGTTCCAGTACCAGGTGCCGCCGAAGTCGCCGCCCTTCTCGATGATCCGGAACGATTCGATCCCCGCCTCGCGCAGGCGCGCGCCAGAGAGCAGCCCGCCGAAGCCGCCGCCGATAACAACGGCGTCAACGGTTTCGCGCACCGGCTCACGGGTGAAACCCGGCGCGACATAGGGATCGTCCAGATAATGCGCGAAATCACCGGTCATGGCGGCGTACTGCTGGTTCCCGTCGGAACGCAGACGCCTGTCCCGCTCCTCCCGGTAACGCGCCTTCAGCGCATCGATCTCGATATGCGCGGCGTTATCGCCCGTAGCTGACATGTTTCACTCCCGGCGCAAGCGTCATGACTTTATGAAATATCCTTATTCTTGATAAAGATACTGATCAGTACCAATAGCCATGTCAACTGCGGCTTCGCCATGATCGCGTCTGCGCCCGGCGCATGGAAAACCCAGGTCGCGCCGCCGCACTGCCAGCAGCGCAGCGCCTGCCACCCCGGCCCATTTGCATCCGGATCACATATTGCGGAACACAGCAGGAACATGCAATACTGTTCATGATTTGTTTCGTTGCAGAATCGGCCTGTCAGTTTTGCCCGTTCGTCTGGCGTTAAGGCGGGGGCTGGCTGCTCTGTCATTGGGGGTGAGAGACGATGTTGACGGCCAAGCAGCACGAGCTTTTGCGGTTTATCCATCAACGCCTTCAGGAAACCGGCGTGCCACCGTCGTTTGACGAGATGAAGGAGGCTCTGGATCTCAAATCGAAGTCCGGCATCCATCGCCTGATCATGGCGCTTGAGGAGCGTGGATTCATTCGCCGGCTACCCAACCGGGCGCGCGCCGTCGAGGTGTTGCGCATGCCTGACATCCAGCAGGGAGCTGGAGGAAAGCCCGCGCAGACGGGTTTCCGGCCGCGCGTGGTGGCGGGCGGCAAAAGCGCCGCAACGGTGGCGAAACGCACGGACAACGAAGGCTTTTCCCCCGCGATGACGGATGGGCAGATCCCGGGTGTCGTCGCGGTGCCGCTGATCGGGCGCATCGCCGCCGGCGCGCCCATCAGCGCCATACAGCATCAGGGCGAGAGCATCCCCCTCCCCGTCGGCCTGCTGGGCGCGGGTGACCATTACGCCCTGGAGGTGCGCGGCGATTCGATGATCGACGCCGGCATTCTGGAAGGCGACACCGTGGTGATCCGCCGTCAGGATTCCGCCGATAATGGCGACATCATCGTCGCGCTGATCGATGATGAGGAAGCAACCCTGAAGCGCCTGCGCAAACGCGGCCCCAGCGTTGAACTGGAAGCCGCCAATCCGCAGTTCGAGAACCGGGTGCTGCCGGCCGGCCGGGTGAAAATTCAGGGCAAGCTCGTCAGCCTGGTGCGGCGTTATTGAAGCGCCGCCCCGGCATTTGGGAAACCGCGCCGGGTCAGGCTCTTCAGGGCAGTCGCCAGCTTCAGCGGATTGGCCATGTCCCAACTGCTGGATGACGCCGGACGGTTGCGCGGCTCGCGGGTTCTGATGGCGTTTTCGCTTGTGCCGTGCGGGGCGCTCAATCCGGCTGCGCGGCGCCGGTTTCGCCACGCGCGTCATCATCGGGGTCCGTTCCGCCGCCGGCGTTTGCCTCCCTGCCTTGTTCTGGCGTCGTCGCGCCATGCTGATCCGGCGTTCGCCGCGCCGGCCGCTCCGGGGCTGGCTGGAAACTCCGGTGTGTGGGCGGTTCGTATCGTGGTGGCCGGGCCGGCGTCCATGGCCAGCCTTCCCCGGGCTGCCGCACGCGCCTTACCGTGGCCGCGCCTTCATGCAGATAGATGCTGGCGGCCCCCTGCTGCGCCAGTGTCTGACGATCCAGCGCCACGGCCGCGCGACATCCCGATGGCGCGCGATGCGGGGAGACGATGACATCGGCGCGGGCGCAATCTTCAAACAGGCCGCGTCGCTCCCGGCTCCATGCGATGGCGCCGCCATCATCGCGGAGCGCGGTGCAGCCCAACGGATCGCAGCGCGCGCCAGCCCGCAGGGAAGGATCGCTCGCCGCCCGCTGGTCGCCAATGGCGCGCAACCATTGTTCAACGGTGAACGATGACGGCGTTCCCAGCAGGGTGACGCGCAGCCGTCCATCAGAATCGCGCCCCTGGCCCTGCACCACCAGCGCTCCGCGTCCCTGCCGGTCGACCAGCACATCCGGCTTTGAGGCGAACTGGAGCAGAACCAGACCGGCGAACGCCGGCGCAAGGGCCGCCCAGCGCAGGGGCGAGCGCCAGATGACAAACCAGATGATGGCTACGCTCAGGCACAATAATGCGCCCGGCCCAGGCGCGGCGACGCCGGCGACGGCGTGGGGCGTCGCCGCGATGCGCATGGAGACGTAAAGCACCGGCTCGGTCGCCGCCCCCATGACCCACCAGACCGGCCAGTCCAGCCCAAGCGCCGTCAGGGCGACGCCCACGACGGCGGCGGGCATCACCACCAGCGACAGAAATGGCAAAGCCATGGCGTTGCCGACCAGCCCCAGCGGATACACCGACTGGAAATGCCAGACGCTGAATGGTCCGGTCGCCAGCTCACAAACCAGCGTCGTCAGTCCGACTGCGACCAGCGGCGCCATCGCCCGGCGGACCAGACCAGGCCCGGCGCGACGCCGGCGCGGCTGCCCTGGCGTGACCGCGCTGCGGTCCGCCAGCGCGATCAGCCCGGCCACGGCCGCGAACGACATCTGGAAGCCAGGCCCCAGCAGGCTTTCCGGCTCGCGCACAAGCACAATCATCGCCGCCACGGCCAGATTGTGCATGGAGAGCGCCGGCCGGTCGACCAGAATGGCGCCAAGCATGGCGAGGATCATGATCAATGACCGTTCGGTCGCGACATCGGCCCCGGAGAAGACGCAATAGGCGGTCGCTCCGGCCATGGCGAGGACAGCGGCGATCTTGCGCACCGGCAGATGCAGCGCGCACCACGGCGAGAGCGCCAGAAGCGCGCGCGCCGTCCAGAAGAACATGCCGGCGGCCAACACCATGTGCAGCCCGGAAATGGAGATGATGTGATAGATGCCGGCGGCCCGCAGCCAGGCGTTGGTCTCCTCCGCGATCTGCCCGCGCTTGCCGGTGACGAGGGCCGCCGCGACCGCGCCAGCCTGGCCGCCCCATGCGCTGGCGATCCGGTCGGTCAACGCCATGCGGCCATTGTCGATCCATGCGGCCAGGCGCCATGCCCACGGCGCCGGCGCGGGCATGGCTTGCGCGCTTTCCAGATCGTTTTCCTGAGCATTTTTCTCGCTGTTTTTCTGGCCGCGGTTGCCCTCTCCTGGTAGCGGCGCGGCTGATGGGGCGTCGACCCAGGCGGCCTGCGCCCCATCCCAAACCGCAATCCTGCCGAGGGCTGAACCCGTGCCGCCGGTCTGCCGGAACCAGGCGTCGCGGGCAAAATCGTAGCCGCCGGGGCGCGCTGCTTCTGGCGGCGGCAGCAGGCGCGCCCGCGTTCGCACCATGACGCCCGCGCGCAACGGCTCCGCCTGTCGCACCGACACCCTGACCCTGGCCGGCAGTTGCTGCGGCGACAGGCGCGCGAAGCTGACCGGAGCCACCAGCAGCCTCGCGCCGGCCCCGCGCTGGTCCACGGCCAGGACATATCCGGTCAGTTCGCCAATGGTGGGCCGTTGCAACACCGGCGCATCCAGCGCGGCAAGCCGCAGGGCGCTGGCGGCGTAGCCGGCGGGAATCATGGCCAAAACGACCAGCGCCATGCGCGCCGCCGGCCGGCGGCGCGTCGCCGACGCCAGCAACAGGGCGCAGGCGGCGACAAGCGCAGGGCCGGCGTCCCCCGGCGTCAGGCGGTTGAAATACCAGATGACGCCGCAGCCGAAGAGCACCGGCAGCCAAAGCCAGTGGCGGCGCTGGTCGATGTCCGCGCCCAGCCAGCCCCGGATCTGGCGGGCGGCCATCGCCGCCCACAATGCCATGGTCGTGGCCGGAGCCCGGCGCAGCAGGCGCGCCTCGCGCGCCAGACCAGTCGCTATCCCATTCACCAGCCGGCGAACCAGGCCGGCGTGCGTCTGGAGAGCCCGGAGGCCTGACCACCAAAGGCCTGAACGGGCTGTATTTGCCTGGGCGGGAGCAGTTGTTTCCGGAAGATGATGATCCGCGCCAGCATGGGGGGGCGCCGCCTGCGGGGATGCGGCGCGGGCAAGCTCCGGTGGGGCATACGCCGCCTGGGCGAACTTTGCGGCAAGCAGCTGTCCGTCCCGCGCGAGCGCAGGCGCACCAGACCGGCGCGGAGCGTCCGCCGCCCCACCCTGCGCTTTCCCCACTGGCTTCATGCGCCGTTCCGGCGTCACGACGGGATGCGCCCGCCATACAACAGCAACAATCAACGTTCAGTCATGGCCCGCGTCTGGCTTCGACTGACGGCGACGACATGCTACACGAGCGCATGGCGCGTTGACAGCGATCCGGCGGCGGCTCCGTGCAAACGGCGGATCAGGCACAGGCTCCGGCGTCGCGCCGGTTGCGGCCTTCTCCGGCCTCCTGCTTGCTGACAACGCCCTGGAGGCATTGCCAAACCGGCGGATGGCCAAACGCAACGCGCCAGGGCAACGCGTCAGGGGCTTTGCTTTCATGCAAAGCCTCATGCAAAAGCGGAGACGCTTTTGCTGGACTGGCGCAACCCCACCCGTCCAGACAATGGCGCCCCCAACCGGGCGTCGCTTTCCGTATTTCACACGCTGTTGAGCCCATGACCGATCAGATCATCACGCGATTCGCTCCGTCTCCGACTGGCTATCTGCATATTGGCGGCGCCCGCACCGCTCTGTTCAACTGGCTCTACGCGCGCAAGCACGGCGGCAAGATGCTGCTGCGCATCGAGGACACCGATCGCGAGCGCTCCACGGACGCCGCCATCGCCGCGATTATCGACGGCCTTGGCTGGCTGGGCCTGAACTGGGATGACGAGGTGGTCTACCAGCACGGCCGCGCCGCGCGGCATCGCGAAGCGGTCGACCAGCTGCTGGCCAGCGGCAACGCCTATTATTGTTACGCCACCCCCGAAGAGCTGACGGAGATGCGCGAACTGGCCCGCAAGGAGGGCCGGCCCATGCGTTATGACGGCCGCTGGCGCGATCGCGACGCATCCGAAGCGCCTGCTGGCGTGAAGCCAGTGGTGCGCCTGAAGGCGCCGCAGTCCGGCGAGACGGTCATCGAGGATGAGGTGCAGGGCCGCGTCGTCTGGCAGAACAAGGATCTCGACGACCTGGTGCTGCTGCGCTCCGACGGCAACCCCACCTACATGCTGGCCGTCGTGGTGGACGATCACGACATGAACGTCACCCATATCATTCGCGGCGACGATCACCTGACCAACGCGGCGCGCCAGAAGCAGATCTATGACGCCCTGGGCTGGAAGACGCCGGTGATGGCGCACATTCCGCTGATTCACGGGCCGGATGGGGCCAAGCTCTCCAAGCGCCACGGCGCGCTCGGCGTCGAGGCTTACCGCAGCATGGGCTACCTGCCGGAAGCGCTGCGCAACTATCTGGTGCGTCTCGGCTGGAGCCATGGCGATCAGGAAGTGTTTTCCACCGATGAGATGATCGCAGCTTTTGGCCTTGGTCAGATCGGCCGCTCGGCGGCGCGGTTTGATTTCGCCAAGCTGGAAAACCTCAACGGCCTTTACATGCGCAACGCCAGCGATGCGCGGCTGGTGGAAGCGATCGAAGCGATCCTGCCTGAGCTTGGCCCGGCCCGCGGCCTCGGCGACAGCTTCACGCCGGAGCAGCGCGCCAAGCTGCTGGCGGCCATGCCTGGCCTGAAGGAGCGCGCGAAGACCCTGGTGGAGTTGCTCGACAGCGCGGCGTATCTGTATGTGGCGCGCCCGTTGCCGCTGGAGCCGAAGGCGGCGGCGCTGCTTGACGATGCGGCCCGGCGCCGCCTGGCCAGCGTATTGTCCCACATCGAGCCGTTGCAGGATTGGGCGGGCGAAGCCCTTGAGGCTGCGGTGCGCGACGTTGCCGAAGCCGAGGGCGTCAAACTCGGCCAGGTGGCCCAGCCGCTGCGCGCCGCGCTCACCGGAAAAACCACTTCTCCCGGCCTGTTCGACGTCATGGCCGTGCTGGGGCGTGAAGAATCCCTCGCCCGCATCCGTGATCAGGCCGCCTGACCGCAGCGGCCGACCGCCATTCCCCAGGGAAATTTACCCCGGGAAATCGACAAACCACACGGCCACGCAAGCGTGGCCGTTTGCACGTCGGCCTCCTGGCTGCCCGCACGACCCGTGCGCATGCCCCGGGGAGCCAGATCCAGGGAGGCTGCCCCTGGGCCCATTTGGGGCCGAACCCCACGCCGGGCCACCGCCATGGCCCTGAGGGAATGCCGCCACCTCATTGTTTTGTTTCCGGTAAATCGGCGCCAGGCCAGCGGGCCACATCCGCCCGCCCCATGCGCCTGCGCCAATGTCTCCCGCACTGGCGCCATATTGCGGAAGCCCTGCCCTCCACTGGCCTGCAGCGGCCTGTTCCCGGCGCCCGCTCTGCGCCCGCTCCTTGCGCAGACCAGCCATGCTGCGCGTCCCGAAGCGCAGTTACGCTTGAAGGCCCACGGCAAATCGTTTACCGAAGCACTAGCTGCCTCCAGCCCTTCAGGCTTTGCGCAGCAAGATAACCCAGCACCGTGCGGCGCGGCCAACGAACCGTCTGAAGCTCGTTAGCGCCGCCCGGTCAGACCATGCCAGGGGTGATTCAATGACCGCAAAAACGGCTGCACTAAGCGTCGATGGAAACTCGGTGGACCTGAAAATCAAACAGGGCACCATCGGGCCAAGCGTCGTTGATATCGCGCCCCTTTACAAAGACACCGGGATGTTCACGTTCGACCCCGGGTTCACCTCGACCGCGTCCTGCGAGTCGCAGATCACCTACATCGACGGCGACGAAGGCACCCTGCTGTATCGCGGCTACCCGATCGAGCAGCTGGCCGAGCACGGCGATTTTCTTGAGACCTGCTACCTGCTGCTGGAAGGCAAACTGCCGACCACCCAGGAGAAGGCGGATTTCGATTATCGCGTCACGCGCCACACCATGGTGCATGAGCAGTTGCTCCGCTTCTTCCATGGCTTCCGCCGCGATGCGCACCCCATGTCGATCATGGTGGCCTCGGTTGGCGCCCTGTCGGCCTTCTACCACGACTCCACCGACATTAATGATCCGAAGCAGCGCATGATCGCCTCCATGCGCATGATCGCGAAGGTGCCCACCCTCGCCGCTCTGGCTTACAAATATCATGTCGGCCAGCCGTTCGTTTATCCGCAGAACGATCTCGATTACACGTCGAACTTCCTGCAGATGTGCTTCGCCGTGCCGTGCGAGGAGTACAAGGTCAATCCGGTGCTGTCGCGCGCCCTTGACCGGATCTTCATCCTGCACGCCGATCACGAACAGAACGCCTCGACCTCGACCGTGCGCCTCGCCGGTTCGTCGGGCGCCAATCCGTTCGCCTGCATCGCCGCCGGCATCGCCTGCCTGTGGGGACCCGCCCACGGCGGCGCCAACGAAGCGGCCCTCAAGATGCTTGAGGAAATCGGCAGCGTTGAGCGGATTCCGGAGTTCATCGCCCGCGCCAAGGACAAGAACGATCCGTTCCGCCTGATGGGCTTTGGCCACCGCGTCTACAAGAACTACGACCCGCGCGCCAAGATCATGCAGAAGACCACCCATGAGGTGCTCAACGAGCTCGGGATCAAGGACGATCCGCTGCTCGAAGTGGCCATGGAACTGGAGCGCATCGCCCTTTCGGACCCATACTTCATCGAGAAGAAGCTGTATCCGAACATCGACTTCTACTCGGGCATCACCCTGAAGGCCATGGGCTTCCCCACCGCCATGTTCACGGTGCTGTTCGCCCTCGCCCGCACCACGGGCTGGATCGCCCAGTGGAAGGAAATGATTGAGGACCCGGCGCAGAAGATCGGCCGCCCGCGTCAGCTCTACACCGGCGCCCCGCGTCGCGATTACGTCAATATCAACCAGCGCTGATTTTTCCGGCGATGGCAGACATCAACCCCGGCCTTGCGCCGGGGTTTTTGCTGTCTGGTTCTGGATGCCGGAACTGGGGCAATATTCGGGACGCGCCGTTCGCCAGGAAAACGCGCGTCGAAGCGGGCGCTTCCGCTTAGCCAGATGCGCTGCGTATGGTCCCGACCTGACGCCGGTCAGGCCCGTCCCTGCCCGGCAACATCTATGACGATGCGCGCCGCCCGCTCGGACGGCGTTTCGCCATCGGTCAGCATACGCGCCTCGACCTCAGCCAGCGCGGCAATCTGCGCGCGACGCTCCGGCGTCTGCGACAGCAATGGCGCAAGGGCGGCCGACAGATTGGCCGCCGTACAATCCTGCTGGATGAATTCGGGAATGGCGTTCCTGCCGAGGATGAGGTTGGCGAGAACAGCGGAAGGCGCGGTAATAAGCCGGCGAAGTATGGCGCTTTCGATATTCGACACCCGGTACGCCACGACCATGGGTACGCCCGCCAGCGCCAGCTCCAGGGTCACGGTGCCTGAAGCCGCCAGCGCCGCGTCAGCTTGTTGAAAGGCCTGAAACTTCGCATCCTCGCCAGCAACGATGCGCGGCGGCGTTTTCCATGTGGCGACGCCCTGGCGAATCTCGTCCTCCAGATGGCGCACCGCCGGCAGCACCAGATCGAAACGCACGCCCTGATCGTGCAACTGGCCCAGGGTTTCGCCGAATACGGCGAGCAACCGGGATATTTCACTGCGCCGGCTGCCGGGCAGAACAAGCAGCGACGGCGGCTCCGCCAATGGATGCTCCAGGTCCCGCGCCCCGCGCAGCAACGGCAGCTTCTCGATCAGCCGGTGGCCGACATACGTACATGGCGGCCCGCCCAGTCGCCGGTGGGCATCCGGTTCAAACGGCAGCAACGCCAGCAAATGATCGACATAAGCCGCCATTTTGCGCGCCCGTCCCGGCCGCCAGGCCCAGACGCTGGGGCTGACATAGTCGACGATTGGCAGTGCAGGCAGGCGCTTGCGCACCCGCTTCGCCACCGCATGGGTGAAATCAGGGCTGTCGATGATGACCAGCACGTCGGGTTGCGCCGCGACAATGGCCTTGACCGTCTGGTAAACCCGCTGGATCAGCGTGGGCAGCCGCATGATCGGCGCGATGAAGCCCATCACCGCGATGTCCGACAGGGGAAACAGGCTTTCCAGGCCTTCATGCGCGAGCCGTTCGCCGCCGACCCCACCAAAATTGACGCCATCAGGACCAAGCCGCTGCTTCAGCGCGACGGCGAGCCCCGCCCCGAGTTGATCGCCGGATTCCTCACCGCAAACCATCCAGACTTTCAGGGGACCTGCTGCTTTCACCTTGTCCTCCCAGGGGCGCGAATGCTGGCGCATGTCCGGTAAAATCCAGGCTGCCAAAATGCCCGGTTCTTTTGATGTCGCGGCTTTTCTGCCCGAAACGCAGATTCAGCTTTTCCGAAACGCACCAGGGCATGACGCCAGCCAGTGGATACCCGCTTGCTGGCGTCACATCACGCGACATCCGAAAATGTCAGCGGTGATGTGTTTCAGCGCAAACGCATCCCGTTCTGGTCGACCGATGTTCCAATCAGAAAGACATTACGCCGGTTGGCTTCCGCAACCGTCGCCGCCTGATCGATAATCATTGTCTTGCCGGCGCCCACGGCAATGCCGGCGAACCCCGCCGCCGCGGCGCAACGCACCGTGCGCGGACCGATCACCGGCATATCGATGCGCAGGTCCTGCCCGGCCTTGGCGGTTTTCACCAGCACCGGCGCCTGATCCGAGCGCGGCAGGCGGCCGCTTCCCCATAATTTGCGCACACGCGAAATCATGGCGTCCGTGCCCTCTGGCCCCTCTACCGCGCATACCCGCGTGCCGGCGACGGCGACGGCCTGGCCAACGTCATAGGGGGAAAGGCTGGCAAGAACGGCGAAACCGATATCCACCGAGGCGGCGGCAAGCGGCGGAGTCTCGCCAAGAACCCCTGTCGGCGCCAGCAATTCCGGGGCGAGCGCGTGAACGCCAGCAACCGTAAATCCCTGATCTTCCAGAAGATTTACAACGCCGCGCAGCAACCCGTCATCCCCGGCGGCGGCGAGCCTCGAGATCAGATCCCGATTGCGGAAAGCTGAATAGGCCCCCAGCAGGGCCAGCGGTCCCGGACGATGTACATAGCCGGCCATGGTCACCGCGCCAGGGCGCCATCCATGCAGCACGTCAAGCACGCCCTGGGCGTCAAGCAGATCGCGCACGGCGCCGGCGGCGCGGCGCGTCGGCCGATCGGCAAAACCCCGCAGCGCGAGAATCTCAACCGGACGACCACGCTGGCGCAACGCTTCCGCCAGCGCCAGCGGCAGGGACCCGCCGCCGGCCAGAATGGCGACCGGCGCCTCCATGGCTCAGCTCTCGGCCTGTCGCGGGGTGCAGATCGCCCGGTCGCCGCCCGCGCGAATGAACGCCAGCACCTCGGTGACCAGCGGATGGCCGCCCAGTTCACTCTCCGCATCGGCCACGCGCTCCAGCAGCGTGCCTTCCGCGGCGAACAGCAAACGGTAAGCGCGACGCAGGGCGTGAATATCCTCACGCGCGAAACCACGCCGCTTCAGCCCCACCAGATTGAGGCCAGCCAGATGGGCGCGATTGCCTATGACCATGCCGTAAGGGATGAGATCGTTCTCAAGCCCGGACATGCCGCCGACAAACGCATGCGCGCCGACGCGGGTGAACTGGATGACGGCCGAACCGCCGCCGAAAATGACATGATCCCCAACGGTGACATGCCCGGCCAGCATCACATTGTTGGACATGATGACATTGCTGCCGACGTGACAGTCATGGCCGATGTGGGAATTTGCCAGCAGGGCGCAACGGTCGCCGACAACCGTCGCCATTCCGCCGCCCGCCGTGCCCGGGTTAATGGTAACCCCTTCACGGATCATGCATTCCGCGCCGATGCTCAGCGTCGACGCTTCGCCGGCGTATTTGAGATCCTGCGGCGCATGACCAATGGAGGCGAATGGGTAAATCTTCGTGCGGGCGCCGACCGTGGTCCGGCCGGCCACAGCCACATGGCTGACCAGCTCAACGCCGTCCCCCAGCACGACATCAGGGCCAACCGTGCAAAACGGTCCAACGCTGACGCCGTCGCCGAGCCGCGCCGAGGGATCAACAACGGCAAGTTGGTGAATGCGGGCGGCCATGGTCACTCCAGCACCAGCATTGCGGAAACCTCTGCCTCGGCGACCAGCACGCCGTTGACCTTGGCCTCACCACGATACCACCACATGTTGCGGCGGTTATTGAGTTTGCGCATATGGAACTCGACAACGTCGCCTGGCTCCACAGGCTTGCGGAACTTGCACTTGTCGATGGTCATGAAGAACACCTGCTTGGGCGCCTTCGACTCAGCGATCTTGCTGGCGACGCAGATTGCGCCGGCCGTCTGCGCCATGCCCTCAATCAGCAAAACGCCTGGGAACAGCGGACGGGTCGGAAAATGCCCCTGAAACTGCGGCTCGTTGAACGTGACGTTCTTGATGCCGATGCAGGATTCATCGCGATCGATCTCGATGATGCGGTCCACGAGCAAAAATGGATACCGATGGGGCAGATAGCTCATGATCTGCACAATATCCGCCGACTCAAGCTTCTGCGGCGCCCCTTCCATCAAAATGCTCCTTGCTGATGCCCGTCGGGACCGTGGTCCGATCCGACCTTCAAGATTGTTCACTTGTTCCTGTCGCGCGACGCAAGCTTTTTCAGCGCCGCGATTTCACGGAACCATTCCTTGACCGGACGCGCCGGTGTTCCGCCCCAGATGGAGCCTGGCGGCACATCCGAATTGACATTCGAGGTCGCGGCGATCTGCGAACCGGCGCCAACGCGCACATGGCCGATAACGCCAACCTGGCCGCCAATGACCACATAATCCTCGATGGTGGAGCTGCCGGCTATGCCGACCTGCGAGACGATGACGCAATGGCGGCCGATGACCACGTTGTGGGCAATCTGCACCAGATTGTCGATCTTCGTCCCCTCGCCGATCATGGTGTCGCGCGTGGCGCCCCGGTCAACCGTGGTGTTGGCGCCGATCTCCACATCATCCTGAATGATCACCCGCCCGATTTGCGGCAGCTTCAGGTGCGAGGCGCCCATGGCGAAACCGAAGCCGTCCTGCCCGATGCGGACGCCGGGGTGAATGATGACCCGGTTGCCCAGCAGCGCGTGCTGCAGCACCACGCCCGGCGCAATTGAGCAGTCGCGGCCAATGCGAACGCCCGGCCCCACGACTGTGGTGGCGCCAATCACCGAGCCGCGCCCCACTTCGGCGCCTGCGCCAATCACCGCGCCAGGGTCAATGACCGCCCCCTGCTCGATGCGTGCGTCCGGATGCACGATGGCCCCCGGCGCCACGCCGGAAGCGCCAAAAAATGAACCGGGGCTCATGGCGTCCGGATACAGCTCCGCCAGAACGCGTGCGTACACACGGTGCGGATCCTTGCAGACGATGGCGACGGTCCCGGCCCCGACCCGCGCCGCATAACGGTCCGCCACCAGCACCACGCCAGCGCGGGTGGCGGCCAACTGCGCCACGTATCTGGCGTTGTCCATGTAGGACAGATCGTCCGGCCCGGCGCTTTCCAGCGGCGCGACGCCGAGAACCAACCGCGACGGATCGATGCCCTCGGGAAGAGACGCGCCAGCCAGCGCGGCCACTTCCTGCAGGGCAATGCGGCGCACGGGCGTGAAGAATACCGGGTCAGTCATTATCCGGGGCCATACAGTGAAAACGGCGGGACGTCCAGAAGACGACCCGCCGCGAAGCATATCAGACACAGGCGATCGCATGGCCGCCCGCCAGCGATAGATCAGAAGCTGCCGCCACCGGAGAAGCGGAACGCCTGGGTGCGGTCGCCGGTCGCCTTCGACAGCGCATAAGCGTAGTCGAAGCGGATCGGACCCAGCGGCGACTGCCACAGGATACTGGCGCCAACCGACGAACGGATCGACTTGGAGTCGTAGACATTCACGCATTCTGGCTGAACCGGCAGGCCCGCGGTGCTGCAGCCCATGGCGCCCCAGCCCTCGATCAAGCCGTTGTTGTTCAGGTCGAAGTAGCGCTTGCCCTTGTAGCCATAGAGCGTGCCGGCGTCGGCAAACAGGGCGCCCTTCAGGCCAATCTCACGCGGAACCAGCGGGATCGGGAACTGCACTTCGACGCTGGCGCCAAAGTAGGTGGTGCCGCCGATACCGTTGGTGGACGGATCGCCATTCAGGTCACGCGGACCAATACCCGACGGAGCAAAGCCGCGAACCAGCGTCGGTCCCATGAAGAACTGGTCGGTCAGGCGCAGGTCCTTGCCGCCGATCGGGCTGATGTGACCGCCCTGGATCTTCAGGATGCCGACCACGTCGTCGAACAGCTCGCGGTAGTAACGGGCCTCACCAGTGGCGCGAATGAACTTCGAGTCACCGCCAAGACCAGCCACCTCAGGACGAACCTCGGCAAAGATACCGCTGCGCGGATCCTTGATGTTGTCCAGCGTGCTGTAGGTCAGCGTGGCGCCGACCAGCGACGTAATGGTATTGCCGCGCGACTCCTTCACCGCAATCGAGGCTTCGCCATCGTAAGCGCAGTTCGGGAAGTACGACAGGGCGCCTGGCGTGCCGTCATAAAGGAACACGCCCCGACCCGGATCGCTTGGCGAGAACACCGAAGTGTAACCCGGAAGCGGAACGCTACAGTCGTTGTACGGCTTCTTGTAGGTGTTCGGCACCTTCAGGTTGGTCTGATACAGCGAGTAACGCAGCTGCATCGAGAACTCTTCCGTGATCGGCAGGCCGAAGCGGATGGTGCCGCCCGTCGTCCGCGTCTCGTAGTTACCGTACTTGGTGTTGTCGACATACTTCGTGAAGACGTCGAAACCGGCGGCGAGGCGCTGGCCAAGGAAGTACGGCTCGGTGAACGAGAGCTGCACGCCGTTGGCGCGTTGGCCGAGCTGGCCCGAGAGGCGCACGTACTGGCCGCGACCCATGAAGTTGGACTCGGACACGGCCACTTCGCCGATGATGCCGTCCTGGGTCGAGTAACCGCCCGACACCGAGAACTGGCCCGTGGCCTGATCTTCAACGTCGATGTTCAGCACCACGCGATCGGGCTGGCTGCCCGGCTCGTTGGTGACGCGCACCTTCTTGAAGTAGCCAAGGTTGTTCAGGCGGCGCTCGGCGCGGTCGACGAGCACCTTGTTGTAGGCATCGCCTTCCTCAAGGTCGAGCTCGCGACGAATGACGTAGTCACGCGTACGGGCGTTGCCGCGGATGTTGATGCGCTCAACATAAACGCGCGGACCTTCCTCGACCACATAGGTCAGGCCGATGGTGTTGTTCTGGCTGTCGCGAACGCCGGCCGGGCGCACCTGGGCGAAGGGATAACCACGACGCATCACGTCGGTAGTCATCGACTCCATACCCTTCTCGATGGCGTCGGCGTCATAGACGTCGCCAGCGGAGGTCTTCATGCGCTTGCGCACCTCATCGGCCGAGACGCCCGGAATGCGGGATTCCACATTCACGTCGGCGACGCGATAGGGTTGCCCCTCTTCCACGCCGATGGTGACAACCCAGCCGCCCTTGGCGTCGTCGAACGCCGCATCGCTCTGCACGATGCGGAAATCGGCGTAGCCATGCTTCAGGTAGAAGCGACGGATCGCATCCTCGTCCTGGGCGATCTTGTCCGGATCATAAACGTCGGAGGTCTTCAGCCACGACAGCAGATTCATCTCAGTCGTCTGCATCAGGTTGCGCAGACGGGTGGACGAATAGGCGTGATTGCCGACGAAATTGATTTCCTTGACGCCGGTCTTGTCGCCTTCCTTGATGGTGAAGACGACGTCGACGCGACCATTGTCGAGCGGAACAACGCGGCTGGATACGGTGGCGAACCCACGACCGCCGCGCTTGTAAATCTCACGCAGCAGCGCCTCGTCGCTCTGGACCGCCGCCGGGCTGTAGGGGTCGCGCGCCTTGGTCGCCAACTCGCCCAGAAGCACGTCCTTCTGGATCTTCTTGTTACCCTCGAAGACCACGCGATTGACGATCTGACGCTCACTGGCGCGGGAGGCGCTGCGGTGCTGCCCATAGCCCTCCGCTGCCGTCTGGGCCTGAACGCCGACGACGCCCGTCGCCAGCAGAAGCCCGGTCGCAAGAGCAAGACGGCTCACGCCTGTCATACCCACACTGCGGATCGTTGCAGTCACATTCATAAACTGGCCGCCCTGATTCTTATGGACCCCTTCAAGGGGGCGCTATCCATGCGTTCTACGCTGCCTCTCAAATTGCTTCTAACGGGTTTACGCCCGCTTGCAATCAAAGAGAGGGTTAACAAAGGGTTTTTTCCCAACCGTGGTTACGAAGTCACGATGCCCGCAGGCCAAACAGACTGCCCAGATGCATGAGATCGTTCCAGGTCACAAACAGCATCAGCATCAGCACGAGGGCGAGACCGATACGGAATCCATACTCCTGGAGACGTTCGCTCATGGGCCGCCCCCGCACGGCCTCCACTGCATAAAACAGCAGATGTCCCCCGTCGAGCATCGGAATGGGAAAGAGGTTAAGCAGCCCGATCGACACGGACAGGAAGGCGGCCAGGTTAAGCAGCGGCGTCAGCCCCATTTGCGCAACATGGCCAGACACCTGGGCGATGCGGATCGGCCCCGAGAGCTGGTCCACGGATTCCTTGCCGACGATCAGCTTCCCCAGATAGGAAAAGGTGCGATCCACCACATGCCAGGTTTCCTGCGTCCCCATCCGCAGGGATTCCAGCGGGCCGTAATGGCGAACCTGGGCGTCCGCCGGATTGCGCGACCCCTGCACGCCCAGCATGCCGATGCGCTGCTTGCCAAACGGCGTGGACAACTCGCGCACCGCCGGCGTGGCCGAGATGTGAATCAGCGAGCCGCCGCGCTCCACCGTGAAATCCAGCTTTTCCCCGGCGCTGCCGGAAATGATGCGCTGCATGTCAGCGAAATTGGAGACCGCCTCGCCGTCAATCGCCTTCACCACGTCGCCGGCGTGGAAGCCAGCCTGGGCGGCGACGCTGTTCTCCTGCACGGCGTCAATGCGCGGTATCAGCTCCATCCGGCCATAGGCGAAAATGGTGAGACTGAAGATGACGATGGCGAGGATGAAGTTGGCGACCGGCCCGGCGGCGACGATGGCGGCGCGGCGCGGCAGGCTGGCGTGGTGGAAGCTGCGCGCCCGCTCCGCCGCGCTCATGCCCGCAAGGCCGGCGAGGTCCGGCGTGCTGGCCGCTCCGGCGTCGCCTTCGAACTTCACGTAGCCGCCAAGAGGAATCGCCGAAACCTTCCAGCGCGTTCCATGTCGATCGGTCCAGCCGAACAGCTCGCGGCCAAAGCCGATCGAGAACGCCCTGACCCCGACGCCGCACCAGCGGCCCACGATGTAATGCCCGTACTCATGCACGAACACCACGATCGACAGCACAAAAATGAAAGGGATGACCGAGCCGAAAAAAGACCCGAACAGACCTGTCAGCCCGCTGATATCCATCGCGCTTCCACTCTCCGCAAAAATTGACGCCAGCCTGGGGATGCATCTGGACAAACCGATTCAGGAATCTCGTCTATCCTTTTGATTTTATCGCATTTTACCCAGATTGAGCGACGCGACGCCCCGTGAGGAAAACGCTATGGCGTCCCTGTGCATTTATCAAACTGAATCCTGGCTGTATTCAGGCGCCGGCGCCTGAATCAGGGTGTGGTCCATCGTCAGCCGGCGCATCCGGCGTCGAGCGCCGCCGTGGCCCTGGCGCGCGCTTCCGCATCGATCTCCAGGGCGTCGTCGATGCCAGACGGCGCCGCAACGCCAGCCATGCTTTCACACACCCTGGCGATGAGCTCCGGAATGGCGCAAAAACCGATGCGCCCGGCGAGGAAAGCGGCGACAGCCACCTCATTGGCGGCGTTGAGCGCAGCGGCGGCGCCGCCGGAGGCGGCCATCGCCTCCTGCGCCAGGCGTAGCGCGGGGAACCGCGCGAGATCCGGCGCGCTGAACGTCAGGGCGCCGATTTGCGCCAGATCCAGGCGGGGCGTCGACAGCTTGAGACGTTCTGGCAACCCCAGGCAATGACCGATGGGAATGCGCATGTCCGGCGAGGCCATGCCGGCGGTTACCGAGCCATCGGTGAAGGCGACCATGCCGTGAATCACCGACTGGGGATGCACCAGCACGTCGAGCCGCTCCGGCGGCAGGCTGAACAGGTGCATGGCCTCGATCAGTTCCAGCCCCTTGTTCATCAGCGTCGCGGAATCAATGCTGATCTTCGGCCCCATGGCCCAGGTGGGGTGGGCCAGCGCCTGGGCCGGCGTGATGTCGGCCATGGCTTCAGCGGGCCAGTCGCGGAATGGGCCGCCCGAGGCGGTGAGCGTCATGCGCTCAACCCTGTCCACGGTCTCCGCGCCCAGGGCCTGGAAAAGGGCGTTGTGCTCGGAATCAACCGGCAGAACCGGCACCCCGCGCGCCGCCGCGTCACGCATGAAGGCTTCGCCAGCGCAGACAAGGCACTCCTTGTTGGCCAGGGCCATGACCCGCCCCGTCTGCATCGCCGCGTGCGTCGGGCGCAGCCCGGCGGCTCCGGATATGGCGCCAACCACCACGTCGCAGGACAGGGCGATGGCGTCGGCAACCGCCGCCTCACCGGCGCCGCTGGCCACGCCGGTCCCTTCCAGCGCATCGCGCAACGCCGCCCCCAGCGACGGATTGGCGACAGCGACGAATTCCGGCGCGAGCTGGCGTGCCTGCCGGGCAGCGCCTGCGATATCCGAGCCCGCCACCAGGGCGGCGACCCGGAAACGGTCTCGGTGCTCGTCCAGCACGGCGGCGGTCGAACGGCCGACGGACCCGGTGGCCCCCAGAACCGTCACGCGGCGAACGCCAGGTTCCAGCTCCTGGGAGTGCCCGGGCGCAGGTTGGAGATGCACGCTCATCGCTTGCCGTCCATGGTCAGAGAAACCCGAGCAGCATGCCGGCCGCCACCAGGGCAGTTACCGCCCAGAAGCCGTCGAGACGGTCCAGAACGCCGCCGTGGCCGGGTATCAGCGCGCCAGAATCCTTGACGCCGGCGCGGCGCTTGAGAGCAGATTCCGCCAGATCGCCGCCCTGCCCGACGACCGAGGCCAGAACAGACACAACAACCAGCTTCCACGACAGGCTCCAGCCGAAGCCAAGGGTCAGCAACAGCACGCCGGCCAGCGCCCCGAAAATGGTTCCACCCGCGAACCCGGACCATGTCTTGCCAGGGCTGACGCGGGGCCACAGTTTCGGCCCGCCAAAAGTCTTGCCGGTAAAATAGGCGGCGATGTCGGTGGTCCAGACCACGGCGAACATCCAGAGCAGCACGCCAGGGCCAATCACCGGCAGATGCCGCGCCGCGACCGGCGTCACCGCCAGAACGGCGCCGACCGCGAAAGCCGGCAGCGTCAGCGCCACGCCCGCCGCCGCGCGGGTGATGAAAAACCCGAGCGCGATGCTGGCAATAGCCCCGGCCAGAATCGCCACGCCTGGCGCGCCCGCGAAAGCGGTGAGCCCGGTCAGCCCGACAATCGCCGCGGCTCCCCGGCCAGCGACGTCGCGATGCGGGGATGGCGTGGGCTGCGCCAGCGCGCACCACTCCCAGGCGGCCACGGCGCCGGCCAGCGCCCAGAGGATCGCCAGCGGCCAGCCGCCAGTCCAGGCGGACCCGAGCGCGACCGCGCCAAGCACGATGGCTGACGCCGTGCGGAGCAAAAGCTCAGGGCGTCCGCCCTGGGGGCTGCCTGACAGAAATCCGCCGCTCAAGCCTCTTTGCCTCCCCCAGCCAGGGCGCCAGCTTCGCCAACACCGCCAAAACGCCTGTCGCGCCGGGCAAATTCGGCGATGGCGGCGCCCAGCGCCTCCCCGTCGAAGTCCGGCCACAGCACGGGCGTGAACACATATTCCGAATATGCCGTCTGCCACGGCAGGAAGTTGGACGTCCGGACTTCGCCCGACGTGCGGATGACCAGGTCGGGATCAGGCATGCCGCCGGTGTCGAGCATGCGGCCGACCAGTTCCTCGCAAACGTCATCCGGCTTCAACTGGCCAGCGGCGGCCAGCTCCGCGATGCGCCGCGCCGCGGCGGCGATTTCCTGGCGACCGCCATAGTTGAACGCCACCACGAGGTTGAGCCCCGTGTTGTGGGCCGTGCGCTTTTCGGCTTCATCGAGAATCGCGCGAACGTCGGCTTTCAGCCCCTCGCGCTCGCCAATGAAACGGATGCGAACGTTGATGCTTTCCAGATCGGCGAGATCGCGGCGAAAGAACAGGCGCAGCAGCCCCATGAGCGCGCCAACTTCCGCGGCCGGCCTGCGCCAGTTCTCCGAGGAAAACGAATATACGGTCAGATATTCGAGGCCGAGTTCAACGGCGGCGCGAACAGTGCGCCGCAAGGCCTCCACGCCGCGCCGGTGCCCCTCGGCGCGCGGCAGCCCCCGGCGGGTCGCCCAGCGGCCGTTACCATCCATGATGATGGCGACATGGCGCACCGCGGGCGCCGCGCTGGCCTCCGCATCGCCAGACGGGGGCGTCGTCAAATTTTCACCTGCAACGCCCATGCGTCCCCCGACCCTGCCAGACATGGCCAGACTGACCAGCGCCTGGCCCGGCTCATGCACCCGGCGGGATGGGCTCCCGCCAGCTTCACCATACCCCGCCCCGGCAGGCAGGCGCATCCAGCGCCTGGCGCGGTTTCATCGCGTGGGGCGCCTCCGGCCCGGCGGAAAACCCGGCCCAGCTGGAAACCGCCCGTCAGACCTGCATGATTTCCTTTTCCTTGGCGGCAACCGTCTGGTCTGCTTCCGCCACGGACTGGTCGGTGGCCTTCTGCACCTGCTCGCCAAAGCGGGTCTGGTCGTCCTCGCTGATATCGCCGGCCTTTTCCAGCTTCTTCAGCAGGTCCATGCCGTCACGGCGCACATGGCGGATGGCCACCTTGGCCTCCTCGCCATACTTGTGCGCGACCTTGACCATCTCCTTGCGGCGCTGCTCGTTCATCTCCGGAATGCGCAGGCGGATGACCTGACCTTCGGTATTGGGATTGAGGCCAAGATCCGACTCACGGATCGCCTTTTCAACCGCATTGACCATGCCGCGATCCCAGACCTGAACGCTGAGCAGGCGTGGCTCCGGAACCGAAACCGTCGCAACCTGGCTGATCGGCGTCGCGGCGCCATAGGCGTCCACCGAGATCGGATCAAGCAGGTTCGCGGACGCGCGGCCGGTGCGCAGGCTCGCGAGGTCATGGCGCAGCGCGTTAATGGCTCCGGTCATGCGGCGCTTGATGTCTTCAAGATCGAAATTCGCGGTCGTCATATGTCTCGCCCTGGCAATCAGTTTGGTTCAGTGGCGTCGCCTGCGGCGCGCCAGGCGGAAGAGGCGGCGACGCCGTCCCCACCCCGGACAGATGGCAGCTTCATAGCGGCTTTATGCGCCGGGCGCGAGCATCGCGCGCCAGGAAACGAAAACCGATGCGAAAAACCGCCTCACTGCCCTATTGCGGCGCGACCAGCGTAAAGGCGCCCTCGCCCCGCAAGGCGGCGCTGATGGCGCCAGGCTTGTGCAGCGAGAAAACCAGAATGCTGAGTCCGCTGTCGCGCGCCAGCGCGAAGGCCGCCGTGTCCATCACCTTGAGGTCACGGGCAATGGCGTCCGCATGGGTCAGCCGGTCAAAGCGCATGGCCTGCGGGTTGGCGCGCGGGTCGGAATCATAGACGCCATCGACGTTTGTGCCCTTCAGCAGCAGGTCGCATTCCAGTTCGGCGGCGCGCAGGGCCGCGCCCGTATCCGTCGTGAACCAGGGGTTGCCGGTGCCGCCGCCCAGCACCACGACCTTGCCATTGCCCAGATGGTCAATGGCCCGTCGGCGGGCGTAACTTTCGCACAGGGCTGGCATGGCGATGGCGGACATGGCGCGGGCGGGAATGCCGGCGGCCTCGATGGCGTGCTCCAGCGCAAGCGCGTTCATCACCGTGCCAAGCATGCCGATCGAATCGCCGGCGTTGCGGGTTAGCCCGCGCGAGAGGCCCTGCACGCCCCGGAAGAAATTGCCGCCGCCAACCACAATGGCGATCTCGAAACCCGCGCGGTTGGCTTCGGCGATATCGGCGGCGATCGCCGTGAGGGTTTCGCCATGCAGCCCCGACCCGTTCGGGCCAGCGAGCGCCTCGCCGGACAGCTTGAGCAGCGCGCGTTTAACCTGCATGCGATCCCCCAAAAAAATGTGGCCAGATGGCCGGGCGTTCTCCCGCCAGCCGGCATGGGGCGGGCGGGACAGCGCCTTCATGATCTGGCGAAGCGACGGCGCTTCGCTGGCATGATCTGGCGAAGCGACGACGCCTCGCTGGCATGATCTGGCGAAGCGGCGGCGCTTCGCTGGCATGATCCGGCAAAGCGACGGCGCTTCGCTGGAAAAGGCTCTGATGCGCCAACCCCGGCCAAACGGGCCGGGGTCGGGAAAAGCGGGCGGTCGCAGCGGACAGTTCGCAGTTTGTGCAAACGGCCTGCAACCAGCAATGGCTCTGGAAGCTAGCTGATCCTTCAGATCAACCGCGGCCTCCAAACTGCTGTTTCCGCGTCAGCTTCTGTCAACGCGGACCAGAAGCCCACCGGGCGTGGATCAGCCCTTCGCGGCAGCCGCGACTTCAGCAGCGAAGTCCGGAGCCTCTTCCTTCTCGATGCCGTCGCCCAGACCATAACGCACGAAGCCCTTCAGGGCGACCGGCGCGCCGACCTTGCCTTCAGCTTCCTTCAGCACCTGGCTGATGGTCTTGGAGGGGTCGTGGATGAACGGCTGCTCCACAAGGGTGTTTTCCTTGAAGTAGCTCTTCATGCCGCTCTCGACGATCTTCTCGAGAACATGTTCGGGCTTGCCGGCGTTCTTATCGCGCAGGATGGCCTTCTCGCGCTCCAGCACATCGGCCGGGATCGACGCGCCGTCGAGGCCAGCCGGGCTGGTGGCGGCCACGTGCATGGCGATCTGGCGGCCAAGCGTCTCGAGAAGCGACACGTCGCCGGTCGACTCCAGCGCCACGAGCACGCCGATCTTGCCAAGGCCCTCGCCAGCGGCGTTGTGGACGTAGGTGGCGATGAAGCCATTGTCCACATGCAGACGGTCGACGCGGCGCAGGTTCATGTTCTCGCCGATGGTGGCGATCAGATCCTGCAGACGGTCCTTGATGGTGACGCTCTCACCCGGGAAATGGGCGGCTTCGAGGTTGGCCAGGGTGCCGTCGCCATTGAGGGCGATCTTGGCGGCCTCACGGGCGAACGCCTGGAAGCTGTCGTTGCGGGCGACGAAGTCGGTCTCGGAGTTCACCTCGACGATCGCGGCGGTCTTGCCCGACGATTCAACGGCGACCAGACCTTCGGCGGCGACGCGGCCGGCCTTCTTGGCGGCCTTGGACAGGCCCTTCTTGCGCAGCCAGTCAACCGCGGCCTCGATGTCGCCGCCGGTCTCGTTGAGCGCCGACTTGCAGTCCATCATGCCCGCGCCGGTCTTCTCGCGAAGCTCTTTCACCATTGCGGCTGTAATGTTCGACATGGTCGTCCCCTGAAAATATGGCCAGGAACATGCGTCCGGCCCGGAGCATTTTCAAGCGCGGCCGAGGCGGCCCCGCCTGGTGAAAATGCGTGAAATCAAAACCTTGGGCGCTCCGGAACCTTGCCTAGGGCAAAACCGGAGCCCAGAAAACCCAAACTCAGGAAGCCCGAACCCAGGAAACCCGAACCCAGGACAGGCAGAACCCGGCGTCGATGAAACGCCGGGCCGATCAGTTTCAAAGCCCCCGCCCGGCGCCCATCAGGCCACCCGGGCGGATCACTCCGGAGACGTCAACCAGACCGCGATCAGGCGGCTTCGACGAGCGCGCGCGCCTGGGAAACCCAGTTATCGCGCTGGATGCGGCCATTGAGCTTCAGCTCGGCGTCAAGGCGGGCAACGTCAGCGTCCTTCAGGGCGCCGATCTGCCAGTAGTGGAACACGCCGCCCTCGTTCAGCTTGGCTTCCAGCTCAGGGCCAACGCCATGCAGCTTGGTGAGGTCATCCGGCGCGCCGCGCGGAGCAGCCAGAACCTCGAAGACCTCGTCAGCGAAAGCCTCAGGAGCCTCGGCGACGCCAAGGTCTTCAGCCACAGGAGCCTCGTCAGCGCCGTGGTCGAAGCCCATGTCGCTGGCGCCGCGGGAAATGCCGTCGATGGCGGCGCGGGCGACCAGGTCGCAGTACAGCTGGATGGCGCGGCCGGCGTCGTCGTTACCCGGAACCGGATAGGTGATGCCATCCGGATCGCAATTGGTGTCGACGATAGCCACGACCGGGATGCCCAGACGACGGGCTTCCTTGATCGCCAGCTGCTCCTTGTTGGTGTCGATGATGAACAGCAGGTCCGGCGTGCCGCCCATGTCCTTGATGCCGCCCAGCGCCTTCTCGAGCTTCTCCTGCTCGCGCGACAGCATCAGACGCTCTTTCTTGGTCAGCGCCTGGGCGGCGCCGCTGGAAAGCATTTCGTCGAGCTTGCGCAGACGCTGGATCGAGCCGGCGATGGTCTTCCAGTTGGTGAGCATGCCGCCGAGCCAGCGGGAGTTCACGAAGTACTGGGCCGAATTACGGGCCGATTCAGCAATGGAATCAGCAGCCTGGCGCTTGGTGCCAACGAACAGCACGCGGCCGCCGGCGGCAACGGTGTCGGACACGGCCTGCAGGGCGCGGTGCAGCATCGGCACCGACTGGGCCAGGTCGATGATGTGGATGTTGTTGCGCACGCCGAAGATGTACTCGCTCATCTTCGGGTTCCAACGGTGGGCCTGGTGGCCGAAGTGAGCGCCAGCTTCGAGCAGCTGACGCATGGTGAATTCAGGAAGCGCCATAATATATTCTCCGGTTATACCTCCGTGGAGCCGAGAAGATCGCAAGCCCGAAAAGCCGCGATCACCGGACAGCCCATTACGGTCATGGGCAAAAACTCCACGTGTGGGATGGCGCGGCTTATAGGCGCCAGGCGCAAATTAGGCAAGTGTCAGGACGCCGCGCCGGCGCGAAAACCGCAGGAAAATGGCTGCGGGCGCCGCGCCCCACTCCAGGGCGGGCGAATTCCGGCGGAGCAAACGCCCGTTCTGGCGGAATGCCGGCCCATGCAGCCCATATATATCCCTTATGTATGCCTTGAGCGCCCGGCTGCCGCGTCAGGCGGCCCGTCGACAAGACGGACAGCGCAGGTGAAAACTGCCTGTGGAATTGGGCCCGGAGAGAATCGCTGCGGCGGCGCTCGGGGCAATCTCCACACAGTCGCGAAGCCGGAGGGCGGCCACGGCCCGGCCCTGGCCGGAGCATTGGCAGCAAAACGCAGGCTGCATGGCTCCGGGCCTCCCCGGCCTACCTTCCGTTACGACGCAGAGCACCCGGACCACCGATATGACTCAAGCTCAAGACGAACAGCATCCGCCACAGGCTTCCTGGCAGGCCTTCGCCGCCGCCCTCGCGGAGGCCGGCGCGCCGGAGGCGCTCAACCGCATCGCCGCGGCGCTGGAGCGCGCATGGCCTGCGCCGCCGCCTGGCGCGAATTTCGATGGCGCCGACGCGTTTGTCTGGCAGGCCGCGCCGCCGCGCCTGGCGCCCGTGCCGCACGTCAACCGGGTCGAGATGGTGCTGTTGCAGGGCGTTGACCGGGCGCGCGACCAGCTTCAGGACAACACCACGCGCTTCGCCAGGGGCCTGCCCGCCAACAACGCCCTGCTGTGGGGGGCGCGCGGCATGGGCAAATCCTCCCTGGTCAAGGCGGTGCACGCCGCCATCAACAATGGCGATGGCCAGCCGCGGACTGGCAATGACAGGCTGAAGCTGATCGAAATTCATCGCGAGGATATCGCCAGCCTGCCGGCGCTGATGAACATCCTGCGCGAGGCGGCCTACCGTTTCATCGTCTTCTGCGACGACCTGTCGTTCGATTCCGACGATACCTCCTACAAGTCGCTGAAGGCCGCCCTCGACGGCGGCATCGAAGGGCGGCCCCGCAACGTGCTGTTTTACGCCACGTCCAACCGCCGCCATCTGCTGCCGCGCGACATGATGGAGAACGAGCGCTCCACAGCCATCAATCCGGGGGAGGCGGTGGAAGAGAAAGTCTCCCTGTCCGACCGTTTTGGCCTGTGGCTCGGCTTCCACAAATGCAGCCAGGACGAGTATCTGGCCATGGTCAACGGCTATGTGAGCCATTACGGCCTCGACATCGATCCGGCTGAATTGCGCCGCGACGCGCTGGAATGGGCGACAACGCGCGGCTATCGTTCCGGTCGCACGGCGTGGCAATACATCCAGGACCTGGCCGGACGGCTCGGCAAGACGCTGGAGAACTGAGCCGGCGCCGCAACGGAGGGAGCCATGCGGATCGCGCTGCTTGTTTATGAGGGCATGACCGCGCTGGACGCCGTCGGCCCGTATGATTCCCTCTCCCGGCTGCCGGAAGCCGACATTGTGACGGCCTCGCCAGGCGGCAGGCCGGCGACCTGCGGCGGCGGCATCGTCATCCAGGCGGCCGCGTCGCTGGACGACGTGAGCGCCGCCGATGTGCTGATCGTCCCCGGCGGCATGCCATCCGCCCTGCGCGGCCTGCTGGGAGACGCCGCCGTGATGGAGTGGCTGCGGCGGATCGACCAGACCAGCCGCTACACCTGTTCGGTGTGCACGGGCGCCCTGCTGCTGGCCTCGGCTGGCGTGCTGCGGAACCGGGCCGCCGCCACCCACTGGCGCGCCCATGACGCGCTGGCCGCGCTCGGCGCCGCGCCAGTTGCGGATCGCGTGCATGTGGACGGCAAATATCTGACCTCAGGCGGGGTCTCCGCCGGCATCGACATGGGCCTTGTGCTTTGCGGCCTGCTGGTTGGGCGCGAGCTGGGCGAAGCCATCGAACTCAGCATGCATTACGCGCCGCAGCCGCCGTTCGGCACTGGCGATCCGGCAACGGCGTTGACGCCAGCGCGGCGGCGGCTGATTGAGGAGCGCCTCCGCAACTGAACCTGGCGCCCCCGCGGGAGCGCCTTCCTGACCAATCAAACAAACGATTGTCCGGCTTTGCGCCGGCAGATTTCCGGGAGTGAATGATGAAAGCCTGGCAGCTTCAGGACGCCTCTGGCCTCGACGGCCTGCGCAAGGTGGATATTGACCGGCCTGCGCCTGGACGCGGCGAGGTGCTGGTGCGCATCAACGCCGTTTCGCTGAATTACCGCGACCTGATTACGGTGCGCGGCGGCTATGGCTCGCGGCAGAAATTTCCGCTGATCCCGGTTTCGGACGGCGCCGGCGTCATCGCCGAAGTCGGCCCTGGCGTGCGCGAATGGAAGGAAGGCGACCGGGTCATCGGCTCGTTCTTCGAGAACTGGCATGGCGGCGACGCCAGCGCGGAGAAGATGGCGGCGGCGCTCGGCGGCTCGGTTGACGGCGTCTTGTGCGAATACCGGGTATTTCCCGCGCACGCCGTGGTTGCGACGCCGGCCCACCTCAGCGACGCCGAGGCGGCCTGCCTGCCCTGCGCGGCCCTCACGGCCTGGAGCGCGGTTGTGAAATGCGGCCAGGTGAAGCCGGGCGACATCGTGCTGACCCAGGGTACCGGCGGCGTTTCGCTGTTTGCCCTGCAATTCGCCAGACTGGCCGGCGCGCGGGTCATCGCCACCTCGTCCAGCGACGCCAAAATCGAACGGCTGAAGACACTCGGCGCCGACGAAACCATCAATTACCGCGAAACGCCGGAATGGGGGAAACTGGCCCGCGTGCTGACTGACGGACGCGGCGTCGACATCGTCGTGGAAGTGGGCGGCGTCGGCACGCTCAATGAATCAATCCGGTCGCTCCGCATTGGCGGCATGATCGGTTTCATCGGCGTGCTGGCCGGCGAAGCCAGGCAGGAGCCGCGCCTGTCCCTGATGGTGATGCAGCAGCAACGCCTGCAGGGCGTCACGGTCGGGTCGATCGACGACCTGAAATCCATGTGCGCGGCCATCGCGCAGAACCAGCTGAAGCCGGCGCTGGACCGCACCTTCAGCTTCGATGAAGCCCCGGAAGCCTTCCGCTACATGTCGAGTGGGGCCCATTTCGGCAAGGTGGCGATCGCCATCGGCTGAGACGATGTTTGCATGATCTGGAGCCTCTTCCGATCGCAATGGATCAGAAGCGGCTCCCGTGTCCGCCATTTTGCGCGAAATCCGGTCGACCAGACGATTCAGTCTGATCGGAAAGCGCTCCAAAACGCAGAAAACGCCCCGGGAGGGATCCGGGGCGCTTTCTGTTTCTCCGGTGGGGTCTCAACCTCCGGCGAGATGGGGCATCGGATCCACGGGCGTGGACCCCTTGCGCAATTCAAAGTGCAACTGGGGCGTGGAGACATTCCCGGACTGGCCGGACTTCGCCACCGTCTGGCCGCGGCTGACCTTGTCGCCGCGCTTGACGGTCAGTTCGCCATTGTTGGCGTAGGCGGAGACCCAGCCGTTCTCGTGGCGGATCAGCACCAGATTGCCATAACCCTTCAGCTCGTTGCCGGCATAGGCGACGACGCCGCCTTCAGCCGCCTTGACGGGCGTGCCTTCCGGCAGGGCGATATTGATGCCCTCACTGCCATTGCGGCCGTTGAAACCCTGAATGATGCGGCCACGCGCCGGCCAGCGGAATGACCCGCCGGACGCCTGCTGGGCGACTTCCTGCTTGGCGGCGGGCGCTTCGGGAGCAGCTACGGCAGCCTGCTGACGCTCGGGCGTCTTCAGCTCGGCGACCGGCGCCTTCTGCTGGGCCTGGGCGACCGTCTTTGCCGGCGCTTCCGCAGCGGTTTTCACCTGGGCGGCGGCCTTTGCCTGGGCAGCTGTTTTCGCTTGAGCAGCGGCCTGGGCGGCGGTCTGGGCCTTCGCGGCTGCAGTCTGGGCCTGCCCGGCCGCCTTCTGCGCCGCCTGGCCCGGCTGGCCTGCGACGGCTTGCGCCTGCTGCTGCAGGCTGCGCGGCGGCTGACCAGCCTTCACCGGCTGCTGCACGGCGGCGCGGGAGGCCGCGATCACCTGGGCGGCGCGGTCGTTGGCAGACGTCGCATGTGTCTGCACATTGCGCTGGGCGCCCTGCGCCGTCTGCAGCGCCTTGCCCGGCGCGGACGTCACATTGCTGGCGGCGCGGCTCGCGGACGTCGCCGCCTGCTCCACGGGACGGACGACCGGCTGGGCGGCGTTACGCGCAGCGGAAGAAGCCGACGCGACAGAACTGGCGCCGGGATTGTAAACCGGGATGACAACGCTGGAGCCAGGCGTCAGCCCGCCGCCGCCGATGTTGTTGGCGGCGCGAATGGCGGCCGGCGGCACGCCATAGCGATCAGCGATGGACTGGACCGTATCGCCCTGCCCCACGGACACTGTAGCGCCGCCGGCGGCGGTCCAGCCATTGGCGCTGCCGGACATGGCGTCGGGGCGCACGCCGGCGAAGCCGGCGGACGGGCTGAAAGACTGGCTGGAGGCGCCGGAGGGCGGCGGCAGCGACGACGTCTGCACCGGGGCAGACCCGCCATAAGCCCCGCCGCCATAGGACGGCGAAGAACTGCCCGGCACATCGGAAGGCGGCAGACTGCCAGTGGACATGTTGTCCGTTCCGCCGAAACCGGCGAAACGCTGGGAATCGGCGGCGCAAGCCGCGGCCAGCAGTGACAGGAGGCTGACGCCAGCTATCCGGGCCAGCGCTCCAGAACGGTTCGTCGGAATCGAATGAGGCATTTGAAATCCACCGGCTACGCAACACACGCAGTTAAAGCGGATTCAGGTTAAGCAACGGTTTCCATTGGTCGCCAGGGGAACTTTTTGGAACATTTTTGGCGCATGTGAAGGGAAGTTCACACAGGAAACGGCAGTAGGGCGGCCCGCCCGGCGCAGCATCGGCAGACGCCTGAACGGTTACAACGCCTGCGCGATTCCCGCCTGCAGCGGCGGCAGGCGCAAAGGCCCGCACAGGGCCTCCGGCAAAGCGTCGCCATGACGCTCAACGCGGACCAGACGCGGCCCCTGCGGCGTGATCATGGCGCCGACGAGCCGCCCGCCATCGTTGAGCGCATCAATCAGGCCGGGCGGCGCATGGGCGAGCGAACCGTTGAGGATGATGCGGTCGAAACGCCCCCAGGCGGCGGCGTCCGCAACCAGGCCATCGCCCACCTCCACCGTCACATGGTCAAGTTCAAGCCGGCTGATGCGGCTGGCGGCGGCGATGGCGAGCGTGCGCATGCGCTCAAGGCTCACCACCTCCCCGGCCAGATGCCCGAGGACCGCCGTGAGATAGCCGGAGCCGGAGCCGATCTCGAGCACGCGGTGCTCGCGGCTGACGGCCAGCTCGCGCAGCATCAGCGCCAGTTGCATGGGAGACGTCATGGTCTGGCCGCACGGCAGCGGCAGCGCCACGTCGGAACGGGCCAGATCGGCGAAACGGCGCGGCGCGAACATGTCGCGCGGCGCCAGCTCCATGGCGCGCAGGATGGCAATGTCCCGGATGCCCCGCGAACGCAGGTTGAGCAGGAAAGCCGCCGTTTCCTCGCGCACCGGATTCTCACGTGTCTGCAACTGCGCCAGCGCCGCCACCATGCACCTCCGCCGCCATCCTGGGCCACGCGGCCCGGGCCGCCCCTGCATGGCATTACAGCGCGGATTTAATTAAGAAATTATCCCAGCCCGGCGGGGGCGTCCGCGCCCGGGGCCCGGCCCTGAAAGCGACGCCTGGCTGTATTTCGCCCGATCTGGCGAAGCTTGCCTGGCGCTGCGCGCGCCACCAGGGACGAAGCGCGGGCTACGTCGCAGCACTTCGCCCGAACGTCACGCAGCCTCAGGCGAAGCCGCGGGCGTAGCGGGTCATCAGCGGCTCATCCGTCATGTTGATGCGCAGTGGGGTGACCGAAATTTTCCGCTCAAACAAGGCTTTCAGATCGGTGCCGTTGCGCGGCGTCGACGGCGTGCGGCGGAAGGTGAGCCAGTAATAGGGAATCAGACGGCCATCGGCGCGCTCTTCAATATCGAGCATGCCAGGATCGCGCCGCCCCTGGGCGGTGACGGCGATGCCCTCAACCTCGCCCGCCGGACAGGGCGGGAAGTTGACGTTGACCAGGGTATCCGGGTCCATGCCCAGTTCCAGCACCTTGCGAACAACGGCTTCGCCATGGGTGGCGGCGCAATCCCACGGCGCGGATTCGCGCAGGCCCGGCTGGAACGACTGGGACAGGGCAATCGACTGGATGCCCAGCATCGCGCCTTCCATGGCGGCGGCGATGGTGCCGGAATAGATCACGTCCTCGGCGACGTTGTGGCCCTTGTTGACCCCGGACAGCACCAGATCCGGCCGGTGATCCTTCATGACCTGGCGCACGCCCATCAGCACGCAATCGGTCGGCGTGCCGCGCACGGCGTAGCGCTTGCCGTCGATCTGGCGCAGGCGCAGCGGATCGCTCAGGGACAGGGAGTGGCCAACGCCGCTCTGGTCGGATTCGGGTGCGATCACCCAGACGTCGTCAGAAATCGCACGGGCGATTTTCTCCAGCACGCCGAGGCCCTCGGCGTTCACGCCGTCGTCATTGGTGATCAGGATGCGCACGAGCAATCTCCCCGGACTGCGAGACAGGATGGACCCGCACGGCGCGGGCCTCTCCGTAAAGCGTTTTGCGGCGACATGCCCATCACGGCGCATGCGAAAAACGCATCAACTCAAACAAGGCGCGAACATCCGTTCCGGCCGGAACGGACGCCGCGTCGCGATCAGGCTTTGGCCCCGATCCGGGTGACGCCGCCCATGTAGGGAACCAGCGCCGCCGGCACGGTGATCGAGCCGTCGGCGTTCTGGTAGGTTTCCATCACGGCGATCATGGCGCGGCCGACGGCGGTGCCAGAACCGTTGAGGGTGTGAACGAATCTGGTTTGCCGGCTGTCCTTTGTCCGGCAACGGGCGTTCATGCGCCGCGCCTGGAAATCATTGCACACCGACACCGACGACACCTCGCGATAGGCCTGCTGGCCCGGCAGCCATACTTCCAGATCGAAGGTGCGGGCCGAGGCAAAGCCCATGTCGCCGGTGCACAGGGTGACGACACGATAATGCAAATCGAGCTTTTGCAGCACCGCCTCGGCGCAGGCCAGCATGCGCTCGTGCTCGGCAAGCGACGCCTCCGGCGTGGTGACGGAGACCAGCTCGACCTTGCTGAACTGGTGCTGGCGCAGCATGCCGCGCGTATCGCGGCCGGCGGCGCCGGCCTCGGCGCGGAAGCAGTGGGTGAGCGCGGTGAAGCGCTTCGGCAGCTCCTCCTCCGCCACGATGCTCTCGCGCACCAGATTGGTGAGCGGCACCTCAGCGGTGGGGATCAGCCAGTGGCCATTGTCCTGCCAGTCAGCGAAGGCCTGGCCGGCCGCATCCGCGACGCCAGCCTCCGCGTGGCGGCGGGCGTTGGCCGCGAACTCCGCCCGGGTCAGGCCGCCGGCGACGACGCGAAACTGGTCATCGCGGAACTTCGGCAATTGCGCCGTGCCAAACATGGCGTCATCGCGCACCAGCACCGGCGGATTGACTTCCTCATAGCCGTGCTCGCCCACGTGCAGATCGAGCATGAACTGGCCAAGCGCCCGCTCCAGCCGGGCAAGCTGCCCCTTCAGCACGACGAAGCGCGAGCCAGAAAGCTTCGCCGCCGTCTCGAAATCCATCAGGCCGAGCGCTTCGCCCAACTCGAAATGCTGCTTCGGCGCCGCAACGCCCTGCAGGCGGTCGGCGCGCGTATCGGGACGCTCGCCAAACACGCTCTTGACGACATTGTCGCTCTCATCGGCGCCGTCAGGAACCTCGGCGAGCGGCGCGTTGGGAATCGCCGCCAGTTCCTGGTCGAGCGCTGCCTGGGCGGCCTTTTCGCGCTGCTCCAGTTCCGGCGCGGTTTCCTTCAGCCGCGCCACCTCGGCCTTCAGGGCGTTGGCGCGGTCGACGTCCTTCGCGCGCATGGCCTCGCCCACCTCTTTCGACAGGGCGTTGCGGCGCTCCTGGGCGGTCTGGGCTTCCTGAATGGCGGCGCGGCGCGCGTCATCCAGCTCCAGCAGCCGGGACGACAGCGGCGCCAGTCCACGGCGGGCGAGCGCCCGGTCGAAGGCTTGCGGATCGTCGCGAATGAGGCGGATGTCGTGCATGGGATCACACGCTGGTTGGCGCGTTCTCCGGCGGGGCGGTCACAGCCCCACGTGGAAACGCATTGGTTCAAAAACATCGGGTGGCGCACGCGGCGCAACCATCGCAGCAACGCTGGCAGCGGGCCGGGCGGGCCGTGAAACGGCGCCAGACGATCGCGGGAAGCGTTTGCAACGGGGTGTTTGCGGCCCCCGCAGCGCCGGGTCAACCCCGGCGGTTCCGCAAAAGCAAACCGCCCTGGCCATTTCTGGCCAGGGCGGCGGGTGGTTTCAGGCCCCTGTCAGATGCCGTCTCCGGCTGTCGGCAGATCCTCCGCCGCTTCTTCTTCCGCCCGTTTGGCTTCCGCCTCGGCGCGTTTGCGCTCGACAATCTTCACGGCGAAAATCGAGGCCTCGTAAAGCAGCAGGGTCGGGATCGCGAGGGAGAGCTGGCTGATGACGTCCGGCGGCGTCAGCACCGCCGCCACCACGAACACCAGCACGATGGCGTAGCGGCGTTTTTCCCGCAGGAAATCGGAGGTCACAAGGCCAGCGCGCGCCAGCAGGGTCAGGATGACGGGGAGCTGGAAGCAGATGCCGAAGGCGAAAATCAGCGTCATGATCAGCGACAGATATTCGCTGACCTTGGGGAGCAACTGGATCGTCGCTTCGCCGGCGCCGCCAAGCTGCTGCTGGCCAATGGAGAACTTCATCACCACGGGCATGGCGATGAAATAGACCACCGCCGCGCCGAGCAGGAAGAACAGCGGCGTGGCCACCAGATATGGCAGGAACGCCTGGCGCTCGTTCTTGTACAGCCCGGGCGCGACAAACTTGTAAACCTGCCCCGCCACAACCGGAAACGACAGGAAAGCGGCCCCGAACACGGCGATGCGGATCTGGGTGAACAGATATTCCAGCGGCGCCGTATAGATCAGCCGCACGTCCGCCCCCGGCCCCGCCGCGAAGACGTAAGGCCACACCAGCACGTTATAAATATAACGCGCCAGGGCGAAGCACAGGAAAAACATCACCACGAACGCGATCAGCGAACGGATGAGGCGCGCCCTCAGTTCGATCAGATGGTCGATCAGAGGGGCGCGGGAGGCCTCAATATCGTCGTCGCTCATGATGTTCCGTCACTGGCGGGCTTGTTGGCGGGCGTGATGACGTCAGCAGGCGCAGCCGCCTGGGAGGCATCGCCCCCGGGCGCAGGCGCAACAACGCTGGCGTCGTCGGCAGCCGGAGTGGCTTTCTTGCGGGAGGCGCTTTTTTTTGGCGCGGTGGCCGAAGGCTCCGCATCGGCGGCCGCGACCTTGCCGGCGCGGGAGCGCTTCGGGGCGGCCCCCGGCGTTTCCGGAGCGGCCGGTACTGGATGGGTATCCACTGGCAACGCATGGGCTTTCGCTCCGCGCGATCCGGACTTGCGGGACGCGCGGGCCGGCTTTGCGGCGGAGCCGCCTGCCGCCGCGCCCTCTTCCGCGATGCCTTCCACGTTTTCCGGGGCTTTCACTTTGGCGACGCGCTTCCTGCGCGCGGGCGGCGCCCCGGTCGCCTGTGCGGCGTCGACCGGCATTGCGCCCGGCTGCGCCACGGCCTTCGGCGACGCGCCTTCGGCGGCGAAGGCCTTTCCGGCCGCATCCGGAGCGGGCGGCTGAGGCAGGCTGGCCAGGTAATCGCCGGCGCTGGGCACATCGGTCGTCGGCAACGGCTTCGGCGCGCCGCTGTCGTCGATGGCGCCCTTGATCTCGCTGCGCAGCCGGTCAATCGGGTTGAAGTTGTTCTTCAGGTCGCGGGCGGTGTCGACCACATCGGAGACGCCCTTGCGGAACTCCTCCATGTCCGCCTCGCGCATGGCGTCGTTGAACTGGCGCTGGAAGTCCGCCGCCATGCGCTTCACTTTGGTGGTGGTCTGCCCAAGGGTGCGCAGGGCGCGGGGCAGATCTTTCGGCCCGATCACCACGAGCGCAACGCCGCCGATCAGCAGCAATTCACTCCAACCAATATCGAACATCACGCGCTCTCTGGCCCTGGAGCATGTTGCGTTTGCACGAAACCGGCTTCGTGCAAACGCAACATGCCTGGATGTTGTCGTGAGAGACGGCCCCTGGAGCAAGAATCCACACCGGATTTTTGCTCCCTCTCCCCGAGCGGAGCCTTTTCCGGCGCAGCGATTGTCGCTGCACCGGAAAAGGCTCCTGGCCAGGCCGGATCATTCCGGTGATCCAGACTTGCGCCCAAGAACCTGCGCCTAAGAACCTGTGTCGAAGGACCGGCGGCGGGGTCCCTGGTCAGAGTTCCAGGGCAACCACCCTGGAAGCACATCCCATATCGACGCATCGCCGTGTCCACGGGCCGCCGGCCTGGCTCCACACGGACGTCCAGGGCGCTTCCGGTGCAGCCCGATCGTGGGGCGGCAAGGCGCAAGGCCCGGCGGCGACGGAGGGACCGCCTGCCCCGCTGTCAGAGCTTCTGACCAGCCTCGCTGCGGACGCCAGCCTGCGTATCAGCCGTCGTCTGGTTCTCCAGCGGGCGCGGCTGTTCAGCCGGAGCGCGCGGAGCCTCCTCATCGTCCTGCATGCCCTTCTTGAAGGATTTGATGCCCTTGGCCACGTCGCCCATCAGATCTGAAATCTTGCCGCGCCCGAAAAGCAGAAGCACGATCACTCCGACAACAACCCAGTGCCAGATGCTTGCGCCACCCATCGAAATTCTCCCAACCGCCTGTCAGCGACAAAAATCGCCCGGCATGTAAACCGCCTGTCAGCGCCGTCTCCCGGCTTTTCGCGGATCGATAACGCCCGCATGGCTGACCTGATATGGGCCAAACCTACGCGGCCCTCGCGGCCAAAACAAGGAAATGCGGACCAGCGCCAGCTGGTCCGCACGCCTGTTTTCCAGCCAGGGATGCTTATTGTCAGGCCACGGCTGGCGCCAGCAGTTCGGCAAGACGGGCGCGCGCCGCCTCAACATCAAGCGGTTCAACGGTTTTCAGGATGCGCCCCAGAGCCATGTCGGCGCGCCGCGCCGCCGCGCCATTGAGCAGGGGCGTGGCTGCGGCGATCTGTTCCATCTCCGCCCGGTCGCCATTGCAGTGCAAAACCACATCACAACCTGCGACTATCGAATCCCGGGCGCGCGCGGCGAAATCGCCCTGAAGCGCTTTCATCGACAGATCATCGCTCATCAGCAGGCCGTCCAACCCGATGCTCCCGCGAATGATCCGGCTGACAACCTCCGGCGAGGTGGTGGCCGGGCGCGCGGCGTCCAGCGCCGTGAACACCACATGGGCGGTCATGGCCAGCGGCATGTCCGCCAGCACGCGGAACGGCGCAAAATCGCGAGCCTCCAGCTCCGCAAGCGGCGCATCCACCACGGGCAGGTCGTGGTGACTGTCAGCCCCCGCCCTGCCATGGCCCGGGATGTGCTTGACCACCGGCAGCACGCCGCCGGACAGCAGCCCTTCCGCAGCGGCGCGGCCAAGGCTGGCCACCGTCGCCGGCTCGTTGCCATAGGCGCGATCGCCGATCACGTCGTGCGCGCCTGGCGACGGCACGTCGAGCACCGGCAGGCAATCAACGTCGACGCCGACCTCGCGCAGGTCATGGGCGATCAGCCGCGCCCCCAGCCAGGCGGCCTCGCGCCGGGCGAAGGGCGATGCGAGCTGGCCATAGGCGCGGCCCGGCGGATAGGCCGGCCACACCGGCGGCGCCAGACGCTGGACCCGTCCCCCCTCCTGGTCAATCAGCACCGGGACATGGCGCCCAACGGCGGCGCGCAGCTCCGCCGTCAGCCGCGCGACCTGAGCGCGGTCAACGACATTGCGCCGGAACAGGATGAAGCCCCACGGGTCGATCTCGCGAAAGAACCCGCGTTCGTCTTCAGTCAGTTCCGGGCCGGAAAGGCCAACGATCAGGGCCCGTGCGGTCATATGCTGCTCCCCAGGCGCGCTTCCCCAGGGGGGAGAAGGTGCGAATCATCAAAGAAAGATAGCCGGCCATGCCGGGGAACGCGGGCCCGGACGCACGCAGGGCTCCCGAATGGGAGCCCCGTGAGCATCAGCCGCCGGCGAAGATCCCGCCGGATTACCCCTGCGCCACAAAGCAGCTGCCGCCAACCGACTTGAGCTGCTGGCACAGGCTGGTGGCGCTCTCGCGGCTCAGGCCAGGCACCCGCAGGCGATAAATCGTGCGCCCGTTGGATTGCGCCTTGACGACGGCGGTGCCGTGGCTGGCCAGAACGCCGTATTTGCGCTTGAGGCTCGCGGCCATGGCCTTCGCCTCCTGTTCGGAGCCTGGCGCGCCAAGCTGCACCGCGAAACCACCCTTGCCAGCGGGAGCCGCGGCAACAGCCTTCGGCTTCGGCGCAGCCGCCGCTGCGTCAACCGAACCGGTCGGCGTGTTGTCGACCATGGTCGGCTGCACGCGATGCTCCTGCTTGGCGGAAGCCTGCTGCATCGGCCTGGCCGGCGGCGTGGGCCGCGCAGCGGGCGTCGGCGCCTGGGCCGTCTCGCGAACGGACTGCGGCACGGCAGCCTGCTGCTGGCCGGCATCCCGCACCTTGCCGTCGGGACCGATGGAAACCGTGCGGACCCGGCGCGGCTCGCCGAGGCCAGAGCGCGGATCGCGGTTGGCGGCGTGGGTCGGCAACGGCGCAACGCCCGGCGCGCCAAACGTGCCGGATTCATTGCCAACCTCGGACGGCAGCTTGCCGGCGGCGACAGCGGCGGCGCGCTGCTGGCGCAGGGTCTGCTCCACGTCCACCGGCTGCTCGTTGCTGGCGACAACCTTCGTCTCGCCTGGAGCCCTGGCGATTTGCTCGTAAATTTCCTTGGTGGGCGCCGGCGCCGCGGCGCTGTCCGCCGGCGGCTTCACCTTCACAGCCGAGGCGTCGGCGTGGATGACCGGCGCCTCGCCGCTTCCGCCAGCGCCGCCGCCACGCAAACCGAAGTAACCAGCAGACGCGGCGACACACAGCGCGACAACGCCAACCGCTGCATACAGCGGCGTGCGCGACCGCCGGCGGCGACGCAGGCGGGCGCCTTCAATCGCCTCCAGCGGATCGAGCGCCGGAGCAAACTCGTGGCGCCCCGCGCCATAGTGATCCTGCTCCGGCTGGGCTGGCCAGGAAGCCGCGCCGGATGCCGCAGCGCCAGCGCCGCCATCCCAACCCTGCCCGGCATGGGCGGAACCGTGACCATGCTGAACCTGGCCGGCGTCGTCCCAGGCCGCGGCCTGCTGATATGAGGCGGGCTGCTGACGCTGGTGGTAAGCGTCCCACTGCGGGTCAGCGGCGCCGGCATCATGCGCGGCTGCGTGGCCTGTGGCGGGGGTATTCATCCATGCCCGCAGATGGGCCGGATCTTCCGCATGCGCCGGCGCTGGCTCCTGCCATGCGGCCTGCAACGGGGCGACGCGATCGCCGCCCGCCGGAGCGCGCAGCAAATCGCGAAAACGGTCATTCTGCCCGACGATGCGGGCCAGTTCTGCAAGGCGGGCGTCTTCGGACGCCCCGCCGGCGCGCGAAGGCTCGCCAGTGCTGGCGATGCCTGCTTCAAGCGCATCAAGATCGAGCGCAACGCGGGAGGAGGATCGGTCAGTCATCGGCGCGTTCCGTTTCCTTTTGTGAGCTGGCAGCCCGGGAATACGCAAGCAACGACCGACGCGACCGGTCCGTTCAGCGCATTTCCTCAGGCGCTCCGACCCCCAGCACCCCGAGACCCGAAGCCAGAACCGACCGGACCGCGTCAACGAGGGCCAGCCGTGCTTGGGTCAACTCTGAATTCTCCTGGTTAACAAACCGTAAGGCCACGGCGTCGCGCCCCCTGTTCCAGTGACTGTGGAAGGCGCTTGCCAGATCATACAGGTAGAATGCGACGCGATGCGGTTCATGCGCCGCAGCCGCAGCCGCGATGACGCGCGGATATTGCGCCAGCCACCGCAACAGATCGACCTCCGAGGCGTCGGACAACGCGTCCATCCTGGCGCCAGCGAGAGCCGCCTGGTCAAAACTGCGCCCCGGGAAAGCTTCAGCCGCCTGACGGAACACCGAAGCACAACGCGCATGTGCATATTGCACATAAAACACGGCGTTATCCCTGGATTGTTCAACCACTTTCGCAAGATCGAAATCCAGCGTGGCGTCGTTCTTCCGGAACAGCATCATAAAGCGAACCGGGTCTGATCCGACCTCATCAATCACATCACGAAGTGTGACGAAGTCACCGGAACGCTTGGACATTTTAACCTGTTCGCCATCGCGAAGCAAGCGAACCAGCTGGCACAGCTTCACGTCAAGCTTGCCATTGCCGCTGGTGACGGCGGCGACAGCTGCGTTCATGCGCTTTACATAGCCGCCATGGTCGGCGCCCCAGACGTCGATCATGCTGGCGAAGCCGCGCTGGTATTTTGAGCGGTGATAGGCGATGTCGGCGGCGAAATAGGTGTAGGAGCCGTCGGACTTGAGCAGCGGGCGGTCCACGTCGTCGCCAAAGGCGGTGGCGCGGAACAGGGTCTGCTCGCGATCCTCCCAATCCTCCACCGGCTGGCCCTTCGGCGGCGGCAACCGGCCCTCATACACCAGGTCGCGGGCGCGCAGGTCAGCGATGGTCGCTCCAATCTGGTCGCCGTCGGGCCCCCGGGAAAGCGAACGCTCCGAGAAGAACACGTCGTGGCTGATGCCGATCGCCGCGAGATCACCCCGGATCATCGCCATCATGGCGTCGATGGCGGCGTCACGGACGATTGGCAGCCACGCCTCCTCCGGCATCTGCAGCAGGGCCTGACCGTGAGCCTCCGCAAGGGCCTTGCCGACCGGAACCAGATAGTCGCCCGGATACAGACCCGCCGGAATCTCGCCGATATCCTCCCCGAGCGCCTCGCGATAACGCAGAAAAGCGGAGCGGCCGAGCACGTCGACCTGGGCGCCGGCGTCGTTGATATAATACTCGCGGGTCACGTCATGACCGGCGAACGCCAGCAGGCTGGCGAGCGCATCGCCAAACACCGCGCCGCGCCCGTGCCCCACGTGCATCGGGCCGGTCGGATTGGCCGAGACATACTCCACATTGACCGCGCCACGACCGGCAGCGGCACGGCCAAAGGCTTGTGGATCGTTGACAACAGCCTTTAGAACATCAAGATAAACGCTTGATTTCAATCGTATATTTATAAATCCAGGGCCTGCAATCTCTACAGACGCCACGCCCTCGACTTCGCCGAGCGGACCGACGATCAATGCCGCCAGGGCGCGCGGATTGGTCTTCGCTTCCTTCGCCAGCACCATGGCCGCATTGGTGGCGAGATCGCCATGGCTCATGTCGCGCGGCGGCTCCACCACCACGCGGGAGAGATCCAGCCCCCCGGGCATGGCGCCGGTGGCGGCAAGACCTTCAAGCACCGTTTTCAAACGCTGTTCGTAAATATCAAAAATGTTCATTGCAAAACGCTTCTTCACAAGCCTGGCGGCCGCTGGGCGTCAATTCCGGATCGCGCCGCCCGCAATGATCCCGCCGCCCGCAATAGTCCTGCCGCCCCAATAGCAGGAGTCATGCCAAAACCCAATCAGCCCGACTCATGCGGCGCCGGGAGGCATAGGCGCCAGGCGTTGCTGGCGGCGGATACGGCGGCCAGTTACGCACGGGCTGGGGCGACGGAGCGGCCAGGACCTGGACGCCGCCAAAACCGGCCAGTTGCCGGCAATCCGGTCAATGGTCTGAAATATCGTGTCCGCCGGTCCAGGCTTCAGGCCGGGCGGTCACGTCGGGGGTATGGGGGAACAGCGCCTGGTGACGCGCCAGGGCGTAGCTGTCGGTCATGCCGGCGATATAATCAGCCACCCGCCGTTGCAGCCGCATGTCTTCCCCCGCCTCGCCGTTGAGATCGCGCCGCCATTCCGCCGGGAGCAGTTCCGGCTCGGCCAGGAAACGGGCGTGGAGATCGCGGACGATGGAGTCCGCCCCCTCGCGCAGGCGCATCAGCCGCCGGTGCCGGTACATGTGGGGAAACAGAAACTGCTTCATGTCGCGGTCAGCGGCGGCCATTCGTTCCGAGAACGCCACCACCGGCTCTGGCGCGAACCGGATCGCGTCGGCGTCCGCCGGACCAAGGGCGGTGATTCGACGACCGCTTTCAGCAATCACGTCCTCGACGAACCGGGTGATGACCCGGCGGACAACCTCGTGAATCGTCCGGGCCAGATCAAGGTCGGGCCAGAGTTGCTCCACCTCATGGAGAATGCCGGCGAGAAAAGGCGCCTTGCGCACGTCGTCCGCCGCGAACAGCCCGGCGCGCCAGCCGTCATCAAGGTCGTGGGCGTTATAGGCGATATCGTCGGCGATAGCGGCGCACTGGGCCTCGGCGCTGGCCTGGGTATGCAGCCACAGATCATGAATGGCGTTGTATTCCAGAATGGCCACCGGCACGCCGCGCGCGGCGTAGCGCGCCGTTGGCTGGCCGCTGGCGTCGAGCAATGGCCCGTTGTGCTTCACCAGACCTTCCAGGGCTTCCCAGGTCAGATTCAGCCCGTCCCAGGCGGCGTAGCGCCTCTCCAGCCGCGTCACCACGCGCAGCGCCTGGGCATTGTGATCGAAGCCGCCGATGCTCCGCGTGCAGGCCTCCAGGGCATCCTCACCCGCATGGCCAAACGGCGTGTGGCCCAGATCATGCGCCAGGGCGATGGCCTCGGCCAGATCCTCGTCGAGGCCCAGGCAGCGGGCGATGGCCCGGGCGATCTGGCTCACCTCGATCGTGTGGGTCAGACGGGTGCGATAATGATCGCCCTCATGCTGCACGAACACCTGGGTCTTGTGCTTCAGCCGCCGGAAGGCCGTTGCGTGAATGATCCGGTCGCGGTCGCGCTGAAACGGGCTGCGGGTGGGCGAATCGTCATCGGGCCAGCGACGCCCCCGGCTCTCCCCCGGATTGCAGGCCCAGGCCGCCGTCCACCGCTCGCCGTGCAGACGCAGATGCGTCATCTGAGACCCCCCAAACATGTCCACCGCTGCGCGCGCCTTCCGGCGTGGAAGGCGGGCCATTCCACCAGCCATTCCCGCGCCAGGAACCGTCCGGGCGCGCCTGGCGGCGTGTTCCGGCGCCAGGAATTTCACCTGCAATTCAACCTGCAATTCCACCAGACGGCCAGACAGCCAGGCCGCCGACTTTCCACCCGGGCATTCGCGCGCGGACGCCCGGGTGCTTGAAGCCGCGCCCTGGTGGACATACCTTTCGCGCAGGCCCAGGGAAAGCCGCTGGCTGGCGCCAGAGGCTCCTGGCCGTATGTTGCAGGAACACCGCGATGCAGAACGTCACCGTCACAGAGCGCGCCGCCCGCCGGATCCGGCAGGTGCTGGCCAATGAGCCGAGCGGCGCGATGCTGCGCATCAGCGTCAACGGCGGCGGCTGCTCGGGCTTTCAGTACGTCTTCGACATCGACCGTGACCGCGCCGATGACGACATTGTCATTGAGCGCGACGGCGCTGGCGTCCTGGTTGATCCGGTCTCGCTGGAATACATGCAGGGATCGGTGATCGACTTCGTCGACGACCTGATGGGACAGGCGTTCAGGATCGAGAACCCCAACGCCACGGCCTCCTGCGGTTGCGGCACGTCGTTCGCCCTGTAGTTCCGGCCCCGGTCTGGCGCGCTCGCCCAGATGCGCCTTCTTTTGATGTGTCTCACTCCCGATGCGCCTCTCTCTGGAGGCGCTTTCCGGGCCTCTCCTCCGGCGCCCCTTGAGCGTAGCCTCGTGGAGCGCCATCTCCCACCCGGGCGGATTGCCGGGCGGATTTGCCCGCACGACCAGATTTTGCTCTACAGCCGCCATGGTTGCGTCCCACAACCATGGCGTGGCGGCGTCTGGTGAACCGGATCCGGCATCTGCCTGCTGTCGCGCATCGCCCAGTCGTTCTTCATGGCGGGGGCGGCAGCCTGAACAAGTCCGCCAACCCGCAGCCAACCGTACGCCACCGAGGACTGTTACCCCCATGAATTCCAGACTGACGTCGTCCCATGCGCAGCCCCCGGCAGGCGCCCCGGCGAATTCCCGCAGGCGGCCCGCGCGCCGGATCGCAGCAGGCGGCGCGCTGGCATTCGTCGTCACCGGCGCCGTGCTGGCGGGCGGGGCCCAGTGGACGGCGCGCGAGGTGCGCGGCGCCCTCGCCAGCGCCGGCGTCGATGTGGCCGGCGTCTCGGTCGATCCGGTGTCCGGCTCGGTGACACTTGATCGCGTGGCCGCCAGCCAGGACGGCGTGCGGATTTCGGTCGGCTCCATCGCCACGCCTGGCCACTTCGGCCTTTCGAGCGCCGCCGAGGCAGCCGGGTCCGTCACGCTGACGGACATCGAGATCAGCGGCAAGCAGTTCACCTTGCGCATTCCCCGGCTCGAAGTCGCTGGCGACAATGTGGACGAAGCGCGCCTGCGCGCCATTTTTGACAAGACAAGCGCCACGCCGCTGGCGAAACGCCTGGTCGACATCAGCGTCAGCCGCGCCACCCTGCCCGAGCTTGTCCTCATCCAGAAGACCGACAAGGCCGAATCGTCATCGACCTGGAAGCAGATCACCATCACGGATCTGAAGAACGGCGTCGCCGGCGCCATCACCGCCAGCGGCGCGACGTTCGCCACGAAGGCGGGCGAGGTCAATTCCAGCGGCTCTATCGGCCAGACGGCCATGGAGCAGGTCAATCTGGCGCTTGTGGCGCGGCTTTACACCGAGGCCGCCGCCAATGACGCCGATCGCCAGTTGCAGCCGGCCTATGGCGCCTTCTCGGCCAGCGACATCACCGTCAAAAGCGACGACGCAAGCTTCGCCATCAAGCGCGTGAGCGGCAAGGACTTCAAAGCCCGCCTGCTCAATACGCCGCTGCTCGAACTGACCGCCGGCATCGAGGCGGTGACGAATCCCGACGACCTGGAGCCCAAGGCCCGCGCCGCCTATTACGGCAATGTCGCCGACATCCTGGAGGCCTTCTCGTTCGGCGAGGCCACCATCACCGGCATGACATTCGACGTTCCTGATCAAGGCAGCGACGACGACGAGGAGGACGCGGGCAAGCAGGCTGACGCGAAGGGCCAGAATGCCCAGAACAAGGACGCCAAAAGCGACGACAAGCCGGCGCCGCGCGTGCGCGGCGAGATCGCCTCGCTGTCGTTCGGCTCCGCCGTCGCCCAGGGTGGGCTCAGCTTCTCCGGCCTGAAGGTGGCCCCTGTCGAGGGCGATCACGTGGCCATCGGCGAGGGCAGCATCAGCAACTTTGCGGTGAAGCTCGCGGATATGTTCCGCAAGCTTTCCGCCGCCGCGGCCGCCGGCAAGGATGACGATTCTGCCCTGTCATCGCTGACCCCGACGACCGGCGGCGTGACCCTGAAGAATATCGACGTCAACGTCGCCAGCCCCGATGCGCCGGGCGAGCGGGTCAAATTCACCGTCCAGGGTTTTTCCGGCTCTTACAGCGACCCGGTCAATGGCGTGCCCACCGCCGTCGAAACCAGCCTCGACCGCCTGGTGATCGACCTGCCGAAGCCGAAGAAGGATGACGATAGCGAGGACGACGACTCCTCCGTGAACGCCACCCTGACCAAGCTGCACGCCATGGGCTACGACAAGCTCGACCTGTCGGCCTCAATCGACAGCAAATGGGACGCCGCCACGCAGCAGTTGCGCATCGGCGGGTTTTACTTCGGCGCCGCCGATATCGGCAGCGTCAGGATCACCGGCCTGCTGGGCAATGTCAGCCAGGAGCTGTTCACGGCCAACGAAGACCGGCGCCAGCAGTTGCTGCTCGCCTCCCGGCTGAAGAACCTCTCGCTGGACGTGACCGACAGCGGTTTTGCGAAGCGCTTCGCCGAATTGCAGGCTAAGGAACAGGGCGACAGCGACGCGACCCAGGTGCGGGCCGGCTGGGCCGCCCTGGCGCAGATGCTGCTGCCGTCGATGATTGGCTCCAGCGACGGCGCCAAAGCGCTGACCAGCGCGCTCGGCAAGTTCATCCGCGACAGCGGCTCCCTGAGCCTCTCCGCCACATCGCGGAAGCCGGACGGCGACCCGATCAGCGAATTGGTCATTGGCGCAGCCTCCGGCAACCCGGACGCGCTGTTCGATGCGCTCGACTTCAAGGCCACGACAAAGTAGGCCCGAACAGGCTTTGACGTTATGGCGCGGGCGTCGCACATTGCGACGCCCGTTGCATGTGCGGGTGTGTTGAACTGACCTCCCGGGAGAACGACCAGGCATGGGGCTGATCGGACAGTGGCGCAATCCGCACAACGAAACCCGCGTGCATCTGGCGAATCTGGCGAAAAAACGCGGCTTCAGCTTTGGCGCCTACAGCTATGGCCGCCCCAAGGTGCGGTTCGCTGAATCAGGCGCCAAGCTCAGCATCGGCCGCTATTGCTCCATCGCCGACAAGGTGGAGATCCTGCTCGGCGGCAACCACCGGCTGGACTGGGTCTCGACCTTTCCCTTCCCGGCTTTCCCCACTGTCTGGCCGGGCGCGAACAGCGACTACCACGCCACCTCGGGCGACGTGCATATTGGCCATGACGTATGGCTCGGCTCGGGCTGCATGATCCTCTCCGGCGTGACGGTTGGTCATGGCGCCGTGGTTGCCGCGCGCGCGGTGGTGACGAAGGATGTGCCGCCCTACGCCATCGTCGGCGGCAACCCGGCCCGGATCATCCGCTACCGTTTCAGCGAACCGGACATCGCCGCCCTGCTCGCCAGCGCCTGGTGGGACCTGCCGAAGGAGCAGGTGCAAACGCTGCTGCCGCTGCTGCAGGACACGGATGTGACGGCCTTCGCCGCCGCCGTCCGGAAAATTCGCGACGGCGGCTGAGAGGGGGCGCAACGGGCGGGATATCGCGATCCGCGACCGGCGCAACGTCAGCTGGCGCGGATCAAAATTTGCTCCACCCGCCTGCCCTGACGCGGCTTCCCGACGCGAAACGGCGCCCGCCTGGATGAAATCCTTCCAGACAGATGGCCCTCGCAGAATTATTTTCCGCGGATGCGCCCTGGCGTGAAACGTCCCTCTTGTGCGTGGAGGGAATCCGGCTTAAACAGAGCGTTACATCAGGAGTTGGGATGCATTCCCAACGCCAACCTGCCTGTTCCGGGCAAGGTGGCGCTCCCCTCAGGGGAGGATGTGGCCAGACCGGCAACCAAACGGAACCAGCCACCGCATCCACCTGCCCGAATCCGGAGCGCGAGACGGCCACCCGCCGCCTGCGCGCTGTCGTTTGTCGACGCGTTTTCCGTCTGCACGGAGAGCGCGAAACCCGAGTGGATGCGCCGATGCCCATCAAGCTGCCCGATGACCTGCCTGCTTTCAGCACCCTTGAGGCCGAGGGCGTGATGGTCATGCGGGAAACCGACGCCGTGCGTCAGGATATCCGCCCGCTGCGCATCGGCTTCCTCAACCTGATGCCCAACAAGATCCGGACCGAGACGCAGATCGCCCGCCTGATCGGCGCGACGCCATTGCAGGTGGAGATGACGCTGGTGCGCATCTCCGGCCACACGCCGCGCAACACATCAGCCGAGCACATGATTGCCTTCTACCGCACGTGGGAGGAGATCCGGGATGAGAAGTTCGACGGTTTCATCATCACCGGCGCGCCGGTGGAGCGGCTGCCGTTCGAGGAGGTGAACTATTGGGATGAACTGCGCCAGATCTTCGACTGGACGCAGACCAATGTGCACCGCTCCTTCAACATCTGCTGGGGCGCCCAGGCCGCCGTGCACCATTTCCACGGCATGCCGAAGTATGAGCTGGAACAGAAGGCGTTCGGCGTGTTCCGCCATCGCAACCTGTGTCCGGCCTCGCCCTATCTGCGCGGCTTCTCGGATGATTTCTCGGTGCCGGTGTCGCGCTGGACCGAGGTGCTCAAGAGCGATATTCCGGCCGGTTCCGGCGTGAAGGTGCTGGCGGAAAGCGACAGGGCGGGCCTGTGCCTGCTGGACGATCCGGCCACCGCCTCGCTGCACATGTTCAACCACATCGAGTATGACTCGACCTCCCTGGCCGAAGAGTACTTCCGTGACCTCAGCGCCAATGTGCCGATGGCGATTCCGCACGACTATTTCCCGGGGGACAATCCGGAGCATATGCCGAACAACCGCTGGCGCAGCCACGCTCACCTGCTGTTCGGCAACTGGATCAACGAGATCTACCAGACGACGCCTTTCGACATGAGCGATATCGGCAACAGGAAGCGCTGAAGCGCAAAAGCCCTGAACCGCCAGATCACCGGCTTTCGCGGCTATCAATGACAAGGCCCGCGCATGGCGCGGGCCTTGTCGTGTCCAGACGGGTATGCCCCGGCCAATTTCACCGCAGGGCCCTGGTCAGCCTGCCGGGAGGCGCGTCAGATCGGCCGCGGGCGGTCGCGCCGGTCAAGGATACGGCGCTTGATATTGAGAGCCGGCTTCTCAACCATCCGCCACGAGACGAAGCCAACGAGCACGGTGAGCGCCAGCGCCGGCGCCAGCAGGACGAGCGCGCCGGCCAGCGGAAACAGCGCGTGCAACGCCTGCTGGATGGGCCAGCCGTACAGATAGACGCCGTAGGAAATGTCATCGCGCGGCTCGGGGAGGAGACGGCTGACCGGAACCAGCGCCAGCCACATCAGGCAATAGGCCTCGGTGAGGAACAGCGCCGTGTTGTAGGCGAAGGTATTCCGCAGCAGCACAACGCCGGCGACCATGAACATCGCCACCAGGATCGACAGGCGGATGGAGCCGCCAAAGCGATAGAACACCGCGCCGGCCGTGAACAGCAACGGCAGCCGCACGGCGGTCTGCAGGCCCTTGGCTGCGTCCGGTTGCAGCCAGTCCAGCAACAGCAGGGCGGCGGTCAGCGACAGCAGCAGGCCAAGCGCCAGCCGGCGGCTGCGCAGCAGGCCGAGCGCGCCGATGACGAACACGGCCGCGTAACAGATCACCTCATATTTGAGGGTCCACACCGTTCCCATGGGGAAGCGGAACGGGTTGTTCTCAAACACCCCAGGCAAGACGGTGTTGCTCTTGTAGGTGGTCAAGGTCTGGACGACGAATTTCCAGGTTCCGGCGTCCGCCAGGTAGCGAAACGGCCCGAGCGAGCTGAGCGCCGCGCCAAACACCAGGCCAACCATCAGCGTGGCGACGATCAGACCCGGCGCGATGCGCAGAACGCGCGCCAGGGCGTAGTCAAGCCAGCCGCGCCGGTCGAAACTCATGGTGACCAGGAAGCCGGAAATGACGAAGAAGCCGTTCACGGCGTGCTCGCCCAGGGTATAGCCGGTCGCGGCTGTCAGCGGCTCGTCGTGCACATTGCCGGTGATGACGCTGAAGCCATGCGAAACGACGACGGCCACCGCCATCACCAGGCGCAGCAGGTTGAAATTGTTGGCGCGACCGACGGAGGCCTCCGTCACCGTGGGGGCGCCCAGGAGCCCGCCCCGCCACGGTTCCGCCGCCACGGCCTCCCCGGCCTGCACCGCGCCGACACGCTCGATCCTGCTGGTCATCCCTCTGCCCATCTCGCCTCTGGCCATCCCGCCCCGGTTCATCCCGCCGCCATGCCCTCGCGCACTTGCCGGACAAGCAGCTTCCACCCTTCGCGCCGAAAATACGTCAGTGCAAGGGGCCGGCGCCTGCCCTGTGAACCGGAGCCTTTACCTGGAGCGAATTCCAGTCGATCCGACGCTTCCGCCTGACCGTAAAGCGCTCCAGGCTTCGCAAGACAGACTCCAGCCTTCCGGTACGACCATCGCGCATGACCACATGCGGGACTGGACCGCGCTCCAGCGTAGCAGACACCATGTAGCGTTAAGAAAGCGCAGTGAATCAGAACGATCGCGCAAATTCCCGGCCCAGGGCCGGCCGCAATTTGCCGCGCATCCAGAACATCGCGAGAAATGACATTGTGAGACATGACATCGCGAGAAATCCCAGCGCCCCCGACGCATCTGGTCACCCGCCGTCGCTTGCATCCGGCGTTGCCGGCTCCAGATTCTCCCGCGCCAGCGCCCGCCTGCCCCTCAGGAAAGCCAGGGCGCCCGCCGCGCTCCCCGCATAACGCTCGATGGTGGCGCGGCGGAAGCTGAACAGGGCCAGCAGCGTCTTGCCGCCATTGACCAGGGCCGTGGCCAGGGCTGGCGACGGCAATTTCCATTTGTCGGCTACATAAGCCTGCGACCACGCCATGTGCCAGCGGGCGCGAAACACCCGGCCAGGCGCCCTGCCCGCCGATTTGCCGCGTCCGTGCCGGGCGACAGCCGCATGCACATGCACCAGCGCCAGGCCCGCTTCGGCGACGCGGCGACACAGGTCGTCATCCTCATAGAACAGGAAGATATTGGGATCGTAGCCGCCCAGCCGTTCAAAAACCGCGCGGCGCATCAGCAGGCAGGCGCCCGAAAGGAACGGCGCGCAGCAATCGCCTTCCGGCAGGCGCAGGATGTCGGGCGGATTGGTCAGATAGGGCGAGAGCAGCGAGCGGCGCTGGAAAAACAGCCGGCCGTCCGGCTCGATGATGCGCGGCGCCAGCATGCCGGCGTCCGGCCAGCGCCCGGCGGCGGCGAGCAGCGCCGCGACGCAGCCCGGATCAGGCGCGCAATCGGGATTGATAACGAGGATGAAGTCGCTGCCGGCGGCGGCGACGCCGATATTGTTGCCGCGCCCGTAGCCCTCATTGCGCGCATTGCGAATGACGCGCGCGCCGTGGGCCGCGGCCACCGCCGCCGTGTCATCGCTGCTGGCGTTGTCGACAACGATGACGGCGACGCCCTCGCGGTTCAGCGCCGTCAGGCACTCCGGCAGCGCGTCGGCGCTGTTCCACGCCACCACGATGGCGGTGACCGGGGTGTCAGCGCTCATCCCACGTCTCCATGACGCTGCCAGAATTCACGGGAATCGCCGGCATTCACCGACGACGGACCCGGCGCCCGGCGCGCGCATCTGGCGCCTTGTACATGATTGGGGCGCCCGCCAGTGACGGCGGACGCCCCTTCCAGTTCAGGCCCTTCTGGGGGCATGGCCGCGACCCGGGAAACCAGACCTGGCGGCCACGGTCCTCACGCCTCCGGCAGGTTGAGCCGGATGTGCAGTTCGCGCAGCTGCTTCGGCCCCACTTCGGCGGGCGAGCCCATCAGCAGGTCTTCGGCGCGCTGGTTCATCGGGAACAGCGAGATCTCGCGCAGATTGTTGACGCCGCAGAGCAGCATGACGATGCGATCGACGCCAGCGGCCATGCCGCCATGGGGCGGCGCGCCATACTGGAAGGCGCGGTACATGCCGCCGAAGCGCTCAACCACGGTCGCCTCGTCGTAGCCCGCCAGTTCGAACGCCTTCACCATCGCCTCGGGGCGGTGGTTGCGGATGCCGCCGGAGGCGATTTCATAGCCGTTGCAGGCGATGTCGTACTGGAAAGCGTTGATGGTCAGCGGGTCCTGGCTGTTCAGGGCCTCCAGACCGCCTTGCGGCATCGAGAACGGATTGTGCGAGAAGTCGATCTTCTTCTCGTCCTCGTTCCACTCGTAGAACGGGAAGTCGACGATCCAGGCCAGCTCGTAACGGTCGTGATCGACCAGCTTCAGGTCCTCGCCCACCTTGGTGCGGGCCATGCCGGCGAATTTGTAAAACTTCTGCGGATCGCCAGCGACGAAGAAGGCGGCGTCGCCTTCCTTCAGGCCCAGGGCCTGGCGGATGGCTTCGGTGCGCTCCGGCCCGATGTTGTTGGCGATGGGCCCCCGACCAACCACGCCCGTGGCGCCCTCGCCCTCGGCAGCGCCCCACATGATGTAGCCAAGGCCCTTCTGGCCTTCGCCCTGCGCCCAGGAATTCATGCGGTCGCAGAACGAGCGGCTGGCGCCGCCCGGACCGGGAATCGCCCACACCTCATTGCCGGCCTTCTCCAGCATGCTGGCGAACACCTTGAAGTTGGAGCCGCGGAAATGCTCAGACACCTCCTGCATGACCAGCGGGTTACGCAGGTCCGGCTTGTCGGTGCCGTATTTGCGCAGGGATTGCGCGTAAGGAATGCGCGGCCAGTTCTTGGTCACCGGCTTGCCGTCGGCGAACTCCTCGAACACGCCGGTGATCACCGGCTCGACGGCGGCGAAAATGTCTTCCTGCTCGACGAAGCTCATTTCCAGGTCGAGCTGGTAGAACTCGCCCGGCAGGCGGTCGGCGCGCGGATCCTCGTCGCGGAAGCACGGCGCGATCTGGAAGTAGCGGTCGAAGCCGCTCATCATGATGAGCTGCTTGTACTGCTGCGGCGCCTGCGGCAGGGCGTAGAACTTGCCGGGGTGGATGCGGCTCGGCACCAGGAAGTCGCGGGCGCCTTCCGGCGACGACGCGGTCAGGATCGGCGTCTGGAACTCGAAGAAGCCCTGATCCTGCATGCGGTTGCGCATGCTGGTGATGATGCGCCCGCGCTTCATGATGTTGGCGTGCAGCTTCTCGCGGCGCAGATCGAGGAAGCGGTACTTCAGACGGATCTCTTCAGGATATTCCTGATCGCCGAACACCGGCAGCGGCAACTCGGAGGCGGCGCCCAGCACCTCGGCGTCAGTGACGTAAATCTCGATCTCGCCGGTGGGCAGCTCCGGATTGACGGTGCCCTCGGGACGGGCGCGGACCTTGCCGTCGACGCGCACCACCCACTCGGACCGCACCTGCTCCATCAGGCTGAACACGGGCGAATCGGGATCGACCACGCACTGCACGACGCCATAGTGATCGCGCAGGTCGATAAACAGCACGCCGCCGTGATCACGGATACGGTGACACCATCCGGAAAGTCGCGCCTGGCTGCCGATATCCGACGCGCGCAGGGCGCCACACGTATGGGAGCGGTAACGATGCATTGTCTTGCGCCAGATCCTTGAAAAAACGGGGACGCCGGGAAATTTGGCAACGCCGGCGGCATGTTGGAGCGCGACAAAACCCATACGGCGCCCCCATTGTCAATGGCGGACGCCCTGCGGGAGGCGCAGACAGCTCCTTGCGGAGAAATTATGGCGCCGACGCAGCAAAAAAGCTAAACAGTCGGGACATTCCTCCCAGCGTGGTCTATAGCCCGGTTATGCTGCCAGTTACTTCATCCGCCGAACTTGCGGCGGCCTGCGCCCGCCTCGCCGCCCATCCCTATGTGACGGTCGATACAGAGTTTCTGCGCGAGACGACGTATTATTCGAAGCTCTGCCTGATCCAGATGGCGTCGCCCGATGAGGCGATTCTGGTGGATCCGCTGGCCCCAGGCCTTGATCTGGCCCCGTTTTTCGAACTGATGACCAATCCCGCCGTGGTGAAGGTGTTTCACTCCGCCCGGCAGGATGTGGAGATCATCTGGTTCATGGGCCATGTGATCCCGACGCCGCTGTTCGACAGCCAGGTCGCCGCCATGGTCTGTGGCTATGGCGATTCCGTGTCCTATGAGCAGCTGGTCAGCGATCTGGCCCGCGCGCGAATCGACAAGACCTCGCGCTTCACCGACTGGTCGCGCCGCCCCCTCACCGACCAGCAGGTCAGCTACGCCCTTGGCGACGTCACCCATTTGCGCGCGGTTTATGAAGCGCTGCGCGCCCAGCTCGCCGCCTCCGGACGTGAGGACTGGCTGGCCGACGAAATGGCGGTTCTGACCTCGCCAGCGACTTATGACACCAATCCCGACGACGCCTGGCTGAAGCTGGGCGGCCGGCTGCGCAAGACCCGCGACGCCCTGGTGCTGCGCGATCTCGCCGCCTGGCGCGAGCGCGAGGCCCGCTCCCGCGATGTGCCGCGCTCGCGCATCCTCAAGGACGACGCGCTGATCGACATCGCCGTCAACGCGCCGCGCACGGCGGAAGCGCTGGGGCAGCTGCGCTCCACCCCCAACGGCTTCGAGCGCTCGCGCGCCGGCGGCGAGATCATCGCCGTCATCAAGGGCGCCCTCGACAAGGATCCGCGCTCCATCACCCTGCCGTCGAAGGAGCGCGGCCGCTCGTCCAACGGCGCGCTGATGGATCTGCTGAAGGTGCTGCTGAAGGCGGTGTCAGAGAATGAAAAGGTGGCGCCAAAGCTGATCGCCACCACCGACGACCTGGAAGCCATCGCCGCCGACGACAACGCCGACACCCAGGCGCTCAAGGGCTGGCGCCGGACAATTTTCGGCGAACGCGCCCTTGCGCTGAAGCATGGCCGCATCGGCGTCGTGGTCGACAGGGGCAAGGTGTCGTTCGTCGATCTGCCGGAGAAGAAGGCCGGCTGAACCCGGCGCCGCCCAAGTGGCCCGCCGCGCGCGGGCCGGCGCCTCGCTCCGTCCCGCCGAAGGCGTGACGTCACGATAGCGGGCCTTGAGGTCGTGTTGTTCTTGCTGGAAGCCGCTGTGGCGCGGCGCGTCATGCCCGCAACAAATGCAGGCAACCAAGCCTCGCTGGGTTGAACCAGTCAGACGCCTTTGTGACAGGCGCCTGCCCAGAACGCCCTTTCAGGCGCCGCCGCACAGCAGCTGCGACCATCATGACGCGACGGCGCGCGCGACCCGACCGCGAGGCGCCGCCTCATCTCACGCTGATCTGCACCTGCATGCCGACCGTGCGGCCGAGCTGGCGCAGACGGTTGGCGATGCGATCGGAGCGCAGGTTTTCCAGCTCCGCCGGGATGGACAGGGTCAGCACGCCTTTTTTCACCGTCAGCGGACAGCGGGGCAGCACCCCGGCCATGGCGGCTGAAAGAATGTAGGCGACGCGCATGGCGGCGCCGAGAATGCGCGCCCGCTCGACCAGATGCATCGGCATCAGTTCACGAATGCGGGCGACATTGCTCTCGATCGACAGGCCCTCATGCCGGATGTAGTTGGACAGGGCCATGAAGCCCCGCTCCGGGTGCGTAACGCCTGCGAAAGTCGCCTGCGACAAGAGGATCAGCGCCTGCTCGCCGCGATAGTCGGGGTGCGCCCGCCAGCAGACGTCTGAAACCAGGCAGGCCGCCGCGCGCACCCGCGCTTCCGCCGGCGTCTCGCTCAGATGCAGGGAGGCGAACAGGCCGCCGACCCAGTCCACCAGCTCCTCGCAATGGCGTGGCGAACGGGAGCGCAGCCAGTTCATTTCCGAAGCCATGGCGAGCAGCGGATCCTGGGCCTGCAACTCCGGCGCGAGCGCCTCGAACAGCAACCCCTCCCGCACGCCATAGGGCGAAATCATCACCGAGGACGGATGGCCGCGCCGGATGATCTGTTCCAGCAGCAGCGCGCCATAGGCCAGCAGCGGCCGGCGCGCGGACGAGATGGAGCCGATAGCCTCCAGGGCTCCAACGTCAAGGCGCTGCACCATGCGAGCGAAGGCAATGGCCTCGCTGGGGCAGACTTCGTAGGCGTGCATCACGTGCAGCGGATAGCCCACCTGCTCCATGTGCAGACGCGCCAGGGCGCGCCAGGTGCCGCCCACGGCGTAGAAGGTCCGGCCTTTCAGGGCGCCGATCTGCGGCGCATTGGCAAGAGCGGCGCGCACCAGGGCGCCGGCCTTCTTGAGCGAAGCGCCGGACGCATCCTGCAGCGCCAGGCCGCCGAGGCGCAGGCTGAGCCCCGGCCGCAGCCCGCCATTGACGATCTCCACCAGCTCAAGGCTGCCGCCGCCCATGTCGCCGACGACGCCGTCCGGCTTCCAGAACCCGGAGGCGACGCCGAGCGCCGACAGTTCAGCTTCGCGCGTTCCGGCCAGCAGCGACACCGGCCGGCGCAGGATTTCCTCCGCTTTATCGATAAACCGCTCGCCGTTGGAGGCGTCGCGCACGGCGGCGGTGGCGAGAACATGGATGTCCTCGATCTGCATCACATCGCAGAGCCCGCGAAACCGCTGCAGGGCCGCCAGGGCGCTGGCCACGGCCGTTTTGTCCATCTTGCCGGTGCTGGCGACGCCGCGCCCAAGGCCGCACAGGACCTTTTCGTTGAACAGCGACGCAGGCGAGCGGGTGCGGCCCTCATACGCGACAAGCCGCACCGAGTTTGATCCGATGTCGATGATGGCGACCGGGCTCAGCGCGGGAAGGCGCCCGCCCCCACCCATGTCAGCGCCTTGCGGAACGCTTGCGAAGGGTTTTTGGGCTTGAATCCTTGAGGGATTTTCCACGTCCGGACAAACTCGGATTGGTCATGAAGTAACGATGAGCGTTGAAAGGCTCCTCGCCCTGCATGCGTTGGATACGCGTGGCGGAACCATCGGGAAGGATGCGCCAGCTCTGCTCGTTGTCCAGCAGATTGGCCAGCATGATCTGGTCCAGCACCTGCTGGTGCACCGTCGGCGTTGTGATCGGACACAACGCTTCCACGCGCCGGTCCAGATTGCGCTGCATCAGGTCGGCCGAGGAAATATAGACGTGGGCGCTCCGGTTCGGAAGTCCCTCGCCGTTGCCAAAAGCGTAGATGCGGCTGTGCTCGAGAAAGCGGCCGACAATGGACTTGACGCGGATATTCTCCGACAGGCCGGGAATACCCGGGCGCAGGGCGCAGATACCGCGAATGACGCAATCGATCTCGACGCCCGCCTGGCTGGCCTCATAAAGCGCATCAATAATCTGTGGATCGACCAGCGAATTGCACTTCAGCCAGATCGCCGCGGGCCGGCCGGCGCGGGCATGGGCCATCTCTTCGGCAATGTGACCGAGGATGCGCGGCTTCAGCGTCACCGGCGACACAGCCATGCGCTCCAGCTCGTCCGGCTCGGCGTAGCCGGTGATGAAATTGAAGATGCAGGCGACGTCGTGGGCGATCACCGGGTCAGCCGTGAAGTACGACAGGTCGGTATAGATGCGCGCGGTGATCGGGTGATAGTTTCCGGTGCCAACGTGGCAATAGGTGACCAGCTGGCCGCCCTCGCGGCGCACCACAGACGACAGCTTGGCGTGGGTTTTCAGCTCGATGAACCCGAACACCACCTGGGCGCCGGCGCGCTCCAGATCGCGGGCCCAGCGGATGTTGGCCTCTTCGTCGAAGCGCGCCTTCAACTCCACCAGCGCCGTCACCGACTTGCCGGCTTCCGCCGCCTCGGCCAGGGCCTTGACGATCGGCGAGTCCGAGGAGGTGCGGTACAGGGTCTGCTTGATGGCGACGACGTTGGGATCGCGCGCCGCCTGCTGCAGAAACTGCACCACCACGTCGAAACTCTCGTAGGGGTGGTGGATCACCAGATCCTTTTCGCGGATGGCGGCGAAGCAGTCGCCGCCGTGCTCGCGCACCCGCTCCGGGAAACGGGCGTTGAACGGCTTGAACTTCAGGTCGGGCCGGTCGATCGACACCAGCTGCGACAGGTCATTGAGCGCCGGCATGCCGTCGACGAGGAAGGCCTCGTCGCCGGAGACGTCCAGCTCCTTCATGACGAAGTTGCGCAGGTTCTCCGGCATGCCGCCGTCGAACTCGACGCGGATCACCGTGCCGCGCCGGCGGCGTTTCAGCGCCGTTTCGAACAGCCGCACCAGGTCTTCCGCCTCTTCCTCGATTTCGAGGTCGCTGTCGCGGATGACGCGGAAACCGCCGCGGCCAGTCACCTGGTAACCGGGAAACAGCCTGTCGGTGAAACGGCCGATGGCCTGCTCCAGGGAGATGAAGCGCACGGCGCCGGTGTCGGCGAAGTCCGGCAGGCGAATGAACCGGTCGATCTTGCCGGGCATGCGGATCAGCGCCGTCAGCTTGCGATTGTCGCTCTGGCGGAACAGCGACAGGGCGATGCTGAAGCCGAGGTTGGGAATGAAGGGAAACGGATGCGCCGGATCGACGGCGAGCGGCGTCAGCACCGGGAAGATATTGTTGAGGAAGTACTCCTCCAGCCACATGGTCTCGGCGCGCGTCAGATTTTTGTCCTCGACGGTGACAATGCCGTTGTCGAGCAACTGGTCGCGCAGTTCGTTCCAGCGGCGCTGCTGGTCGTCCGCCAGCTGCGACACCTCGCGGCTGATGGCGGCAAGCTGCTCGGCCGGGGTCAGGCCATCCTGCGACAGGGTCATCACCCCGGTGCGCACCTGACCGCGCAGGCCGGCGACGCGGACCATGAAGAATTCGTCGAGATTGTTGGCGGAAATCGACAGGAAGCGCAGTTGCTCGAGCAGCGGATGGGCCGTGTTGGACGCCTCCTCGAACACCCGGCGGTTGAACTGCAGCCAGGAAATCTCGCGGTTGATGAAGCGCTGCGGCGCGTTGCGCAGGGCTGCGCCATCGGTCGGCGTCTCAATTTCGGCGGCGGCGGCGGAGATGTCGCCGCTCTTGCGGGCGACGCCGAGGTTTTGCGGATCCGGCGCGGCGGAACGGCGCGCCTCATCGGTGGCGTCGTTCTGGAACAGGGCGGCGTAAGATGTCGCCAGCCTGGCGGCGATGGCGCCTGGATCGGAGCCATTCTCAGGGGTGAGCTCCGAAGCTTCGGCTGCCTCCGCCGCAGCGGCCTTTCGGGCGCCCGCGGAAGACTTTTTGGCGCCCGCAGGGGATTTGGCGGCGCGACCTGCGGCCCTGCTCCGGCTGGCTGGCCTGGAGCCCATGGCGGCTCCGGCAGCGTTCGTCCTGCGGGAGGCGGCCTTCGGGCGGGCTTCAGCCTCTGGGGGCGGCCGGTCGTTCGCGCCGGCCGCGGCAGCCGGTTTGCCGGGCGCGACATCACCAGACGCGACATCACTTGGCGCCGCCTGGCCGGCCTGCTCCGCCGCCGCATCCCCGTTCACGGCGAGATCGGCTGGCGTCCCTTCAGCCTGAACCGGGCGATCACGTGATTCTTCGGTATCCACTGCCGCTCTCCTGCCCGCCGCCTGGCCAGACGCCTGGCCGGCAAATGTCTTCAGTTGCACGCGCGCCCGGCGGCAGGGGCAAAATCACCATCAGGTCACCGTCAGACCATCGTCCGGTCACCGGGATCATCCCCCTGTTCGCCTTCTTCGTCCTGTTCGCCCTCTTGCGCATCCAGGTTCGCCTCGCGCAACACGTCCGCCGCAAGGGCGCGGGTGACGCGCCGCCCCAAAGCCAGCGCCCGCACATCCATGCGCGCCACCAGATCCCGCGCCAGCGACGCCGAACGGTCCAGCCGGCGCGCCAGATAGTCGACCACGCTGACGTCAATCGCCAGCTGCCGGTCATGAAACAGCTTGACCAGAATGGCCCGGAACAGGGCATCATCCGGCGCATCGACCCCAACCACCGGACACAGCCGCAGCCGCGACACCAGGTCAGGCGTTTTCAGGCCCCAATGCTGCGGCGCGCTGCGGGACACCAGCAGGGCCGCGCCCCCTTCCGCCCGCACCCGATTCAGAAGATGGAACAGGGCGTGTTCATCGACCAGCGCCGCATCGCATGAATCGATGACAATTGGGCGACAATTGTCAAAATCGCCGTCAACAACAGGCGCGACGCCATCCTGAGCGCGCATGGCGGCATCCGGAAGCCAGACGGCCCCGACGCGTCGGGCAAAAATCGACGCCAGGTGGGTCTTGCCAACGCCGGCCGGTCCAGACAGTCGCAATACGGGCTCGGGCCAGGCCGGCCAGCGCTCCAGCATGTCCCAGGCCTGCTGGTTGGCTGCGCCAACGAGAAAATCCTCCTCGGCGAAACTGTCCGGCATGGGCCAGGGAAAGGTCAGTTGGGCTGCGACTTCAGACACCACGCGTTTCCTGTCGCACTGTCGGTGGGGCGTTTTGAGGCATGCGGACGCCGCGTCCCGTTAAAACGCCTGTATTCGAAACGACAGGCCATCATGCCCGCCCGGAACGAGGACCTGTCGCTCCGGTGGCGGCGGCCGTCATTCCGCGCGGACGGCGGATGAAACCGGGCGGCCAGAAACCTGGCAGACTAAACCCTGGCGGATCCTTGCCGATCCCCGTGGCCATATAAGGGCGGGAAAATCAGGATCTTCCGGTGCTCCGGTCAGGATCACCATGGCGAATGCAGCTCAGGCAGGCCAGCGCCAGCGGCCGGGAAAGCGGCTTTTCCCGCCGCATTCAACAGCCCGATCCACAACGGGGCGCCGTTTGCCGGCGTCAGCTGCCGCCAGACGACTGCCCGCCCGATGACGGCGGACGATCGACATCCCGGTAATAGCCGCTGGCGAGGTATTTGCGCAGGGCAAAGCGCGCCAGCACGCCAATGGCGGCCCCGGCGGGCACGGCGATCAGCACGCCGACAAAGCCGAACAGCGAGCCAAAGGCCACCAGCGCGAACATCAGCCAGACCGGATGCAGCCCGACAGCATCGCCCACCAGCAGCGGCGAGACGATGTTGCCTTCGATGAACTGGCCAGCAACGAATATCGCCAGCACCACGATAATCCAGGTCCATTCAGGCCAGAACTGCACGATGGCGACGGTCATTGAGACAACAAGCCCAAGAGTTGAGCCCACATAGGGAATGAAGGTCAGGAAGCCGGTGCCAAGGCCAATAAGCGCGCCAAAGTTCAGCCCGACAATGCTCAGGCCCACGGCGTAGAACACGCCGAGGAACAGGCACACCAGGCTCTGGCCGCGGACGAAGCCGGCGATGGCCCGATCAATGTCGCGCGCAAGGGTGCGCACGACTTCCCGCTGGCCAACCGGCACCCAGGAATCGACGGCGTTTACCATGCGGTCCCAGTCGATCAGCATATAGAACGCCACCACGGGCGCGATCACCACCAGGCCGACAACGCCGAGCACGGACTGGCTGCCGCTCCACACGGATTTCAGCAGTCCGGCAGCCCAGGATGCGCCCTGGGAGAAAATCTGCCCCACGGAGGCTTGCGCATCATTGAGCGCCTGCTCCCCGCCGAAGCGCTGGAACAGCGGCCGCACATAAGCGTTGGCGAGGTCGTGCAGGCGGGCGAGGTAACGCGGCATATTGTCAAGAAAACCGGCGACCTGCTGGGCCAGAACCGGTACAGCGATCCATAGCGCCAGCACCACCAGCAGCACGAACAGCAGCAGGATGAGGCAGGCGGCGACGATGCGGCTCATGCCAAGGCGCTGCAACCGGTCAGCGAACGGATCGAGCAGATAGGCAAGGCCCATGCCGACGACGAACGGGAACATCGCCCCACCAAACAGCCACAAAAAGACCGCTGCGGCGACAAGCACGCCGATCCAGAACCTGCCCCGACTGACCTGCATCATGACTCCTGGGCGCCGCCCCGCGCAGCCCGGCCTGCGCCGGAACCCGCCATATCGCTCTGACCTGGCGCGCGCTCCCGGCGAACGCGGCGTCCGCCTTGCCGGAGAGCGCTCCAGAAATACTGCCGGTCGCGGCCGGATAACGCCGGATCAGGCGGCCATGTGGCGCAACCATAGCACAAGATATGCGCCTGCCGAGCAGAGCGTCAGGGCCACGGTGACCAGCAGGCCAGCCTCGACCAGCAGTGGCGGCGCGCCGCCAAAGGCATTGGAGCCCAGCAGCAGCGCCGCGAAACCAATCTGCGCGCCGGTGTTGAGTTTGCTGACGAGCAACGGCCGCACTTCCATGGGCCTGTCCAGCAACATGGAGAGCAGCAGCGCCGCAACGATCATGATGTCGCGAAACACCACGACGATCGCCACCCAGCCCGGCAGCACGCCGTGAATGGCCAGCGCAATATAAATGGACACCAGCAGCGCCTTGTCCGCCAGCGGATCCAGATAGGCGCCCAGCTCCGACTGCATGCCCCAGCGCCGGGCAATAAAACCGTCAATGGCGTCGGAAATGCCAGCCAACAGAAAAATGGCGAAAGCAGCGGCCCAGTGCCCGGCGCCGATCATCACGACGACCAGCGGCACCATCAGCAACCGGGCGATGGTGATCAGATTGGGAATCGTCATACATCCTCCAGCCGCGATGGTAGGGCACGCGAGGACTGGCCCGCAACGCCATACGCCTGCATCCACGGGAGATTTGCTCTCTGCCGGGCGGCGGCGGAAACCTGCGACAGGGAACCAGGCCCCCAATAAATTCCCCCCAACGAATGCCCCCTGTGAATGCAACCCGCACGCACGTTCAAACCGCGCCCCGCTCATGGCGCGGCCCTGCGGCGATCAGATCACATCAGGGCGAAAAGTCCCGATGCGGACTGGCGCCTTGCCGTCGCCTGGGCAGAATTACGCAAGAAAACCAGAGCGACGATGCCTGAAAGCCTCATCAACCCTTGCGCCTTGGCGCCGGTCGTCGTACCTGCCCCCCAACACCGGAGCGCACGAGACAGATGACTGAGCAGAAAGCAGAAGGCCTCACCTACGCCCAGTCCGGGGTCAACATTGACGCCGGCAACGCCATGGTCGACGCAATCAAGCCCCTGGTGCGCTCAACCCGGCGCCCCGGAGCCGACGCCGAGATTGGCGGTTTCGGCGGCCTGTTCGACCTGAAGGCGGCGGGCTTCAGCGACCCCATCCTGGTCGCCGCCAACGATGGCGTCGGCACCAAGCTGAAGATCGCCATCGACACCGGCATCCACGATACGGTGGGCGTCGATCTGGTCGCCATGTGCGTCAACGATCTGGTGGTTCAGGGCGCCGAGCCGTTGCTGTTCCTCGACTACTACGCCACCGGCAAGCTCGATCCGGCCGCGGCGGTGGAAATCGTGCGCGGCATCGCCCAGGGCTGCCGCGACGCCGGCTGCGCGCTGATCGGCGGCGAGACGGCCGAAATGCCGGGCCTGTACGCCGATGGCGACTATGATCTCGCCGGTTTCGCCGTTGGCGCGGCCGAGCGCGGCCAGCTTCTGCCGCATGACGACGTGCGCCCAGGCGACGTCTTGCTGGGCCTGCCCTCCTCCGGCGTTCATTCCAACGGCTTTTCGCTGGTGCGTCGCCTGGTGGCCAATCTGGGCCTCGACTGGTCAGCCCCCGCGCCATTCGCCCCGGAGAAATCCCTCGGCGCGGCGCTGCTGACGCCGACCCGCATCTATGTGAAGCCGCTGCTCGCCGCCATCCGCAAGACCGGCGCCATCAAGGCGCTGGCCCACATCACCGGCGGCGGCTTCCCGGACAATATTCCGCGCGTGCTGCCCGACGGCTGCGGCGTGGCGCTGGATCTCGACGCGATTGATCCGCATCCGGTGTTCAGCTGGATGTCCGAGGCTGGCAACATCGCCGAGAGTGAGATGCTGCGCACCTTCAACTGCGGCATTGGCATGGTCGCCGTTGTCGCGGCGGACAAGGTGGAGGCGGTGCGCGCCGCCCTGCTGGGCGAAGGCGAGAAGGCTGTCGTGCTCGGCGAGCTTGTCGCCTGGAGCGGCGAAGGCGAGCGCGTGGCGCCGCGTGGCCGGCTGTTCCGGTGAGCGCCCCCGGCATGACGCGCAAACGCATCGGCGTGCTGATTTCCGGCCGCGGCTCCAATATGGAGGCGCTGCTGGAGGCCGCCAGCAATCCGGCCTTCCCGGCTGAAATCGCTCTGGTGATGTCGAACAACGCCGACGCCGGCGGCCTGGCCACCGCCGCCCGCCACGGCGTCGCGACAGCGGTGATCGACCACCGTCCCTACGGCAAGGATCGCGAGAGCTTTGAACGGGCGCTGGACGCCCGCATGCGCGAGGCCGGCGTGGAGCTGGTGTGCCTGGCGGGCTTCATGCGGGTGCTGACGCCGGTGTTCGTCAGCGCCTGGGATGGCCGCCTGCTCAACATCCATCCGTCGCTGCTGCCGGCCTACACCGGGCTGCACACCCATGAGCGGGCGCTGAACGACGGCGTGCGCGTGCACGGCTGCACGGTGCATTTCGTCACGCCGGTGCTGGATGTGGGGCCAATCATCGCCCAGGCCGTGGTGCCGGTGCGGGCCGGCGACGACCCGGATGCCCTCGCCGCCCGCGTGTTGCGCCAGGAGCACCGGCTGTATCCGCGCGCGCTGGAGCTGATCGCCAGCGGCGGCGCATGGCTGGAGAACGGCCGGGTGGCTTATCGAGATGCAGCGGCCATGGCCCGGGCAACGGTCTTCGCGGAAGAACCCTGACAACGCCCCGAGAGCGCCCTGAACGCGCGCCTGCCACATACCGGGCCGGCTCGCCGGCCTTCCGGCGCGGCGCCTGTCGCGTGAACATATGCGGGCAATAAAAAACCCCGGTGCGCGACGCCACCGGGGTTTTTTATTGCCCGTCGTCCAGGAAGGCTGGATCAGATCGGCCGCTTCAACTTGCAGTAGTCGATCGCTTCAAGGCCCTTGGCCTGGGCGCTGTCGTTGAAATAGCCGGTCTGGCGGAAGGCGTTCAGCTCATCCTTGGTCATATTGGCGATGGTGCGTCGGGCGTAGCAGCTGCACGGCGTGTGCACCGCCTCGCGGGTCGTGCCGAGCAGGCGCGACTGGGTGATGAGGCAGGCGTCGAAGGCGCGCAGGGTGATCTCATACGGCGTCAGCTTCGCTGCGGTGGGATCATTTGGCGGCAGCTGGTTCACTGCCCGGGGGTTGCCGGCGGCATGCGCGGCGGCGGAAGCAACGAGGAACCCGATAAACGACAAGGTCGTGATGCGCACGATTGCTCTCCTGCTCCCCGAACGGGAGCGGCTCTGTTCATGAGGACACAGGCTGAGCCGCCGCTCCGGTCGGGACCGGAGCGCGCCCCAGGGCCAGCGCCGCCTGGACGCCGCCCTGTCGCTGACGCAAGAACCAGAAAAGCCGGCTGGTATTTCCGGTTCTACGCCGAATACTGCGACGAGCGGTATGAGCCGCCCCTTTCGACCCGTCAAGCGTAGGCCGATTAGCCTACGATCTCGTTACCGGCGAAGAACTGGGCGATTTCAATCTTCGCGGTTTCCGGCGCATCCGAGCCATGCACGGAATTCTCGCCCACCGACTGTGCATACAGCTTGCGGATGGTGCCTTCGGCGGCGTTCTCGGGGTTGGTCGCGCCCATGACTTCGCGGTAGCGCGCGATGGCGTTCTCGCCTTCCAGCACCTGCACGACGACCGGCGCGGAGATCATGAAATCAACCAGTTCGCCGAAGAAGGGACGCTCGCGGTGAACGCCATAGAACTCTTCAGCCTGGGCGCGGCTCATCTGGATGCGCTTCTGGGCGACGATGCGCAGACCGGCCTTTTCGATGACGGCGTTGACGGCGCCGGTCAGGTTGCGGGCGGTCGCGTCCGGCTTGATGATGGAGAAAGTGCGCTCGAGAGCCATGCGTAATACTCGTCCAGAAGTGATGGAAAGACAGAAAAAGTAGCGCCTTATAGCCGCGCCCCCACGCTGCGGCAAGCAGCGCCATCGCCATGAGGCCGCTGATTCCCATGGGAATTTCCATGGGAAGACCCCGGAGGCCCGGCGTCGCGGCGCGGCCAGCCTTTTTCCGATGATCGTAGCGTATTCGACTTAAAGCCAGCTTGTAACAGCCAGCGCATCGCCGATCATCCCGGCGAGGCAAGCTGTGGAGCTGGAGAAGATCCACCTCCAGCGGCGCGCGAAAGCTTCTCCGTGGAGACAATCATGCTTTCAGTCACCATTCGCAGCGCCCTGGCCGGCGCTGGATTACTCGCCGCCCTGGGCGCGACTGGCGCCGTTGGCCAGACGCCCGACATTACCGGCGTCTGGCTCACCGGGTCCGGTGACTCGCGCGTGAAGATCAGCCCGTGCGGCGGCGCGTGGTGCGGAACCATCGTGTGGACCCGGAGCGGCGCCAGGGATGTTCACAATCCGGATCCGGCGAAACGCGATCGCAGCCTCGCCGGCGTCCAGATGATCTCCGGCATGAAGCGCAACAACGACGGCAATTATTCCGGCCAGCTGTACAATCCCATGGACGGCAAGACCTATACCGGCAAATTGCAGCCCGCCAGCGCCTCGGAACTGCAGCTGAAGGGCTGCGTCATGGGCGGACTGATCTGCAAGAGCCAGACCTGGAAGCGGGTGCAGTAATACCAGGTCACGCTGATGCGGGCGCAGCCGTAGCCTGGAAAACTCAAACGCCGCCTGGGCCTCTCCCAAACCCGACCCGTGGGCGCATCGGGGTCGGGTATAGGGCGCGCGCCAGCTGGGGCAGGCGGATTGCTGGCGACCCCGGCGCCTGGCTGCGGCGCCCGCCCGATGCGATCAGGGCAATCGGACAAGGCGCCGGTTCAGCGCGGATGGCTTTGGCCCGGGATCATTGACCGCCGCCGTCGTTCGTTCTCAGTCGCTCTCGCGCAAGGCCTGAACGACGCGGGCTTCAAGCACCTGCGGCTTCTTCAACACCAGCGCGCCGCGGGTGCGTTCGATCAGGTCTTCCTGCGACATGTGGGTGAACTCGCGCGTCACCTGCTCGCGCCGGCAACCAATGCGGGCGGCGAGAACATGGTGATAGGGCGGCGGCGTCACCACCCGCTCGCCCTCATGGCCCGGCCGCGGCGTCGACAGGCGCAGCAGCTCCGAATACAGGCGATGGCGCAGATCGAGCACCGACTGCTCCATCAGCCGCGCATTCAGCTCGCGCACCCGCCCGGCCAGCATGCGCATCACCCGCTCGGAAAGCGCCGGCGACGCGTAGACCATGTCGCGAAACACCGGAGCCGGGACGATGCAGGCTTCGCCGCGCGTCAAAGCCGTGACATTGGCCGAACGCCCCACCCCATCGATGGCTGACAGCTCGCCAAAAAACTGGCCGCCGCGCATTTCGCCCAGAATGATTTCCTTGCCCGCAAGGGTGCGGTTCAGAATGCGCACATCGCCAGCGACGATGAAGAACACGTCGGTGGAGCTGTCCTCAAAGTCGACGAGAATTTCATCGACGTCGAACTTGCGCCAGCGGCAACGCGGCTCGAAGGGCGCCAGGTCGAGCCCGGCGTCCCTGAAGAATGGTATGCGCGAAAAGGATATCAACGTGCGGGCCCCTGGAGATGGCCGGCGACGCGCGGGCAAATCCACGCAGACCGCATAACCGTCTCTCACCAAGTATCCGGAGCATGAAAACGCCTGCGTGGAGCCCGAACAGGCCTCGCCCAGACGCGCCATGATCCATGATTGGCGGGTATCGTCGTTTCCCGTTGCGGTTGCGTCAAGCCCGTGACGCTTTTTCACGGTAGATCCCGGCGGGTTCGCCGGATCAGCAGGGGTTTATACGTGATAACAAATGGCGAAGCCCTGCCGCAGGCTCCGGCCGGCGGCAATGGCGGAAGCATCCACTCGCCGGAAAAATGTTCGGCCAAATGTTCTGCCAAGTGTTCGGCCAACTGCTCGGCCAGGCGCCGGGCAGAACGCTGGACGCCTTGCGGATCTTTTCAGACCGCGCGCCGCGCCGAAGCCGGCGGCGCATTTCGCCAATGCTGTCAGACGCGCGCGACAGGCGTCCGCCCCGTGGCGGGGCCGTGCTGGGCGGCGCAGGTCAACGCGTTCATGCAGGCCGACGCACCCGAAACCGCGCCGGAACGGGCGCTGGTCACCGACAGGGCGCGAACCGACGTCTGCGCCAGCACCAGCGTCCCGAGGACGAGGCAAACCAGCACCAAAAACAGCGCATCAGTGGACAGACGGCGAACAATCATGGGGAATCACTGCGAATCAACAACTTATCAACAGGCATAGTTAGATGGGGACGCTGGGCGCAAGCGTGACGCAAAAACGGCGACACTTTGACATAGGTCGCTGAGGTTCAAGGCAAATGCAGCCACACGCCGGCAAGTGCGGGCGCCCGCGCAACCAGGGCGCATGCACTGGCGCCGGATAGCCGCGCTTCATTCATCCACAGCCCGCGCACAACCTCCGCACCACCAGCGCACAGCCCGCCGCACGGTCCGCCCTCCGCACGGTCCGCCCGCCGCCCTGGCCAGAACCGGCGCCCTGACGCGCCTGGGCAATGCCGCGCGGCCACCAGTTTTACGACTTGCGCGCAGGCGCGGCTTTTCCGACTTGCGCGCAAGCCCAGCTTTTGTGGCTTGCGCGCAAGC